>DATNFC010000074.1:0-5525 GCA_035606545.1 Candidatus Methylomirabilota bacterium
AGCGATCGCATCCGGCTGCTCGACTACGTGTTCGGCGAGACGCTCGAGGAGCTGTGGAGCAACGCCTACTGCGTCGTTCAGCCGTCGACGATGGAGGGGCTCTCGATCGCGCTGCTCGAGGCGCTGTCGTACGGCCGCTGCGTGCTGGTCTCGCATATCCCCGAGAACATGGAGGTGGCCGAGGAGTGCGCGTTGAGCTTCCGCTCGAAGGACGTCGAGGACCTGCGTTCGAAGCTCGAGCACCTGATCCAGCATCCCGAGGAAGTCGAGCGCTACGGCGCGCGGGCGCGCGAGCACATCGCCCAGCACTACTCGTGGGACAACGTCGCGGAGTCAACGGCGAAGCTCTACGAGGAGATCACCGGGAAGTCGCGATGAGCCGCAGCGGGAACCGGGGCGAGACGCGGGAGCGGGCGCAGGCGCACGAGAGGCCGCGGGCGAAGCCCGCGGATTACACGGTCGAGCGCGGGGCCACGCCGGAGCACGGCGATCCGTTCGCGGTCTTCCACCGCAAGCCCGGTCGCTGACAGGGTTGCGTGACGCCCGCCGCGCACCTGTGCTAACCCTTTCCGTTCGATGACCCCAGCCCACGCGGAGCGCGGAGCGCTCATCCTCGCCGGCGGGCGCGGCGAGCGGTTCTGGCCATGGAGCACGGCCTCGCGGCCCAAGCAGCTCCTGCCGCTTGGTAGCGGCGGGCGCTCGCTGCTCGCGGCCACGTTCGCGCGGGCCACGCGCTCGGTCCCGGCGGGGCGCATCGTGGTGATGACGGCCCGCGACCTGGTCGAGCCCTGCGCCCGCGAATGCCCGGGCGCGATCGTGGTCGGCGAGCCCATGGGGCGCAACACCGCGCCCGCGATCGCCGCCGCGGCGGCGTTCTTCGGCGAGCGCGACGCGTTCGTGGTCATGCCCTCCGACCACGCGATTGACGACGAGGCCGCGTTCGCTGCCGACCTCGAACGGGCGTTCACGCTCGCCGAGCGCGAGCCGCTGCTGGTCACGTTCGGGGTCATGCCCGGCGGTCCCGATACGAACTTCGGCTACATCCAGCGTGGCGCCCGGCTTGCAGACCGCGTGAACCGCGTGGCGCGGTTCACGGAGAAGCCCGACCGCGAGCGCGCCCGCCAGTACGTGGCGAGCGGCGACTACACGTGGAACACCGGAATATTCGTGTGGGGCCGGCATACGTTCATGCAGGCGCTGGCCGCGGGTCGGCCGGCGATCGCGAACGCGTTCGCCGGGCTCTCGTTCGCAGCGCGCGCCACGCGGGAGTTCGAGCAGATGCTCACGGAACGTTTTCCAGGCCTGGAATCGATCTCGGTCGATTACGCGGTGCTGGAGTCGGCGCCGAACGTGGTCACGATCGACGCCACGTTCGACTGGGACGACCTCGGGAGCTGGGGCGCGTGGGCGCGCCGCCAGCCACAGGATGCGCGCGGCAACGTCACCTGGGGTGACGCCGTGCCGGTGGACTGCGACCATTGTGTCGTGGTCGGGGACGGCTTCCCTGCCGCTCCACTGGGGCTTTCGGATATGGTGGTCGTGGCCACGCCGCAGGGCACGCTCGTGTGTCGGCGGGAGGAGACGGACCAGGTGCGCCGCGTCAGCGAGGCGGTGCGCGCGCGCAGGAGCCAGGGATGAACGCTCACGGAAGGCTGGGCCTCGCGTTCGCGACGCTGGTGCTCGCGGCGGCCACGGGCTGCACACCCATCGCCGCAGGCGGGAAGCCCGCGAGCGCGACGCCTCCGCCCGCGACGTCGACGACGGGGACGCACGCCGAGCAGGCACCCGTCCCGGTCGTGACGCCGGTCGCCACGGTGATCGACAGCACGTCGCCGTCGCCGGATGCGCAGCGCGTGCTGGCGCGGATCCCCGAACCGCTGACGCCGGCACAGCAGGCGTTGAACCCGTCGCCGGACACGTCGCGCAAGGGGGTCACCGCGGTCGCGCCGGCGGCGACGTACGACTCGCTCCAGGCCGCTCCGATCCCGACGGCGACCCAGCCGCTGGGGACGGAGACGAGCACGGTGACCCGGGACGAGACGCCGTCCACCGCGCCCTCGGCCGCGTCGGCGCCCGCGGCGACCGGCACCGCCTCGGGTGCGGCCGCCACCGGCGGAGCCACTTCCGGTGCCGCGGCCCCTGCCGCAGCGGGCGCGGCCGGCGCCGGTGCCGCAGCCGCCGCGTCGGGAACGCCGGCGGGCACTGCGAGCAGCGCGCCTGCCTCGACCCCGACGGGGCCCTGCTGGCGGCTCCAGGTGGGGGCGCCGCTCGAGAGCGAGAAGGAGAAGGCCGACCAGCGCCTCGAGGCGGCGCAGTCGCTGCTGATGGCGCCGTTCACGATCGTACCCGAGAAGGGCTACCTGAAGATCCGCACGCGCGACTGCATGAGCCGCGAGACCGCCGACGCGTTCAAGAAGCGCGCCGTGGACAGCGGTTTCAGCGACGCGTTCCTGGTCGATACCAGCGCGAAACCGCCCGCGCCCAAGCACGCGCACGTACCCGCGAGCAAGCGCAAGCAATGAGCCACGCGCCCGCGCGCCGCCGCGGACGGTCATGAGCAGCCGGGGGCTCGTCCTCTACGAGGACCGTCACTGGCGCTCGCTGCGGCCGCTCACCGACCTGCTGCCGGTGCCGGCGCTCGTGTTCGGCGCCTCCGACCTCTCCCGCCGCTGGCTCGCACACGCCGGGCTGCCGCTGCAGGCGATCGAGGCACGAGCCGGGGCGATGGCGTGCTGGGTCGATGCCCCACGGAAGGCCGCGAGCGAAGCGATTGGGGAGGCGATCGTCGTCAACGCCGCAGCACGCCCGGGGCCATGGTTCGCCGCGGCCCTCGACTCACGCGCGCCGTCGCTGTGGGTGGGCGACGGGCGCGTCGCCGGCGCCCGGCTGCCGATGGCCTCGCTCCGCGGCGGGATGGGTCGCGGCGAGGATTTCGAGACCGTGTTGCTCGGGCTGGGACTGCCGGCGCTGCCGGTCGACGCCGAGTTCATCACCTGGCCCTGGGAGCTGATGGCGCAGAACGCGGACGCGATCGCGTCCGACCTCGCTGGGGTGCGCGCCGATGTGAAGGGCATGGTCCACCGCCTCGCGTGCCTCGAATCACCCGAGCGCATCGCCATCGACCAGGGCGCGCGCGTCGGCGCGTTCGCCGTGCTGGATGCGAGCAGCGGCCCGATCGCCGTCAAGCGCGGCGCGGTGATCGAGCCGCACACGCTGGTGAAGGGCCCGTGCGTCGTGGGCGCGGGCACGCAGCTTCTGGGCGGCGTGATCGGCGGCAGCACGTTCGGGCCCGAGTGCCGGATCGCGGGCGAGGTGGAGGCCAGCATCTGGCAGGGTTACGCGAACAAGCGCCACCATGGCTTCATCGGCCACAGCGTTGTCGGCGAGTGGGTGAACCTGGGCGCGCTCACGACCACGAGCGACCTGAAGAACAACTACGGCCACGTCCGCGTGTGGGTGGACGGTCACGAGGTGGACTCGCGCTCGTCCAAGGTGGGCGCGCTCGTCGGTGCGCACGTCAAGACCGGCATCGGCTCGCTGCTGCCGACCGGCGCGTCGATCGGCGTGGCGGCGAATCTCTTCGGCGGCGGACGCTTCGTACCGAAGCAGGTGCCGGCGTTCGCGTGGTGGGACGGCGAGCGCATGAGCGAGCACGAGCTCGAGCGCTGCCTCGCCACCGCGCGCGTGGCCACCTCGCGACGCGGCCGCACGCTGGATGCAGGGGCCGAGGCCGCGTTGCGCGCGCTCCACGCCGCCACGGCCCGCGGCTGAGGCGCCCGGACCGTGAGTCGGCGTTTGCACACGGACTGCGCTAGACTCCCTCGGTTTGCACCGTCTTGTAACGTGTAGGTCCCGCGAGGATCCGATGCCCGAACTGCGCAAAGACCCCGTTGTCGGCCGCTGGGTCATCATTTCCACCGAGCGGAGCCGGCGGCCCGGGCACTTCACGGCCGCGGCGAACGGCGCGCAGGCGTTCTCGCCGTTCACCGAGGGCCGCGAGGACATGACACCGCCCGAGGTCTATGCGGTGCGCCCTGCGGCCGGTAAGCGCGACGGTCCGGGCTGGCTCGTGCGCGTGGTGCCGAACAAGTTCCCGGCGCTCGAGATCGAGGGCTCGCTCGACCGGCGCGGCGAGGGCCTCTACGACAAGATGAACGGCATCGGCGCCCACGAGGTGGTGATCGAGACACCGGACGCCACGCTCCAGCTCGCCGACCTGCCCGTGGAACAGATCCAGCGCGTGCTGGTGGCGTGGCGGGAGCGCATGCTGGATCTCAAGAAGGACACGCGTTTCCGCTACGTGCTCGTGTTCAAGAACCACGGCGCCGGCGCCGGCGCCACGCTCGAGCACTCGCACAGCCAGATCATCGCCACGCCGATCATCCCCAAGATGGTGCAGGAGGAGCTGGACGGAGCGCGCCGCTACTTCGAGCTGAAGGAGCGGCCGGTGTTCTCGGACATCATCGACCAGGAGACGGGCGAGGGGCAGGGCCGGCGCGTGATCCTTCGCACCGGGCGCTACATCGTGCTGGCGCCGTTCGCGCCGCGGTTCCCGTTCGAGACCTGGATCCTGCCCGTGGCGCGCCGCGCCGCGTTCCACACGCTCGAGGACGTCGACGAGCTGCGCGAGCTGGCCTCCACGCTCAAGGAGACGCTCGGGCGGCTGAACGCGGCGCTGGATTCGCCGCCGTACAACCTGGTGCTGCACACGGCGCCGCTCGCCGATCCCGACCTGCCCTACTTCCACTGGCACCTGGAGATCATGCCGATCCTGACCCGTGTCGCCGGGTTCGAGATCGGCTCGGGCTTCTACATCAACCCCACGCCGCCCGAGGACGCCGCGCAGTTCCTGCGCGACGTGGGCGCGCGCACGTAGTCCCGGACCGGAGCGCCAGCGAACCGTGACGCAGCGCTATTCGGTCGTCCACCTGTCGAGCGAGATGGGGGCGTTCGCGAAGGTGGGAGGGCTGGGCGACGTCGTGGGCGCGCTCTCCGCCGAGCAGGTGCGGCGCGGGCACCGCGTTGTGGTGGCGATCCCGCACTGGCGCGACATCTCCCTGCCCCCGGGCTGGCGGTTGAACGACCTCTCGGGGACGCTCGTGCCGTGGGGCATGGGCCACGAGCCTGCAAGATTCGCCATCGCCGAAGGCCCCGATGACCTGCCGAGCGTGCTGCTCGTGGACCACGCCGGCGACCGGCGCTTCTTCCACCGCCCGGGCTTTTACGACGATCCGAGCACGCACGAGGGTTACCCCGACAACGCCGAGCGCTTCCTGTTCTTCACCCGCGCCGCGATCGAGGCGATCAAGGGTTTCGGCGAGCCGTTCGACATCGTGCACGCGCACGACCAGCAGGCCGCGTGGGCGCCGTGCTTCGTGCGCACGCACGACGCCGATGAGCCCACGTTCGCCGCCACGGCGACCGTGTTCACGATCCACAACCTCGGCTACCAGGGCATGGTCGACCCGTGGGTGCTCGGACTCGCGGGTTTTCCGCGCAGCGCGTTCTTCCCGCACAGCCCGTTC
>DATNFC010000075.1:0-4069 GCA_035606545.1 Candidatus Methylomirabilota bacterium
GTCGAACGAGTAGCCGCTGGTGCCGACCCACAGTCGTGCGCTCACGCGCGCGCGCTCCCGAGCTGGTCGCTCCACGCGGCGACCGTGTCGGCGAGCTCGTCCATCACCCACTCGTCGGTGCGGCCGGTTTTCTTGAGCACATGGAACATGTGGTCGGCGTGTTCGACGATGTGCAGCGTCGCCCGGCTGCCGAGCTTGTCGACGACCGGGCGCAGCAGCGGGAGATCGGCGAGCGTGTCACGCGTGCCCTGGAGGAACAGCATCGGCAGCGCGACATCGGAGAGATGCTTCGCGCGCGAGATGCCCGGCTGCCCTGCTGGATGGAGCGGGAAGCCGAGGAACGCGAGGCCCGCGACGCCGGCGAGCGGGTCGGCGGCCGCCGCCCTCGACGTCATGCGGCCGCCCATCGACTTGCCGCCGGCGATCAGCGGGACGCCGCCGGCCTCTTCGCGGCCCATCGCGACCGCGGCGCGCACCGTGTCGAACAGCAGCGGCTCGGGGTCGATGCGCCTCGAACCGTTCTCCGTGTACGGGAACTGGTAGCGCAGCGTGGCGACGCCGCGCGCCGCGAGACGCTGCGCCATCGCCTCCATGAACGCGTGCCGCATGCCGGCGCCGGCGCCGTGGGCGAGCACGTAGAGCGCCCGCGGGCTCGCCGGGGACAGGAGCAGCGCCGAGACCTCGATGCTCCCCGACACGCGCAGCCGACGCTCGAGCGCTGCGGTGGTGGGGGTCACGCGTCGTCCGTTCTGCGCATGCGCTCCTCGATCGCGGCGATCGCCGTCCCCATGTCGATGCCGGGACCCAGCACGCCGGCGAGCGGATCATCCATCTTCTCGAACCGCTTCGGCAACGTCTTCAGCGTGAATTGCGCCGGGGTGAGCTTCGCGTTCACCTCGCTCCACTTGAGCGGACACGACGCGGACGCACCGGGCACCGGCCGCAGCGAGTACGGTGCCACGATCGTCACGCCGTGCCCATTTTGTCCCCAGTCGACGTAGACCTTGCCGGCGCGCGCGTGCAGCGGGCGCGCCAGCGTGGAGATCTCGGGCGTCTCGTGCTGGACGAGCGTGGCGAGCAGCCGCGCGAACGTCTTGCACTCCGCGTGCGTGTACTTCCGGCCGAGCGGGACGAGGATGTGGAGGCCGGACTGGCCCGAGGTTTTCGGATGACTCGGCAGCTCCAGCTCCTCGAGGATCTTGCGCGCGACCTTCGCTACCTCGACCACCTGCGTGAACGGCGCGCCCTTGGGATCGAGGTCGATCACGAGCCAGTCCGGCTGCTCGAGCGTGCCCGACCGCGCGCTCCACATGTGGATCGGAATCGTGCCCATATTGGCCACGTAACGCAGGGACTCGACGTCGTCGAGGACGAAGAACTTGATGTCGCGATCGGAATCCTTGGAGTACACGGTCTCGGTGCGGATCCAGTCGGGCACGAACACGGGCGCGTCCTTCTGGAAGAACGACTTGCCCTTGATGCCGTCCGGGTAGCGCGTGAGCACGATGGGGCGATCGCGGAGGTAGGGGAGCATGAGCGGTGCGACCGTCTCGTAGTACTGGATGAGATCGGACTTCGTGTAGCCCTCGTCGGGCCAGAACACCTTCTTGAGGTTGCTCAGCCGCACGACGCGCTCGGCGGGGGCGGCCCTGCGGGCGGGGCGCGCGGGCGCGTCCGGCGCCTCGGCCGGGGCGTCAGCCGCTTCGGGTGCGACCTCCTCGACGACGGGTTCGTCGACCGCCGCGTGCGGGTCCTCCCGGCGCACGTCCTCCGGCTTCTTGTCGGTGCGCATGCCGAGGAAGATCGGATGGCGCAGCCCCCCGTCGCCGGTCCACTCGGTGAAGCGCACCTCGCACACGAGGCGCGGCTCGACCCAATGGTCGGCGCGCGTGTTCGGGCCGGTGTCTGCGAACGGCGAGTCCTTGCGCGCGAGCGCCTGGAGCTCCGGCCACAGCTTGTCCTGGAACGCGTCGTCGAACCCGCTGCCGACGCGGGTCACGTGGCGGAGCTTGCCGTCTTCGTACACGCCGACGTGGAACGCGCCGAAGTGCCGGCCGCTGCCGCGCGGATCCGTCCAGCCGCCGATCACGAACTCCTGCCGACGCTGACACTTGAGCTTGACCCATTCCCCCGAGCGCCGACCCGTGTAGCTGCTGTCGGCGCGCTTGCCGATGATGCCCTCGAGGCCCATCTCCGAGGCGGCCTCGTAGAACGCCTCGCCCTGCGCCTCGATGTGGTCCGCCGACTGGGCGATGCCCGCGGGTGGCAGCGCGCGGGCGAGGATGTCCTTGCGCTCGCGCAGAGGCAGCTTGCGCAGGTCGTGGCCCTCGAGCGCGAGGCAGTCGAAGAACACGGCGCGCACCGGCACGCGTGCCATCACCGCGGCGATGTCGCGGGGCTTGCTCAGCAGCATGCGCTTCTGCAGGCGGCCGAAGCTCGGGCGTCCGGACTCGTCGTAGGCGATGATCTCGCCGTCCAGGACGAGGTTCGGGACCGCGAGCTCGCCGATCGCCGTGGCGATCTCGGGATAGCGCGCGGTGATGTCCTCGCCGCTCCGGCCGAACATCCTCACCTCGTCACCGCGACGCTCGGCGATCACGCGCACGCCGTCGTACTTGATCTCGAACAGCCAGTCCTTGCGTGTGAACGGCCGCTCCTCGAGCGTCGCGAGCATGTGCTTGACCTGAGCGGCGCGCACGTCGGCGCGCGGCGCGCCCGTTCCGGCCACGTGCGCGCGCAGCGCGGCGAGCCAGGCGTTCGCGTCCTTCATCTCCTGCACGGTGAGTCCGGTGATCACCGAGCGCGGCCAGCGCTCGATGGCGTCCACGTCGGCGGCGGCCGCGTCCTTCTTCTTCAGGAGCAGCCACTCCTTCTGGCTCCGGGTGCGGACGAGCGTCCACTTGCCGCCCAGCTTGTGCCCGAACAGCTCGATCTCGATGAGGCCGCGCTCGTAGAGCTCACGCACCGACTCCGGCTTGAACGAGCGGTAGGGGCCGCGATCCCAGACGATCACCGAGCCGGCGCCGTAGTTGCCGGAGGGGATCACGCCTTCGAAGTTCGAGTACTCGAGCGGGTGATCTTCCACGTGCACCGCGAGTCGCTTCTCCTCGGCGCGCACGCTCGGGCCCTTCGGCACCGCCCAGCTCTTCAGGACACCGTCGAGCTCGAGGCGAAGATCGAAGTGCAGGTTGCGCGCCCAATGCTCCTGGACGATGAAGTGCAGTTGCGGCGCCGTGCCGCGCGCGACTCCCGGCGCCGCCTGGACCGCGCTGCCGAACGGCTCGGTGGTGCGCTCGGGGTCGCGCTTCTTCCGGTACGCCGCGAGTGGCGACGGCGGGTCCGGAGCGGGCAATGCGGTCGGCGCGGGATCCGCGGCGGGCTCACGCTTGCGCGCGGGCTTTTGGGATGGCTTGGACGAAGAGCCGCGTCGTGCGGGCATGTGGGACGTGACGTTCCTGAAGGGTCAAGCCGATGAACGTGGATTGAGGGCAGTTAATCACGGTGCTAGCCTCAATGACCACCACCTCATGGCGAGGAGGGAATCCAGATGCCTGCCCATTCCATCGGATCGGCCAACATCTCGTTCGGCCTGGTCTCGATCCCGATCAAGATGTTCACGGCCGCGTCGGCCGGTGGCGTCTCCTTCAACCAGCTCCACCCGAAATGCGGCGGCCGGATCAAGCAGCAGCAGATCTGCCCCACCTGCAACGAGGTCGTGGAGCGGGGCTCGCTGGTCAAGGGCTACGAGTTCAGCAAGGACCAGTACGTCCAGTTCACCGACGAGGAGCTGAAGGCCCTCGAGGGCGAGGCGTCGCGGATGATCGACATCGCCGAGTTCGTGCCGCTCGACCAGGTGGACCCGATCTACTTCGAGAAGACGTACTACCTCGGCCCCGACAAGGGCGGCGAGAAGGCGTACCGGCTGCTGACCGACACCATGAAGCAGTCCGGCCGCGTGGCGCTCGCCAGGTACGTGATGCGCGGCAAGGAGAACATGGTCCTGATCCGCGCCTCGCAGAACGGCCTGATGCTCCACACCATGTACTTCGCCGACGAGATCCGCGATTTC
>DATNFC010000076.1:0-7739 GCA_035606545.1 Candidatus Methylomirabilota bacterium
GACGAGGAGTAGGCTCGCCGCTCGGCAGTAACGACGGGCCGGTCCGCCGCGAGGCGGACCGGCCTTCTCGCTTCCATCCGCGGTGGCGCGGGCCGGCGGCGCAGCCTAGACTCGCCCGCCCATGCACTCACCGCTGAGGGCCAGGGTCCTGCCGCTCGTCGCGTGCGTCGCGCTGCTCGCGATCGCCGTGCCCACGCACGCCATGGAGGACGTGTGGTCACGGCTGCCGCGCGGGCTGCCCGCGGACAGCTTGGGCCCGGCGCTGCGTCGCCTGGAGGCCGCTGGCCCGCCCGCGATGAGCGCGGCGGCCGCGTTCGCGGAAGGCCAGTTCCACCACGCACGCGGCGAGTACCGGCTCGCGGCCGACGCGTTCGGCCGCGCGGCGGCGCGACTCCAGAACCTCGAGCACACCGAGGCGCGCTACCGGCAGGGGCTCGCCTGGTTGGGCGAGCGCGACCCCGGGCGCGCGCGCGCCGCGTTCGAGGAGGTGGCGATGCTGTCGCAGCCGTACCGCGCACTGGCCCAGCTCGGGCTCGCGCGCGCGTACGCGCTCGGGGGCGAGCCGGAGAAGGAGCAGACCGTGCTCCGGCGGCTGCTCGACCGGCCGGCGGGTGAGGCCGAGCCTGCGGCACTCGCACGCTACGCGGCGCTCTGCGATCGCGCGCACCGGGCCGGCGAGGCGCGTGCGGCGCGCGAGCGGCTGGCGAAGCGCTGGCCGCGGAGCTTCGAGGCCGCACTGCTGCCGCCGGCGGGTGGGGAGTCACGGCCATGAGCCGCGAGCGCGTCGCGCCGGTCGCGGAGAGCGCGGCTCCGCGCACGCCACTGATGCGCCAGTACGTCGCCGCCAAGCGTGAGCATCCGGACGCGTTTCTCTTCTTCCGCCTCGGTGACTTCTACGAGATGTTCTTCGACGACGCCGTGCGCGGCGCGCAGCTCCTGGGCCTCACGCTCACGTCGCGCAACAAGCAGGATCCCGAGCCGGTGCCGATGTGCGGGATCCCGTGGCACCAGCGCGACGGCTATGTCGCCCGCCTGCTGCGGCTGGGGCACAAGGTGGCGATCTGCGACCAGCTCGAGGATCCGGCGCAGGCGAAGGGGCTCGTGCAGCGCGGCGTCACCGAGGTGCTGACGCCGGGCTCGGTCACGCAGGAGACGTTCCTCGAGCGCGGCGCGAACAACTTCCTCGCCGCGCTGTGGCCGCGCCCCGAGCGGCTGGGCATCTGCCTCGCGGATGCCTCGACCGGCGAGATGAAGCTCGCCGAGTGCGATTGGGCCGATGCCGCGGCGCTGCTGTCGCGCACGCACGTGGCCGAGTGGCTGGTGCCCGCCCCGGTCGAGGACGACGTGGCGCCGAAGCTGGACGCGGCACTCGCCGGCCTGCCGGGCGCGCGCTCGTCGGTGCCGGTCGCGCGCTACCTGGGGGCGGCGGAGCCACCCGCGCGCTGGAGCGCGCACGTGGCCGACGCTCATGCGGACCTGCCTCTGGCGCTCGCCGCCACGGCCGCGGCGCTCGATTATCTCAGCCGCGCACAAGGCGCGCCCGCGACACAAATGACTCGTGTCGAACGTTGGAGCGAGGACGCCGTGCTCCGCTACGACGCCGCCACCGCGCGGAATCTAGAAATGTTCTCGCCGCAGCCGGGCGGCGAGGCGGCGCACACGCTCTGGCACCACCTGAACCTCGCCGTCACCGCCGGAGGGGCGCGCCGGCTGCGCGCCTGGCTCGAGCGGCCGCTCGCGACGCGCGCCGCGATCCAAGCCCGGCAGCAGGCGGTCGCAGCATGGCTCGCCGGTACGGCGCGCGGCTCGTTCCGCGAATCCCTCCGCGGCCTGCCCGACCTCGAGCGGCTCGCCGCGCGCATCGCCTGCGCCAAGGCCTCACCGCGCGAGCTGGGAGCGCTCCGCGACGCGCTCGCGCGCCTGCCGGTCCTCGCGGAGAGGCTTTCCGAGGCGGAAGGGGACGCGTTCGCGGACGTCGTGCGCGCGCTCGACGTGCCGCCCGATCTGGCCGCACGCCTGCGGACGGCACTCGTCGACGAGCCGCCGGTGTCCGCGAGCGAGGGCGAGATCATCCGCGAGGGCTTCGACGAGGTACGCGACTCGCTGTACGCGGTCGCGCACTCGGGGAAGCGCTGGATCGCGGAGCTGGAGGCGAGCGAGCGCGCGCGCAGCGGCATCCCCAGCCTGAAGGTGGGCTACAACAAGGTGTTCGGGTACTACCTCGAGATCACGAACGCGCACCGCGACAAGGTCCCCGCCGACTACGAGCGGCGGCAGACGCTGACGAACGCCGAGCGCTACGTGACGCCGGCGCTGAAACGCCAGGAGTCGGAGGTGCTGGCGGCAGAGGACAAGCTGCGCGCGCGCGAGCACGAGCTGTTCGTGTCGCTGCGCGAGGAAGCCGCGCGGCACGTTGCCGCGCTCCAGGCCGCGGCCGACGCGCTGGCGCGGCTGGACGCCGAGGCGGCGCTCGCCGAGGCCGCGGCGCGCTACGAGTGGACGCGGCCGCAGCTCGAGGACTCCGACCGGCTCGTCGCCGAGGGCGTGCGCCATCCGGTGGTGGAGCGGCTGCTGCCGCGCGGCGAGTTCGTGGCGAACGACGTGCGGCTGGACGCGCGCGAGCGCCAGATCGTGCTGCTGACCGGGCCGAACATGGGCGGCAAGAGCACGTACCTGCGGCAGACGGCGCTGCTCGTGCTGCTCGCGCAGGCCGGGTCCTGGGTGCCGGCGGCGCGGGCCACGATCGGCCTCGTGGACCGGCTGTTCACGCGCGTGGGTGCTGCCGACCGGCTGGGTGCGGGGCAGAGCACGTTCATGGTCGAGATGCGCGAGACCGCCGACATTCTCATGTCCTCGACTGCGAGATCGCTCGTGCTACTCGATGAGATCGGAAGGGGTACGGCCACGTACGACGGCCTGGCGCTGGCGTGGGCGGTGACCGAGCACCTTCACAACGGGGGCGCCTGCCCACGCACGATCTTCGCCACCCACTACCACGAGCTGACACAGCTCGCGGACAAGCTGCCGCGGCTCGCGAACGCGCACGTCACCGTGAAGGAGTGGGGCGACGGCGTGGTGTTCCTGCACCGCGTCGCCGACGGCGCCGCCGACCGCAGCTATGGCATCCACGTCGCGCGGCTCGCGGGGCTGCCCGCGAGCGTGATCGAGCGCGCGCAGGTCGTGCTCGAGGAGCTGGAGAGCGAGCGCACGGTGGAGGAGCTGGAAAAGCCCCGCCGCGGCACGCGTCCGAAGGCCGCAGTACCGCTGCCGCTGTTCGAGGCGGCGCCGCCTGCCGAGCACCCGCTCGCCGAGGCGCTGCGCGCGCTCTCGCCCGACGCCATGACGCCGATCGAGGCGCTGCAGCGACTCGCGGAGTGGAAACAGCGCTTCGGCCGCTGACGCGGCGGGCTGTGGTTGAGAACCCAACCGGCGCGCTCCCCCGATTCTCAACCGGAGGCTAGGGAAGGATCACGAGCTTGCCCGCGATGTCGCCCTCGGGCGTGATCGCGCGCACGAGGTAGATCCCGGGCGGGAGCTTGCGCGCCTCGAGCGCCACGGTGACCTCGCCCGCTGGGCGATGGCCCCAAGGCTCCAGAATCGCGAGCCGACGACCGTTGAGGTCGTAGAGCCCGATCTCGGCGTCCGTCTCGCGGGGCAGGCGCAGCTTGACGCTCGCGACCGTGCGCGCGGGCTGGGGCTCGATGCGCAGCGTCGCGCGACCCGCGCGCCCGCCGGGGCGGTCGCTGTCGGGCAGCGACCCGGGCCCCGCGACGACGGTCAGCGCCTGGGTCGGCTCGGTGCCGGCCGAGGTCTGCGAGCCGGAGGCGAACGTGTGCCCCGCGGCGGCCACGATGCTCGCCACCGCGTGCCCCAACCCGAGCCCCGCCTCGAGCGGCAGCACCGCACCGCTCGAGGGGTTCAACGCGGCGAGGCCGGTGCGCGGCTGGCCGGCGACCGTGGTGAAGCCGCCGCCGACGTACAGCACGCCCTGCTCGTAGTCGAGCGCGCGCACCGTGGCATTGGCGGCGGGAGCCCAACCGTCCGGCTCCCCGGTGTCGAGCGCCAGTGCGGCGAGACGCGTGCGCGGTCGACCGGCGATGCTGGTGAAGTCGCCGCCGCAGAACAGCGTCTTGCCCGCGGCCGCGAGCGACCACACCGCGGCGTCCGGCTCGGGATCCCAGGCGGTCGCCTCGCCGGTCGCGTAGTCGAGCATGGCGAGGTGGCTCCGTGGCTGGCCGCCGAGGCTCGTGAACACGCCGCCGACCACGAGTCCGGCGCTCGTCGCCTGGAGCGCGTACGCCCGCGCATCGGCGTCGACGCCCCAGGGGATCTCGGCGCCGGTCGCCGCGCTCACGGCGACGACGGCGCGCGACGGCGAGAAGAACTCGCCGCCGACGTAGAGCACCGTGTCGCGGACGGCGAGCGCGCTCACGGTCCGGTACATGGGGCGCTCCCACAGCTTCGCGCCGGTCTCGCGCGAGTAGGCGACGACCTCGCCCACGTCCGAGCCGGCGGCCCCCTCGAAGAAGCTTTGTCCCACGTACACCCGCTCGGCGTCGACGGCGATCGAGGTCAGGCTCGACGTGTGCACGAGCACGTTGCCGAAGATGACCTCGGCGCGGTCGCGGGTCGCGTCGGGGGCCCACGGCAGCAGCTCGCCGGTCGAGATGCGCAGCGCGAGCAGGTCGCCGCGGCGCGAGGCACCCAGTGTCGAGAACCTGCCGCCCACGTAGAGCCTCGAGCCGGAGGAAGCGAGCGCCCGCGCCTCGCCCGGTGCCTCGGGTGAGCCGGGGAGGGGCACGCCCGTCGTGGCGTCCAGCCACGCGAGGTTGCTGCACGCGACGGCGCCGACCGCCTCGAACGTGCCGCCGGCGACCACGCGCGAGCCGGAGAGCTCCAGGCTCGTGACGGTCGCGCCCGAGGACCCCGGCGACGTGTTGCGCACCTGCGGGTCCCACGTCGTGAGCGCGCCCGACGCCGTGTCCACGGCGGCGAGGCCCAGCCGGCTGAGCCCGCCCATCTGCGTGAAGCCGCCCCCCAGGTAGACGCGGTCGCCGACCGGAATCAGCGCCCGCACGCCGTAGGTGGCGAAGCTCCCCATGTGCGGGTCCCATGCGGTGGGTTCCGCGGTCACGGGATCCAGCGCCGCGGCCCCGCCGCGGGGGAGACCCATGACGGTGTTGAAGTTCCCGGCCACGTAGACGACGCCGTTCGCGAACCGCAGCGCGGCGACGAGTGCGTTCGCAGGCGCCGTCCAGCCCGTGAGCGCGTGATCCGCGAGGCGGTAGGCGGCCAGGCGCGTGCGCGGCTGGTTGCTCGCGCTGGCGAAGTCGCCCCCCGCGAACAGGCGGTTCCCGTCGGTGGCGAGGGCCGCCACGAGCCCGCCCATCGGCGGGTTGAACGTGGTCGCGCCCGTGGTGCGGGCGACGGCCGCGAAGCCGGTGCTCGGCTGGCCGTTCACCGCCGTGAACGTGCCGCTGAAGTAGACCTCGGTCGGCGTGGCCAGGAGCGTGATGACGTCGTTGTTCGAGGACGGTGCCCAGTTGTCCACGCTCAAGTTCGCGTTCACGTGCGCGAGGTTCACGTGCGGCCGGCCACCGACGTGCGTGAACGTGCCGCCGATGTACCAGCCGCCGCTGCCGTCGGGCGTGGCGGCGAGCACGTGCCCGTTCACGTGCGGGAACCCCGTGGGCGCCGTCATGGTGAGCCCGTCCAGCGGCACGCCGCCGCCGGTGAGCGGGCCCGCCCAGCGTGCGTGGCCGGCGAGGAACAGCGTGTCACCCGAGGCCGCCGACGCGTTGAGGGAGCTGCCCGGGTCGAATGTGGGGAACGCGGTTTCGATCGACGAAGCGTGCGCGCGGGCGGTGAGCAGGCCGACGAGCACCAGCAGCGGGAGCGAGCGGAGGGTGCGCACGGAGTCTCCGGGATGTTCGCAGCGGCGGCGACGGACTCGACGTGGGCAGAGGTCCAGCTTGCGTCAATGTTCGTTGACGCAAAGGAAAAGCGCCATCGGGGTATCGCCTGAATCTGCGGTCGGGTGTTTCCGCGAACCGCAGTGCCCGCGCCCTCAGCTCCGCCCGCGCGCTCCGTCCAGCACGCCCTCGAGCACGTCGAGGCAGTTCTCGTAGCGGCCGAACGACGGCATCAGATAGACGCCGTTCGCGAGGTCGCGCGCCTCGACGAGCAGCTGGCGCGCGAGATCCACACCCACCTTCTGGCCCTCGTTGCCGGCGTCGTGGAGCCGCCGGCGGATCCACTCCGGCACCTGGATGCCGGGGACCTCGTTGTGCAGGAACTCCGCGTGCCGGAACGACTGCAGCGGCAGGATGCCGATCAGCAGCGGCACCTTCGGCATGCCGCCGAGGCGGTCGAGGAAGCGTTTCCAGCTGTCCAGCTCGTAGACGGGCTGCGTCATCACGAACTGCACGCCGGCGTCGAGCTTGCGCTGGAAGCGCTCCAGCTCCTGCGTCAGGTCATCAGCGGTGGGGTTGACGCCGCAGCCCATCGCGAACGCGGTGCGGCCGCCGATCGACGACCCGGCCTGGTCGGCGCCCTCGTTCAGCCGGCGCACGATCTTGATGAGCCCCACGGAGTCGGTGTCGAACACGGCGGTCATGTTCGGGTAGTCGCCGAGGCTCGGCGGGTCGCCGGTCAGGCACAGGATGTTGCGCAAGCCCAGCGCGTGCGCGCCCAGCAGCTCGCTCTGGAGCGCCATCAGGTTTCGGTCGCGCGTCGTGTAGTGGAGGATCAGCTCCATCGCCGGCAGCTCGCGATGGATCTGGTAGGCGAGCGCCATCGCGCTCATGCGGATGCGCGCCATCGGGCTGTCCGCGATATTGATGCAGTCCACGCCGCGCTCGGCCATGAGCCGTGCGCCGGCCATCACCTTGCTCGTCTGGATGCCGCGTGGCGGATCGATCTCCACGCTCACCGTGAAGCGCGTGCGCATGCGGCGCAGCAGCGACGGCTCGTCGCTCTCCGCGGAGGTCTCGAGGTTCGGCGCGGCCATGACCGCGCTCACCGGCTCCAGCACGCGCACCTCGGCGCCACTCGGCAGCGCCTCGGCGGGGAGGTGCGAGGCCAGTCGTTCGCGCATCGCCTTCACGTGCGCCGGCGTGGTGCCGCAGCAGCCGCCGATCAGCCGCACCCCGAGCCCGGCCGCACGCGCCGCGAAATCCGCGAAGTAGTCGGGGCTCGAGAGGTAGACGTAGCGGCCCTCGACGAACTGCGGCAGCCCGGCGTTCGGCATCGCCGACACCGGCGTGCCGTCGGCGGCGGCGATCACCTGCTCGATGATCTCGAGCGTGGCCTGCGGCCCGACGCCGCAGTTCACGCCGACGACGGAGGCGCCGGCCTGCTTGAGCGCGCGCACGACGAGCGCCGGCGTGTGGCCGTAGCGCGTCTTGCCGTCCTCGCCGAACGTCATCTGCGCGAGCACGGGAAGCTCGGCCGTGACCGCGCGCACCGCTCGCAGCGCGGCCAGGATCTCGGTGAGGTCCTGGAACGTCTCGAGGATGAACACGTCGGTGCCGCCCTCGAGCAGGCCCTCGGCCTGCGCGCGGAACGCGGCCTCGGCCTGCGCGGTGGAGATGGTGCCGAACGGTGCGAGCGCGGCGCCGAGCGGGCCCATGGACCCGGCCACGAACGCGGGCGTGCCCACCACCTCGCGCGCATTCCGGGCCAGCTTGGCGCCCTGGCGCGCGAGCAGGCGCGACTTCTCACCCAGTGCATGAGTCGAG
>DATNFC010000077.1:0-7550 GCA_035606545.1 Candidatus Methylomirabilota bacterium
GCCTTGAGCCTCGCCAGGCGCGCGTAGTTCGAAGCATAGGCGCCGTTCTGCACCCGGCCGCGATCGTCGTCGGGCATGAAGTTCACGTAGACGCCGCCGGTGGCGAACGGCGCCGCCGCGTCGAACAGCTCGCGCGTGCGCGCGATGTTCGCCTGGTCGTCGCCGGGATCCCGCCAGCGCGCGTGGACGTTCACGACGAAATCCACGTCGCGGTGCGGGTACGCGGTGGCCGTGGACGCGTGGCGATTGATCGCTCCGCCCAGGTGGGCAAGGAAGATCTCGGACTCGGCCGTCGGCAACCGCTCGGCGGACTCGATGAGCACGCGGAGGTAGCCGTCCTCGAGCGACTTGAAGTCGTGCGACTTCCAATAGTTCCGAGCGCCGGGCGTGAGCAGCGGGTCGAACGCGGTCTGCCATCCGGCGAATGGCGTGGGGCCGATCACGTCGGCGATCGGCCTGCCGAGTGCCCGCAGCGGCGCGAGCGCTCGCTCCGCCGCAGCCATGTCGCCGACCGCGCAGACCGCGAACACGAGCACGTCCGTGCCATGCACGTCGGCGGGCAGGAACGGAAGCGGGGGCGCCTTCCGCAGCACCACCCACGCGGTGACCTCGTCGGGGGCGGAGGCCACGAACCGGCGATAGCCTTCGAGCAGCTCCTTCGCCTGCGCGAGCGGATGGACGATCAGGCCGGCCAGCACCTGCGGTCCGATCGGGTGGAGCTGGTACTCGAACGACGTCGCCACGCCGAAGTTGCCGCCGCCGCCGCGCACCGCCCAGAACAGGTCGTCGTTCTCGTCCGCGCTTGCGCGCAGGAGCCTGCCATCGGCGGTCACGATGTCCGCCGACAGCAAGTTGTCCACGGTGAGGCCGTACCTGCGGCTGGTCCATCCGAATCCGCCGCCGAGCGTCAGCCCCGCCACGCCGGTCGTGGAGTTGATCCCCAGCGGCGTCGCCAGGCCGAACGACTGCGCCTCGCGATCGAACTCGGCCAGCGTCGCTCCCGGTTCGACGCGGGCCCTGCGGGCGACCGGGTCCACGCGCACGGATCTCATCGGCGAGAGGTCGAGCATCAGGCCACCCTCGACCACCGCGTTGCCGGCGATGTTGTACCCGCCGCCGCGCACGGCCAGCGGCAGTCCGGCCTCGCGCGCGAAGCCGACCGCGAGGATCACGTCGGCCGCTCCGGCGGCCCGAACGACTAACGCCGGCCGGCGGTCGACCATCGCGTTCCAGATCGTGCGCGCCTCCTCGTAGCCCGGCTCGCCGGGCAGGAGGAGCGAGCCACGGAGGCCCGCGCGGAGCGTCGTGAGTGCATCCGTGGACACCACTTGCCGGGGCTCGAGTCCGACGTGCGTCATTCGGGAATCTCCTTCGAAAGTACCCGTGTGCCCGTCACAGACGCGGACAATCATCGTCTCGTGCCTGGAATGCGCTTCGTGCCGTCTATAGAATTGAGGCTGCGTTCGAGGGGTTTAGGATGCGGGCCTGGTGCGAGCGCTTCTGACCGGATGTCGGAAATACATGCCCAAGCGTCCGCGGGGGCCGAGCGTGCGAAATGTGGCGACGAGCGCGCCGCGGGGGACGCTGGCCCACCCCCGATCAGAGCTCGTCCCGGACGCTCTGCTCCGCGGTCACCCCTGAATCGCCGCGGATCTGGACCGCCAGCTCGTGCAGGCGAAGGAGGCGAGTGGGTAGGGGTTTGGCGGCCGGCAACCGCCGCGGGCCTGCAGCGCCCCCCTCACCCCCCCCGTCTCTGCTTCCGCCACGCCCCCGGCGACAGTCCCGAGACTCTCTTGAACGCCCGCGAAAACGCCGCCTCGCTCTCGTAGCCGACGTCCGACGCCACCTCCATCAGCTTGGCGCTCGTGTCGCGCAGCCGGCTCGCGGCGAGCTGCATCCTCCAGTTCGTCAGGTACTGCATCGGCGGCTGGCCAATCAGCTGCATGAAACGCTCGTGCAGCGACGAGCGCGACAGCCCGACGTCCTCGCTCAATCGCTCGACAGTCCAGGACTCAGAAGGGTGTTCGTGGATCAGCGACAGCGCGCGTCCCACGGCGGGATCCCGTGTCCCGGCGAGCCAGCCGGTCTCCTCTGCCGGCAACGTGTCGACATAGCGGCGCAGCGCCTCGACGAACAGCATCTCGCTCATGCGCGCCAGCACGGCCTCGCCACCCGGTCGCTTGGCGTCCGCCTCGGTCACGACCGCCCTCATCAGCGTCGCCACCCAGGAGTCCGCGCCCATCGTGCTGCCGGGCACGCGAAGCACCCGGGGCAGTGAGGCGAGCAGCGGATTGAAGGGCCGCGCGTCGAGTCCCAAGAAGCCGCAGACCACCTTGGCGCTCTGCTCGGGGTCGTCATCGACGTGCGTCGTCGTGAGGCTCTCCGACTTGACGCTCAGCGCATAAGGCAACTGCGGCGGCCGCTGGGAAAAGAACCCGACCCCTCCGCTCATCGCGCGCAGGCCGGGGGCGCTGGACATGATGTGGGGATCGCCCTGCGGGAAGAGCACGACGTCGCCCGCCTGCATCGGGATCGGCGGCTCATCGCTGGTCCCCGCCCAGCAGGTGCCGCGCACGAGTGCATGGAACATGATCATGTGTTCCACGCCCGGCATGATCGAGGGAATGATCTCGCGCACGTGAGGGTTCTCGACCGCCCACGGCGGGTAGCCCTTCACGTAGTAGAACACCGCGCCGGTCAACCGCACGGCACGCAGCAGATCTGAAAGCGTGTCCTTGGTCATCGCGCCCCTAGCTGGCGGCCGCCTCGTGCCGAAGTTTCTTCTCGGCGCTCACCGGTGGACGTACTGCAAGCCCCCGCGCACTTCGAGCCATCGCGGACATCGTGTCCGGACACTCGGACATGTTTTCCCGACACGCGGTCAGTCATTGACCTGATGCCTCGCCGTGACTCCCGCATCTTACCCCAGCGACGCAAAGGACTCAGCAAGCGACGACGGACGCGTCGCCGGCCGCTGCGCCCCCGCGCCACCGACTCATCGCGAGCGCGATCCGCGTGCCCGCCGTAGCTGACCCCACCCGCACGAGGAGATTCACGAGATGAACGCCAAACATCTTCTTGTCCTGTTCGCCGTGCTGGCAGCCGTGGTGCTGTCGAGCTGCTCCAAGGACGACTCGTCGCCGACGCAGCCGGCGCCCGGCCCTCAGGCCACCGTCGTCACCGCGACCGGTGACATCGCCACCAAGGTCGCCGATTTCCGCACGCTGCTGGGCGACCCCGCGAACGGCGCCAATCCCGGTCCACTCCTCCAGGGGCGGCGTGAAGTGAACTGGGACGGTGCCGGCGCGAGACCGTTCAACAATCAGAACGGCTTCCCGCTCGACTTCTTCAGTGCGACGGGCCTGATCTACGAAGGCGGCACGTTTCGTAACGACAGCCTGAGCTTCACCGAGCTCAATCCGAACTACGCCGACGAGTTCAAGCCGTTCAGCCCGAAACTGATGTTCTCCGCCGTCTTCGGCCACGTGATCGACGCGGTGTTCCGGGTGCCTGGCGCCGTGACGCCAGCCGTGGTCACCGGCTTCGGCGCCGTGTTCTCCGACGTCGACGTCGACAACGTGACGTCGATCGAGCCCATGGACAAGGACGGCAGGAGCCTCGGCCGGTTCTTCGTGCCGCGCCGGTCTGACGCCAACGGTCTGTCGTTCCTGGGCCTCAAGTTCGACGCGGCCGTCGTGGCCCGCGTCCACATCGTCTGTGGCAACGGCAACCTGGGCGCGAACGACGTCAGCGACGGCGGCACCGTCGACGTCGTGGTCGTGGACAACTTCATCTTCGGCGAGCCGCAGGCGCAGCCCGGCACGTCGATGGCGCGGAGGTAGCCATGCGCGCCCGGCTGGTCGTTGCACTCGCAAGCAGCCTGCTCGCCGCGGCATTCGTGGCCCCACCAGCGTCGGCCGACTGGCCGACGCTGGGTCGCCAGCTCACGGCGGCCATCAAGGATCAGAACGTCCCGCAGGTCGCCACGGATGGCGCCTCGGGTGCGATCGTGGTCTGGCAGGACTTCCGCGACCCGCGGCTCAACATCTTCGCACGGCGCGTGCTGGGCTCTGGCGAACTGGACCCCGCATGGCCGGTGGATGGGCTGTCGGTGCTGGGTGACGCTGCCACGCAGGCCACGGCGTTCGAGGGCCAGGGGCCGCCCGTGATCGTCTCCGACGGCACCGGCGGGGCGATCATCGCCTGGCAGGACGGTCGCAACCAGAACACCAGCTTCGACATCTTCGCCCAGCACGTCCTCCGCTCCGGCGTCGTCGATCCGGCGTGGCCCGCGAACGGACGCGCGCTGTGCACGGTCCGTGGCGATCAGCTGTTGCCGAGGATCGCCTCCGATGGTGCGGGCGGCGCGATCGTCACCTGGATGGACGAACGCAGCTCCGCCTCGGGCTTCGACATCTTCGCCCAGCACGTCCTGGCTTCCGGAGCCGTCGATCCCAACTGGCCGGCCGACGGCATCGCGCTCAGCACGGCGCCCTCGACGCAGGCGGTTCCCGACCTGGTGTCCGACGGCTCGGGCGGCGCCATCGTCACCTGGCACGACTTCCGCTTGAGCCCGACCAACGTCGACATCTTCGCGCAGCACGTGAAGAGCTCGGGCGTCGTCGATCCGGCGTGGCCGGTGAACGGGCGCGCGCTGACGCTGGCTCCGGGTGTCCAGGCCAATCCCACGATCGCTTCCGATGGCATTCACGGCGCGATCGTGGCCTGGGAGGACTCACGGACGGGCGCGAGCAACATCTTCGCGCAGCACGTGCTCGGCACCGGCGCGATCGCTCCCGGCTGGCCGGCGAACGGGCTCGCGGTGGCCACGGCGTCGGGCGGCGATGACCGTCCGCTCATCATCTCGGACGGCAAAGCTCCAAGCGCCGCCGGGTCCGGGGCGATCGTGACCTGGCAGGACGCTCGAAGCGGAACGAGCCACGATCCGTTCGTCCAGCACATCTTGGCCACGGGCAGCGTCGATCCCGCCTGGCCCGTCAATGGCAGGTCGCTCAGCTCTTCGAACGGCGAGCAGGTCGATGCCTCGATCGTTTCGGACGGCGCGGGCGGTGCGATCGTCGCGTGGGAAGAGGACTCGTTCGTCTTCGTCAACCGCGTGCTGGCAACTGGCGCTCTGGATCCGACGTTCCCGGTCAACGGTCGGCTCGTCCGGCTCGCCCTCACGTTCCAGCGCAACCCGGAGCTGGTCGCGTCCGAGAACGGCGGCGCGATCGTCGCCTGGGGCGACAACGACTCCGGCAAGGATTCCAACATCTTCGCGATGATCGTCCTGACGCAGGCCACGGCGGGGGTGGATCCGGAACTCTCGGGGCCGGGCCTGGCGCTGTCACGTCGCGGCGCGAGCCCGTCGCGAGGGCCCGTCACGCTGAGCTTCGCGCTGCCCCGCGCAGCGGCCGTGCGGCTCGGCATCTACGACGTCAGCGGGCGCCGGGTGCGCGAGCTCGCGTCCGGCGTGGAGCCCAGCGGCACGCACGACGTGATCTGGGACCTCCGCGATGAGAACGGCCAGCAGCTTCCCGCCGGCATCGTCTTCGCCCGACTGGATGTCGAGGGACAGGCGCTGAGCGTGAAGCTCGTGACGGTGCGTTGATCATGTCGGCCGCGTTGGAAGGAGTGACGAAAATGCGTACTCGAATCGTCGCTGTCGGGCTCACGTTGCTCCCCGCTCTCGCGCTGCCCGCGCTCGCCGACTGGCCCTCGTTCGGCCGCGCGCTCGTCACGGCCCCGGGCGATCAACTGGGACCGGTGATCGCGTCCGACGGCGCGGGCGGGGCGATCGTGGCCTGGCACGATCGCCGCAGGTTCCCGTTCAACATCGACGTCGAGCACGTGCTGGCCTCCGGCGCCGTGGATCCGGGCTGGCCAGTCGACGGTCGCGCACTGTTGAGCGACGTGCTCATCGCGACCATCGTTCCCCAGGGGAGGGAGTTCCCCGCGATCACGTCGGACGGCGCGGGCGGGGCGATCGTGACGTGGCCCGACGCGCGCAACGGCGGGAGCGGGCTGGACGTGTTCGCGCAGCACGTTCTGGCTACGGGGGTGGCGGATCCGGCCTGGCCCGCGAACGGCCTCGCGGTGAGTTCGGCGTCCGGTGACCAGACCACCCCCGTCATCCTCTCCGACGGCAGCGGCGGCGCGTTCATCGCGTGGGTCGACGGTCGCAGCGGCAGCACGGTGAACGACCTCGACGTCTTCGCGCAGCACGTGCTGGCCTCGGGCGTCGTGGACCCGGCGTGGCCCGCGAACGGCACGCCCGTCACCACCGCCCCCAAAGCGCAGACGTCGCCCGCGCTGGTGGACGACGGCGCGGGCGGGTTCTTCGTGCTGTTCGACGACCTGAGAAGCGGCAATCCCGGCGTCGACATCTTCGCCGATCACGTGCTGCGCACCGGCATCGTGGATCCCGCCTGGCCGGTGAACGGCCGGGCCATCACCGCGGCGCCGGGGACACAGAGCGGCCCGCGCGCCGTCTCCGATGGCGGGTCGGGCGTGATCGCGACATGGGTCGACACGCGCGATGGCAACAACGACATCTACGCGCAGCGCGTGCTGATCACGGGCGCGATCGCTCAGGGCTGGCCCACCGACGGCCAGCCGATCGCAACGACCCCGTTCTCCGAGGTGAGTCCCGTTATCGTGAAGGACGGCGCAAGCGGAGCCGTGATCGCGTGGGGGGACGCGCGCAGCGGCCATCACAACATGCGCGCGGCGCACGTGCTGGGTACGGCCGCTGTCGATCCCACGTGGCCAGCCGGCAGCGTGCCGCTGAGCGCCTCCGACTGCGAAGAGGTCGCTCCGGTGGTCGCGTCGGACGGTGCCGGCGGCGCGATCGTGGTCTGGCAGCAGTGCTTCGACATCTTCGCCCAACACGTGCTGGCCTCGGGAAAGCTGGACAACGCGTATCCCGAGAACGGCCGCGACGTGTGCGCCATCCCGGTGAGCCTGCAGCACGAACCGGACGTGGTCGCAGCGGGTCCGAACGGCGCGATCGTGACCTGGGAAGACACGCGCGACGGACTGAACGACATCTATGCGCTGCAAGTGCTCGAAGCGGGCACGCTCGACGTGCCGGGCCCTGGCGTTTCCCCCGGGATCTCGCTCGCGTTACCGCGACCGAACCCAACGCTGGGCCCGGTCACCTTGCGGTTCACGCTGGCGCAGCACGCGACCGTCTCGCTCGCGATCTTCGATCCGAGCGGCCGCCGCATTCGCCAGCTGGCCGCGGGCACGTTCAGCGCCGGCGAGCACACGGTGTCCTGGGACCTTCGCGACGAAGACGGTCGGGTGGTCGCGGGCGGGCTCTACCTGGCGCGGTTCACGACCGAAGGGGGTCGGATGACGCAGAAGATCCTCGCCCTTCGCTGACCTCGGACGGGCCCCCGTTGCTTCCGGGCGTCTCCCCCCTCACTCGTACCTCAACGTCTGCACCGGGTTCACCCGCGCCGCGCGCAGCGCCGGGATCGCGCTGGCCGCCACGGCCACGAGCAGCAGCACGCCGCCGATCAAGGCGAACGTCAGCACATCGGTCG
>DATNFC010000078.1:0-7131 GCA_035606545.1 Candidatus Methylomirabilota bacterium
AGGAGGGCATCCTTTCGCTCATGCAGATGGCCAAGACCAGCGTGCTGCTCGCCCAGCTCCGTGACGCGAAGGTGCCGTTCGTCTCCATCCTGACCGACCCCAGCACCGCGGGCGTGCTCGCGTCGTACGCCTCACTCGGCGACGTCATCGTGGCCGAGCCCAAGGCGCTCGTGGGCTTCGCCGGCGCGCGCGTGATCCGGCAGACGATCGGCGAGGACCTGCCGCCGGGTTTCCAGCGCGCCGAGTTCGTCCTCGAGAAGGGTTTCATCGACCGCATCATCCACCGCAAGCAGATGCGCGACGAGGTCGGGCAGCTTCTGCGATTCTTCTGGCACTCCACCCGCGGCTTCGCTCCCGCGGGCGGGAAGTCGCCGCACAAGTACGATCCGAACGCTCCCCGTTCGGCCTGAGCTATCTGAAGATCGCTTCGTGACGCAGCAGGATCTGCAGCGCCGGCTCGAGACCCTGTGGGGGCTCGAGCGGCGCCACTTGAAGCCGGGGCTCGACGGCACGCGCACGTTGCTCGCGGGGCTGGGGTCTCCCGAGCAGTCTTTCGCCGCGGTGCACGTCGCGGGCACGAACGGCAAGGGCAGCGTCTGCGCGCTGGTGGAGCGCGTGCTGCGCGCGTCGGGCCTGCGCACCGGGCTGTTCACGTCGCCGCACCTGGTGGACTTCCGCGAGCGCATCCGCGTCGACGGTCGCTGGGCGGACGAGGTGGAGCTGGACGCGGGACTCGACGCCATCGAGGCGCTGCCAGGAGCGGCCGCGGGCACGTTCTTCGAGGTGGCGACGGCGCTGGCGTTCGAACACTTCCGGCGCCACGACGTGCGCTGGGCCGTCGTCGAGGTGGGGTTGGGGGGGCGGCTCGACACCACGAACGTGCTCACGCCCGCGGTGTGCGCGATCACCTCGATCGGTCTCGACCACGCCGAGATGCTCGGCGACACGCACGCCGCGATCGCGTTCGAGAAGGCGGGGATTCTCAAGCCCGGCGTGCCCGCGGTGACCGGCGTCGAGCACGACGTCGCCGCGCCGGTGATCGCGCGCCGCGCGGCCGAAGTGGGTGCACCGCTCGCGCACGCCCGTGACGTCGCCCACGTGACGACCACGCAGCAGGGCGAGTGGGGCACGCGGCTCGAGGTCGAGTGCGCGCCGTGGGGAAGCTTCCAGCTGCAGATGTCGCTCCGGGGCGCGCACCAGCGCGAGAACGCGCGTACGGCGCTCGCGATCCTGGCCGAGCTCACGAAGCAGGGCGTCCCGATCAGCCTTGCGGCACTGCGCGAGGGCTTCGCCCGCGCGCGCTGGCCGGGCCGGCTGGAGCATTGTTCTGATGAGCCACGGCTGTGGTGGGACGGGGCGCACAACGTCGACGGCGTGCGCCGGCTGTGCTCGGCGTGGAGCGACGACCTGGGGCTCGAGCCGCCGGCTGCGATCGTGTTCGCCGCCGGCCGCGACAAGGACGCGCGCGGGATGCTCACGCGCCTGCGCTCGCTGGCGCCGAACGCCGCGCTGTTCGTCACCCGCACGGCGAACGAGCGCGCGCTCACGGCCGAGGAGCTGCTCGCCCTGGCCCATGACGCCGGCTGGCCGGCCGAGGCCGCGCGCGACGTGGCGGAGGCGATCGACGCCGCGCTCTCGCGAGCGGGCAGCGCGCGTGTGCTGTTGTGCGGTTCACTGTTCGCGGTGGGCGAGGCGATGCGTGCCAGGGGCGGCGCGCCGGGAGAGCAGGTGTGAGGCGCGCTCTTGCAGCGGTCGGATTCCTGCTCGGGCTCTTCGCCGCGCCGCTCGCGGCGCAGGTGGCGGTGCCGGTGCGCGACACGGGCACGGCCGCCCGGCCGGATACGGCGGCGCCCCGCGGCGATACGTCCGCGAGCGCCGCCGCGAAGCTCGACACCACGGCTGTGATCTCGACGAAGCGAGACTCGGCGGTCGTCATCACCACGCGGGCGACGCCGGCGAAGAAGGGCGCCAAGGCCGCTCCGGAGCCGCCGTACCGCATCGAGGCGGACCGCATGACCGGCGGCCGCGGACCGAACGGCGACCTGCTGTTCCTCGAGAAGGTCACGATCACGCGCACGCGCACGCGGCTCCAGTCGGAGCGCGGCCGCTACGAGCGCGCCACGGGCATGGTCTACCTCGAGGGCAACGTCCGCCTGCGCGACTCGACCGCGAACGTCACTTGCGACGAGGCCACGTTCTCCGAGCACGAGGACCGTCTCGACCTTCGCGGCAACGTGGTCGTGACCGACCGCGAGGCCACGCTCAAAGCGCCGCAGGGCTGGTACGATCGCAAGAACGGCACCGCGCAGCTCACCGGCGGCGTGCGCGGCCAGGAGAAGAAGCAGCGGCTCGTGGCCGACGAGGCGTTCTATCAGCGCGACTCGATGGTCGTGCGTGCGCGCGGCCACGTCATCGGCAACGACGACGAGAACAAGATCCAGCTCGAGGCGAAGGCGGTGGACTTCGACCGGCGCACGAAGCTCGCCACCGCCACCGGCGAGCCGCTGATGCGGGCCACCGACGACGACGGCAAGGAGACCGTGCTGCGCGCGCGGCTGCTCAAGGTGAACTCGGAGACGAAGATCGCGGAGGCCATCGACTCGGTCCGGGTCGAGCGCGACACGCTGCGCGCCAGCGCGAACTACGCGCGCTTCGACGACAACACCGGCCGCGGCGTGCTGGTGGGGAGCCCGCGCGCGTGGGACAACGAGACGCAGGTCACGGGCGACACGCTCGAGACCATCGCCGTCAAGCGCAAGCTGGAGCGCGTCATCGTGCGCGGCGCCGCGGTTCTCGACTACGCCGGCGCACGCGAGACGAACAAGGGCGAGTCGAGCCGGCTGACGGGCAGCCAGGTGGACATGTTCGTGGGCGAGTCCACGATCGACAGCCTGGTCGCCACCGGCAAGGCGCACAACGAGTACACGGCCGCGCCCAAGGACGGGAAGACCTCGGAGCGCAACGTCACGAAAGGCGACACGATCTTCGTCTATTTCAAGGACAAGAAGATCGATCGCGCCCGCGTGCAGGGCGGCGCCACCGGCGACTATCAGCCGCCGGTCGCCGTGGGCGACACCGCGGCCGCGCGGCAGGAGCGCGTGACCTACGACGGCCGCCACATCGAGTTCGTGATCCCGAAGAACAAGATCGTGCTCGACGGCGACGCGCACCTGACCTATCGCGAGCTCGAGCTGCACGCGCGCCGCGTCGAGTTCGACAGCCAGAGGAACACGCTGGTCGCCGAGGGCAAACCCCAGATCGTGGAGAAAGGCGACGAGCTGAACGGCCAGCTCATGACCTATGACCTCGACCGCAAGGTGGGCACGGTCTACCAGGCCACGACCGAATACGAGCGCGGCCTCTACCACGGCAAGGAGATCCGCAAAGCCTCGGACAACGAGCTCGACGTGCTGGGCGGCGCCTACAGCACGTGCGACCTGGAGCAGCCGCACTATCACTTCTCGTCGCGCTACATGAAGATCTATCTCAAGGACAAGATGGTGGCGAAGCCGCTCATCTTCTACGTGCGCAACGTGCCCGTGCTGGCGCTGCCGTTCTGGGTGTTCCCGATCAAGCCTGGCCGGCACTCGGGGTTCCTGTTCCCGCAAGTGGAGTTCGGCTTCAACACGACGACCGGGCAGTTCGTCCGCAACGGCGGCTACTACTGGGCGCCGAACGACTACTTCGACATCACCGGGGCCGGCGACTACTACCAGGGCACGACCACGACGCCCGCCGGCTGGGCGGCGCGCGGCGAGGTGAACTACAAGCTGCTGTACAAGTTCGACGGCCACATGGAGGGGCGACTCGACCGCAGCACCGACGTGGCCGGCGGTCAGCGCGAGAACTACCAGTTCTACGGCACCCACCAGCAGACGATCGGCGAGCGCACACGGCTCTCGGCGCTCGGCAGCTTCGTGTCGAGCCGCGAGTACAACAACAGCGCGTTCTCGAACCTGCCGATCGGCCAGCGTCTGAACCGGTTCCTGAACTCGAACATTCAGCTCTCGCACTACGCCGAGTGGATCTCGTTGAACGCGATCGTCGACCGGCGCCAGGACCTGGACGCGACGCAGCCACTCGAGGACCCGAAGGGCACGAACTCGCCGTTCCCGAAGGTCGGCCAGACGGCGACGCTGCCGACGCTCACCGTGAGCTATCCGTCGCTGTCGGCGTCGCTGCCGACGCGCCCCCTCGGCTCGTACGGGTTCGTCAAGGACACGGGCGTGGGCAAGCTGCTCGCGAGCACGTACATGACACTGAGCGGCCGGTTCCTGGCGCTCGAGGAGCGGCGCGGCATCGTCACCGACACGCTGCACTTCACGAACGCGGCCGGGCAGCGCGACTCGTCCACGGTGGTCGGCGAGACCGTGAACCGGCGGCAGGGCGCGGCGTCCACGTTCGCGCTCTCGGATTCGCGGCGGTTGTTCGGCTGGATCAACTTCTCGCCGTCGATCTTCGGGAACGCGGCGGTGTTCGACCACGACAAGCTGGGCAACAAGTTCGTCCCGGCGGCGACGTGGCAGACGAGTGCCGGCCTCGGCACGACGCTCTACCGCACGATGAAGATGCCGTTCCCCGGATTCGCGATGCGGCACATCCTCACGCCGACCGCGAACATCGTCTACTCGCCGGAGTTCCCGGGTCTCACGTTCGTGGACTCGAACGGCGTCCGCCAGCAGCGTTTCGACCAGATCAGCGACATCGGCATCTTTTCCGGCGCCAAGGCGGTGCGCACGAACTTCGCGATCGACCAGCGCTTCCAGGCCAAGGTGGGCAGCGGCGAGCGCGTGCGCCGCCTCGACAACCTGCTCACGTGGACCACGAGCAGCAGCTACGACTTCCTGTGGCGCGACAACCCGAATCTCAAACACGGGCTGGGCCTGATTCAGAGCGGCGTGCGGCTGCAGCCCCCGGGCTGGGTGAACGGCGACGCCAGCGCCTCCATCGACGCCTACAACCCGCGGCCGCTCCAGTCGTTCAACTACAACCTCAGCTCCGCCTTCAACAGCAGCGGCAGCGGCAAGCCGGCGGCGCCGCGCATCGCCACCGATCCGCTGCCGCCGCGCGGCTACTACGTGGAGTCGCAGGAGCCCGACGACTTCCGCGAGGTCTGGTCGGCGGCGCTCTCGTACTCGTACACCGGCGGCTACCGCTCCCCGGGGGCGAGGAAGTGGACCTCGAGCAAGACAGTGAACGGCGTGCTGCGCTACCAGCTCACCGACAACTGGACGTTCGACTACCAGGCGGGCTACGACCTGACCCAGCACCTTGTGCTGCTGCAGCGGTTCAACATCACGCGCAGGATCCACTGCTGGGAGGCGACGTTCTCGCGCTCGTTCAATCCCCGCGGTGAGACCGAGTACTTCTTCCACCTCGGCATCCGCGAGCAGAAGGAGGTCTACTACGAGCGCGGCACCCGCCAGCAGAGCATCGGTGGCATCCAGTAGCGGCGCACGCTGGCGGCTGGCGTGCGACCGCTGCGATGCCTCGGCCTGGGTGGGCGTGGGCGAGCGCGGGTTCGACGCCTGGTGCGAGGCGTGCCAGCACGCACAATCCCTGAACGCCGTGCCGGACGCAGCCTCGCGGTGCGCGCGCTGCGGAACGCAGCTCTCCGCGGCGCCGCGATTCGTCGAGCTGTGGGGAATGCTCCAGCACCTGGACGCGGTGCTCGCGGCGTGGGCCGGCGACGCGACGCCGCTCGCGAATCTGCTCCCCGAACGGCCCATGTTCCTCACCGACCTGAACCCCCCGGCTGCCGAGCCCGACGATCCCGCGCCGCTGCGCGCACAGCTCGCCGCACTCGCGCGCGGCGATTGGCAGGCGGTGCGGGCGGCGCCCGCGATGGCCGCGGGCTCCGTCCCCGCCGTCATGCGCGCCCACGCCGCGCGCGCGATCGCGCACGAACGCGCCGGCGATCCCGCGGCTGCGATCACGGCCTGGGGCCAGGCGCTCGCGGTGGGCGAGGACGAGCGCGCACGCCTCGCGCGCGGCGCGCTGCTCGCGCGCGCCGGCAGGGTCGAGGAGGCGCGAGAAGACCTCGAGCACGCCGGCGGCTCGTTCGCGGCGCGCTGGAGCCGCGCGGCGCTGCTCGTCACCGCGGCGGTGAGAACGGAGACGCCGGACGCCGGGGCGATCGGCCGCGCGCGTGCAGAGGCCGGCACGCGCTCGGCCTATTGGAGCGACCCGACCGTGGGCCGGCTGCTGTTCTCGTTGCTGGTCGCGCGCGTGCTTGCGACCGATGAGCGCGAGCCGCGCCACGCGAGCGACGCCGAGCGATCGCTGCTGCGCGCGGCCGAGCGCGAGCTCGAGTACGAGACGTTCTGGGACCGCGCGCTCGTGCTCGTGGGCTGGGTGCGGGTGGGCGCGCCGGACGAGGTCGAGCGCGTGGCGCAGCCGCTCGCGCACACCGAGGCGGGCGCGCTCGCGGCCGAGCCGGCCCTGACCGGTACGCCGCTCGCCGCCGTCGCGACTGCGCTCGGCGCGGCGCTCCGCGCGATCGCCGCAAGTGAGCCGGCGCGCGCGCGCGCGGCGCTCGCGGATGCCCTTGCGCGTGCTGACCTGCGCCGGTTCAGGATCCCCTGTGTTCGCTGCGGCCGCGGCACGGTCGGGGTCGGCGAGGTGCTCGAGGCGTTCCCGGCGGAGGACTGAGCCCGAACGTTGTTCAGCGCCCTGCAACGTTCGACGACCCGGACGCACCCGTTTGCGGGCATTCTCCGGGTTCGCGTCCTCGATTCGTCCTGCCGGGGTCAAGAAAACGGTTTCATACTTCCGGCGCCATTGCCATGTTGCCGATGATTCCCCATGCTGGGTCACGAGTCGGGGCGGGTGCCCCGGCTCGCACCGAGGCGCGGTGCCGGGGATGTCAGGGTGAAGCACCCCCATGCAGAGGAGGACGCGATGAGAGTCGGCACGCTCTGGCGAGTCGCCGTGCTCGCGTCACTGGCGCTCCTGGTGAGCGGCCAGCTCTGCATGCTCACCACCTGCGTGCCGCGCCTCACATCTTCACACGGGGCCCCGAGCAGGTCCGCGGCGCACGCCTGCTGCCGCGCGCTGCCCACGGGCGGCGCTCCCGGCCCGGCGAAGGCGCCGGCCGTTCCGGGCGCCATGCCCTGTGACCAGGTCATGCAC
>DATNFC010000079.1:0-14630 GCA_035606545.1 Candidatus Methylomirabilota bacterium
TCCCGGGTGAGAGGCGAACGACGAGCGGGGCGAGTGTACGCTCGAGCCGCCCCGCGAATCATGTAGATTGACCGGATGCCACTGGCCGCGGGGTTCTTCCGTGCTGTCGTTGCGTTCCTGGCATTGACCCTGCTCACCGCGGCCGCAGCCCCCGCCTCCAGCGTGATCCGCATCGCATTCGACTACAGCGCCGCGGAGAGCATGGCCGACGCGATCTCCCGCCCGACGCTCAGCGAGGCAGAAGCGAAGGCGCTGCTCGAGAACCGCGCCATCGCGGCCATGGTCACGAAGACCGGCGTGTTCTCGCCCGGGAGCACGCCGCAGGGCTTCGTCGCCGACATGCAGAGCTTCGTCGCCACGCACAAGTATCCCACTGGCGATTTCGCGCTCGACTGGGTCTACAAGTACCGCGACCAGGTCCGGACCCTGGTGCGCGAGCTGCGCGCGGACGAGGACTCCATGCGCGGCCGCATCACCGCGCGGCTCACGCGCTACGCGCCGCGCACCGGATCGGTCACGATCAAGGTCTATTACGTGGCGGGTGGCATGTCCGACGGTTTCGTCCTCGACGGGGATCCCGAGCTGGCGCTGTTCGTGGCGCTGGAGAAGGCGAGCGGCGACCGTGCGGGCGTCGAGCAGAACATCACCCATGAGCTCTACCACGTGCTCCAGAAGGCCTCCGCGGCGAAGACGCCGGCGGCGGTGAAGTTCGCCGCCACGCTCGACAAACAACCTCCGCTCCAGCAACTGCTCGCCACCACGCTGTGGGAGGGCACGGCGAACCTGGCCGCGGATGCGCGCGAGACGGCCGGGAACGGGCCCTATGCGTCCATGTGGCGCGCGCGCTACGAACGGAATCTCACGCCGGAGAAGCTGCGCGCGAGTTTCCAGGTCTTCGATTCCGTCGTCGTCGAGCTGAACAACGGGAAGCTCGACTGGGCCACCGCCTATCGCAGGGGTTTCTCCGGCGATGCGGACTCGCGCTTCTACTTCGTCGGCCTGGAAATGGGCCGCGCGCTGGCCGCGGCGAAGGGCGCCGGCTACTTTGCGGAGTTGTTCGTGGGGCCGCCGACCCGTTTCTTCCGCGACTATCTCCAGCTCAGCGCGGCGAACGCGTCGCTGCCGCGATTCTCGGCGGACGCGCGTCGCGTCATCGAGAAGCTTCCCGCAAGCTGGTGACGCGGCCCTGTAAGGAGTGACGCGATGCCCAAGATGAAGGCGTACGAGACGTTCGATCTCTATCTCGCCGACCAGCCGCCGAAGAACAAGACGATCATCAAGGCGCTGCGCGCGTTCGTGAAGCGCACCGCGCCGAAGCTCGAAGAGTCGGTGAAGTGGGGCAACGGCTGCTGGGTGAACGGCAAGGCCCCCGTCGCCTACGTCTACTCGGACAAGGGCTTCGTTCAGTTCGGCTTCTTCCGCGGCGCGGCGCTCGAGGACAAGAAGGGCCTGCTCGAGGGCAAGGGCCAGTACGTGCGCCACATCAAGGTGCGTTCCGTCGCCGGCATCGACCGCACGGCGTTCGCGGCGCTGTTGCGTCAGGCGGCTCGCTAGCGAGGGCGGAGCACCGGCCGGCCTACGGGTTCGATCCGGTCGCCACCGTGCGCGTCGGTACGCTGCACCAGTCGCTCCACGAGCCTTCGTAGAGCAGGGCGTTCCGTATGCCTGCCAGCTCGAGCGCGAACACCGTCTGGCAGGCGTTGACCCCGCTGCCGCAGTAGCACACGACGCGCTCGCTGCTTCCCGCGCCGAGCCGCTCGAACTCCGCGCGCAGGTCCGCGGCGGGCAGCAGGCGCGGGTCGTCCGCCGATCGCACGTTCGTTGGATAAGGACGGTTCCTGGCGCCCGGGATGTGGCCCGCGACCGGATCGATCGGCTCGCGCAGGCCCTGGTAGCGCTCCGGCATGCGCACGTCGATCACGAGCGCGCTCGGGTCCGCGCGCAGCCGATCGACGGTCGCGGCGTCCACGACCAGCTTCGGCCGCGGCACGGGGACGAACGTGGTCGGCGCGTGTGTGGGCAGATGGCTCTCGACCGCGCGGTTCTCCGCAACCCAGCGCGCCATGCCACCATCGAGCACCGACGCGCGCTCGTGGCCGAAGTAGCGCAGCAGCCACCACAGGCGCGCCGCGGTCGAGCCGTCGCCGAAATCGTAGGCGACGACGTGTGTCCTGGCACCGATGCCGGCACGCGACATCGCCGCAGAGAACGTCTCGGGATTCGGAAGTGGATGGCGCCCCGGACCCTGACCCCGTGGGGCCGCGAGGTCGGTGTCGACGTCGAGGAAGACGGCGCCCGGGATGTGCGCCTGGCCGTACGCCGTGCGTCCCTTGTCCTTCTCGACCAGCGACCAGCGCACGTCCGCGACGCGGACATCAGGGTCGCTCACATGACCCGCGAGCCATTCACACGAGACCAGGAGTGGGGCGCTCATGGTGCGGGACGCTAGGGGAACGCCGGGTCCCAATCAACGCCGCCACCGAACAGTGTTCGCGACGCGGGAGGCCCTCCGCGCTCGTCGCTCCTTGCCCGCTTTCGGCAGACCTTGTGAAAAAAAGCTGACACCTTCCTCGGCCGCCAAGCGTCATAGTCAGGAGAACGGCCGAGCCCGAGGAAGGATCCTGCCCATGACCGAGCTGCGCGCCGCATCCTCTGCCCACATACCCTTCGATGTGAACCGGAACGGACGCAGCACGCTCACGTCCGATGCGCGCTACCGCCTGCTGCTCGAGGTCTTCCACAGCACGCGGGGCACGCTCGACCTGCACGAGACGCTCGACCGCCTGCTGGACGCGCTGCAGCTCCTCGTGCCGTTCGACGCCGCGGGCATCTTCGTGCTGCGCGAGGAAGTGCTGCCGGCGCGCACGGGCGCGCTCGGCGAACAGATCGCCGGCGTGAGCTGGCGCGGATTCCCCCCGCGCTCGCCGCTCACGGACCCGATGCTTCGTGAGGGCAAGGGCATCGTGGGCCACGTGATCCGCACCGGAGAGGTCGTGTGCGCGACCGACGTACGCCTCGATCCGCGGTACATCCAGGGCCGCGAAGCCACGCGGTCCGAGGTCGCGGTGCCGATCCAGCTCGATGGCCGCACGATCGGCGCGTTCAACCTGGAGAGCGACACGACCGCCGCGTTCCGCGTGAAGGACGTCGAGATCCTCAGTTTCTTCGCGGAGGCCACGGCGATCGCCGTCGAGAAGGCGATGCTGCACCAGCGCTTGACGAGCGCCGATGAGCTCGATCGCCAGCTTCGCACCGCGCAGCGCGTGCAGGAGCGGCTGCTCCCCACCACGCTGCCCGACGTCCCCGGCCACGAGCTGGCGGGCGTCTGCGTCCCCAGCGCGCGCGTCGGCGGGGACTACTTCGACTTCGTTCCGATCCCGGGCGGGCAGATCGGCCTCGTCGTGGCCGACGTCTCCGGTCACGGACTGTCGGCCGCGATCATCATGTCGGCGTTCCGCGCGCTCGCCCGCACCGGCCTGCGCTCGGGCCAGACGCTGGACAAGGTGGCCGAGACGCTCGATCGCGAGCTGCCCGACACCACGGCGGGCAGGGAATTCGTGACCGCCGTGCTCGCGATGTACGACCCCGCGAGTGGGCTGCTGCGCTATGTGAACTGTGGTCACCATCCGCCGCTGCTCGACCGTCTGGGGCAGGCCCCGCAATGGCTCCCTGGAGGTGGTCCGCTGCTCGGGTTGATCCCGGGCGCGAGCTTCGAGATCGGCGAGATCCAACTCGCCCCCGACGATCAGCTCGTCCTCTTCACCGACGGGATCGTCGAAGCGCGCAGTCCTGCGGGCGTGTGGTTCGGGACGGAACGACTCGCCAGTCTCGTCACCGCACATCGTGGTCGGCGCGCGCGCGAGCTCGTCGAGCACGTGGTGGTCGAGGCACGGGGGCTGGCGGGCGCCCGTGGGCTCGAAGACGACGCGACGATGCTGCTGCTGCGGCGTGCTTCGCCGCGGGCGTGATCGCGACGTCGGTCAATCCGGCGGCAGGATCGGGACCTGGACCTCCACTTCGTTGAGGAACTTGTCCCGCGCCGAGCCCAGGATCCTGAGCCGGTAGCGATAGGTCTGCCCCGGCACGACGCCGGCGTCCTGGTACGCGATCATGTCGTTCACCGGCACGCGCGTCGCGAAGTGCTTCCAGGGCTCGGAGCGGTTCTGGCGCATGATCTCGAACTGCCGGCCGTCGGCGCCCTTCACCGACCACACCAGATTGACGCCGTCCACGTCGACGTACATGGAAACGAGCGACACGCTCAGGGGCTGAAGCGCGGTGGACTCTTTCGGCGAGTTCACCGCCCGGCAGGCCGGGAGCGCGAGCAGCATGAGCGTGGCGAACAGCGCGGAGCGCATGTGGGACCTCCGGCGGCCCCAGTGCCGGGCTCCCCATGCTACGCCGGCCGGCTGGCCGCTGCCACGCCCAAACGCGGGTGCCAGGCGGTGGAATTGCCTACCTACTGGCGGGTCCCCGCGGGCTTAAGATAGGCGGGTTGTCCCGTGCCGGCGCCCCCAGTCACCGGGTCTGGGCGCTGTCGCTCGCCGGAAGCGGTTCGCGCCACCGAACAGCACGAGTCGGTTGTCGCGAATGCGCGACAACCGTCGCGGGCCGCAGCCCGGCGCCGGGCGCTTCCGGGGTGGAATCGGGTGCCACGGGACATCTCCTCCCGTGGCACGCCGCTTGTATGCCCCTCCCGCCGGACTGAGGGACGGGCCATGCGGGCACTCCTGATCATCGGCATCCTGGCGCTCCTGGTCGGCGGCTGTGCGGCACCGGCGTTCGACCTCGTCTCGCGCGACCCCGAGTCACCCTGGCTCACGGGGACGCGCTGGGTGCGGACCGAGTCCAGCCGGGCGACTGTCAGCACGTCGTTCGTCCACACCCTCGCCGATCACATGGTCTTCGAGGTCGAGGTCGTGAACCAGACTGACTCGACGCTCGTCGTCGACCCCGAGCGTTTCTCCTACGTGCTCTCCAGTTCCGGCCACGATCTCCCGGCCAGGCTCCGGCGCAGCGTCGCCGCAGCGTCGCCGGCGACGGTCGTTGCGCGGCTCGACAAGGAGGGCGCGCGGGTCAAACGGGAGTACGGGCGGAGGAATGAGGGTGCCGTTCTCGCCGTGCTCGCCGGCGCGGTGGTCGTCGCGGCGATCGCGCTCGACCTCATCAATGTCGACACGATCGAGTCGGCCGTGACCACGGCGAGCAGTCTGATCCCATCGCAGATCGAGGTGACCGGGGGAACGGAACCGTGTGTCGCCCCGCCGCCCGTGGCGCCCCCGCCGCCGGATCCAGACGGGGCCCGTGAGCGGTACGTCGCCCGACTTCTGCAGCGCGTCGCGCTCGCCCCCGGCGCGTCCGTGCGCGGTGACCTGTGGCTGCCGGCCAAGCCAGTGATGAAGGCGATCGAACCCGGAGCCTCCGCGAGCGAGCTGAGCGTCACCGCGCCGTCGCCGCGCAAGCTCCCCGACCACCAGCTCACGCTGCGCGCGCCCGCCGAGCTCGGCGGGCAGGAGTTCGAGTACTCGGTCGCCCCCGACTACGAACCCTGAGCGCCGCGCGGCGCGCACGACGCGCTACCGCATCAGCTGGTCGTAGATCAGCTCGTACGGCGCCGCGGTCAGCCCCATGTCGCCGTGGAACGGGCGGTCGAGGGCCACGATCATGATGAGCACCACGCCGATGAGCGAGGCGAGCAGCGCGACCTGCGTGGCGTGGACGCGGTAGTCTTCGACCGGGAAGTAGTACGACGACATCAGGCTGATCACCGCGCCGAAAAAGATCACGAGCCACATCACGCCCGGCAGGTGCATCTCCACCGCGTCGAGGCGCATGCGCCGCACCTCGATCATGGTGTCGTACGAACGCAGCGCCTGGCCCATGAGCAGCTTCTGGCCTTCCGTCTTGGGCTCGAACTGCATCAGCGTGGTCTGGAAGCGATCGATCCGCTGGATGCCCTGCATGGGCACCTTGCCCTTCCGCTGCAGCGGCCACGCCTCGTGGATCGTGTAGTCCACGTAGTCCTTGAGCCCGGCCTGGAGCAATGAACGCGTGGGCTCGGGGTACTCGCTCACGTCGCGCCAGAGTGCCGCGAGGCAGGCGGACTCCCGTGCCGTGATCTTCGCCACGTCCTGGTGCATCTCCCAGAGGTGCACGGCGGTGAGCGCGAGCGCGAGGCCGTAGAACACCATGATCGCGGCGACCATGCCGGCACTGAAGTCCGAGTCGCCGTGGCCGTACCGCAGTTTCGGCAGCAGATACTTGCGGTAGAGCGTCAGGCCACCGAGGGCGAAGGCGACGAGCAGCAGGATGATGCCGGGTCCGGAGACGAACAGCGGCAGGTTGAAAATGAAATCCATGTGCGAACGCTCCTCGCGGGACGCAGCCTTGGGCCGGCGCCTCGGTGGCCGGCGTGAAGCGCGGCATGATAGGCGATTCGCGGCGGTTGGCACGTCCGGTTCGTCCGGCGGGGCGGCGGGACGGCGACCACTCCCGCGGGTGGCGGCCGGCCGGCAGGTCCGGGACGCGCTGGCGTAGGATGCGCGCATGGTAAACCTCCCCGTGCGCCGCGCGCCGAATCGGGCCCTCGTGGCCGTCTTCGTGCTGGCGCTCGCCGGCGTCGCGAATCCACTGCGGGCCGCGCCCGCGGCCCCACCACGGGACCGCATCACCGTGGACGATCCGTCCTGGCACCTGGAGTCGTCCTCGGACGGCATCTCGCTCTATTCGGGCACGGTGCCCGAGGCGCGGGTGGTCCCGGTCAAGGCGGTGATGACGATCCCGGGGACGATCGCCGACGTGGCGCTGGTCCTCGAGGACATCTCGCGGCGCGGCGACTGGATCAGCAACTTCGAGCAGAGCGTCGTGCTCGAGCGACCGAACGACTACGACCAGACCGAGTACCTGCGCGTGGACCTGCCGTGGCCGGCGTCCGACCGCACCGCGATCGTCCGCGTCCGGGTCACGGTGAGCGACGACCTCCACCGGGCGACGATCGCGGGCGAGTCCGTGGAGTCGCATCTTGCGGACCGATTGCCGAAGCTGGTCCGCGCCCAGGTGCACACCAGTACGTTCCAGATGACGCAGGCCGGAGGACAGGTCGAGGTCGTGGCGCTGGTCTTCATCGATCCGAGCGGCTGGGTACCCAAGTGGATCGTGAACTACTTCACCCGCCGCGGCGCGCGCACGACGCTGAGCGGACTCCGCCGGCAGGTGGCGCGCAGGCTCTACTCGCCGACGCAGGTCACGGCGATGCGCCACCGCATCGAAAGCTACAAGGCGTTTCAGGAGCGGGGCGCCACGGTTCCCTAGTCTCGTCCGCTGCCGTCGTCGAACCATGCGCCGCGCCGGCGGCGCCGCCGAGGTCGGCGCCGCCGGGCTGCATGGCTAGTTCGCGATGTGCGCTCCCATGGCCGAGAACACCGCCCCGATGGGGCAGCCGACCGAGGTCGTGGAGCTTCCCGCGAACAGCAGCGCGACGGGGTTGTTGCCCGATGCGGTGCACATGAGCGAGCCGGAATCACCGGGCTGGCTCATGGAGCCGGTGATCACGCAGTTCACGAACTTGGCGACGCGAGTCCCGTACTTCACGTACACCGTGGCGTTGACGCCGACGACCGTACCGGTGGTGAAGCCCGTCGTGCGGCCGACCTTCTTGAGCGTCTGGCCGACCGCGGGGGCCACGACCTGGGCACTGGGCAGGAAGCTGCGCGAACCGGCAGATTCGATCGCCGACACGCTGGACGCCGTGATCTTGGCGATCGCGCAATCGACCGTGTTCGCCGAGCCGTCGAAGCGGACGGCGGTGAAGCGCGAGACCGCCCCCACCACGGGCGTGGTCGAGCAACCCGCGTCGACGCGACCGGGCGAATCGACGGCGTCGCCCACGGCGCCGGCACTCTCGACGAACACGTGCCAGTTGGAGAGCCAGTAGTTGCGGACGCCGTCGGTGACGATGGCGCCAAGCGTCCCCGCCGCGCATTGGTCCGTCCGGCTCGTGGACGTACCGCAGTAGTACGCCTGGGCGTGGAGATCATCGACGACGTACTGGACGACGCGGACACCCGCGATCGTCGCCGGGACGCCGGAAGTGGCTCTGCGCGTGAGCGCGAGCACGACCGGCTCGCCCTGATAGATGGAGACGGCGGTCCCGACCACGTCGCCATGCACGCCGATGAGCGACCGGCTGACCTCGTCCTGGGCGGCGAGTGCGCGATCGAGGCCCTGCGCCCTGGCTGGGGCCATCGCCAGCTCACTCGCCCTGGCGGTGACCGCCTCCCCGGAAGACCGCTGCGCGACCTGCCCGCTCGGCGTCCGGGATTCCGCAGGCCCCGTGATGCGGTCGGAGCGGGAGCATGATGCGAGGGCGGCGAGCGCAACGAACAACGCCAGCGAGACGGCTCCTGTCCAGATGGGCTTCACGTTCCACTCTCCTGTTGGCCCCGTCGTCCATCGACGCGGGTGGACCGGCGCGGCGGCGACCGGAGCTCCTCCGACCCGCACGGCACCGGGGATCCGGAGACCCCGCCCAGCTGTCGGGGACTCGGCGCCGACGTGACGGCTCGCGCTGCCGCCCCGGGCACGTACCGCGCCCAGCCGTCAGAACCGGCTCACCAGCCGCGCTTCGAAGCCCTCGAACGGCTGGACGAAGTAGCAGGTGCCCGCCGTGCAGGCGAGGCCGCCGCGGCGTCTGCCGAGGAACAGCACGGCTTCGTTCCCGTCGCTGATGCGCGCGCTCGCGTTCCAGCTGAAGAGGTGGAGCGCGGTCGTGCGGCCGGCGTCCCACGACGGATCCAGCTCGTCGGTGGTGCGGTCCCACGCGAACCCGACGCTGCCCACGTCCGCGAGTGTCCCCGCCAGCGACACGTGCACGTCCTCGAACTGCGTGAGCCCGATGCTCAGCGTCGCGGGGATGAAGCTCTTCCGCTCCGAGGTCTGGCGCTCGACGTCGAGCTTCGCCGACCAGCGTGTGCGCCACCTCGCGGTGACGTCGAAGCCGTACGTGTCGCGCCGCGTGATGCCGGTGGTGCTGTCGGCGCCGCGGTCGTAGAACACGCCGCCGTCCACGCGCGCGCCGCCGCGCGGCAGCGCGCGCAGCGCCGCGTACCATTCCTCGTAGCGGTCGCCGTTCGCCCCGTCGGCGCGCGAGCGATTGAGGACGACCGAGCCCCAGGGCACCGGTGACCACGACGCCTCGGCTTGGTAGCCCTCCTCGTCGTCGGCCACGAGCACGTGCGTGGTGCGGTTCAGGAGCACCTCCGTGTGCTCGGGCACGAGCGACGGCGGGTCGTTCGTGCCGAGCCGGAAGTGCGAGTAGTCCTTCCACTCGAGTGACAGCGTGAACGTGCTCCACAGCAGGTTGGTCCCGGCGTAGAGCGCGTGAGGCGTGGGGTCACGGGTGTCGAACGCCCACCACTCGCCGAACGTGCGGTCCTGCTGCGCGTACTCGAAGTACGTCGGCAGCGCCGGACCCTCGAGCCCGAGGATGCGCAGCGGGTCCAGGTCCACGAACCCGGAGCCGAGCGTGTGCTGCCGCGGCAGGCTCGTCGCCGGATCGATCCCGGCCGGGCTGCGCATGACGATCGCGCCCACGTGCGACTGTCGCGGCAGCGCGAGCACGCCCTGCCCGCCGGCGATGTGGCCATGGTGCCGCGGCACGCCGAGGATCTCCTCGTGCGCCAGCGAGACGCCGCCCTCGCTCGGCGCGCCGCCGATTGCGCGCAGCGCCACGGGGCCGCGCTCGAACTCCGCGAGGAATCCATCCACGTCGCGCACAGGGGTGAACCGCGTGCGGAAGCCGGTCTCCTCGAGCACCACGCCGGGCAGCTCGAACGAGCGGTGGACGAGCCCACGGCCAAGGATCGTCGTGCAGTTGCCCACGCGCAGGCGGAAGCCCGTGGCGTCGTGCCAGTCGACGAAGCGCTGCGTGAAGCCCGCGTACTCGTTCTCGAGGTCGCTGTTCCGATCGGTCTCGAAGCGCAGGCCGGCGAGCACGGTCGCGGAGACGTACTGCACGTCCAGGCGGTCGTAGAAGCTCTCGCGGTCGGGTGTGCCCCGGTCGGGCATCGACGGCGGCCAGTTGCCGAGCTGGAACAGGAGCAGGTTCGAGCCCGCGAGCTGCGCCTGCACCGGCGTCGCGCACGCCGCACACGCGAGCGCCAGCGCCACAACGAGGCCGCCCGCCCGTGCCGTGGCGTTCAACGCGGGCTGGAGGCCGCCGTGGAGTCGGCGCGGAAGAGCGACTCGAGACGCGTGGCGAACGACGTGTCGCCGCGACGGTAGCCGACGCGGATCGACGCGATGTTCCCGGCACGGTCCACGAGGAACGCCGTCGGCATCTGGTTCGCCTGGTAGCACTTCTGAATGCGCTGGTCTTCGTCGATCACCACCGGGAACTGGAGGTGGAGCCGCGCCACGTAGGGCCGCACCTTGGAGATGTTGCGCGGCCCGTCCACGGACACGGCGACGATCTCGAGCCCGCGCGGACCGTACTGCTTGCGCCAGCCTTCCAGCTCGGTGAGCGCTTCGCGGCAGGGCTCGCACCACGTCGCCCAGAACTCCACGATCACCGGGCCGTGGAGGCGCAGCACGGCGAGCCGGAGGTCGCGCCCGTCGAGCGAGCGCGCGTTGAACTCCGGCGCCGGCGCACGCTCGAGCGAGGGCGCCGCGACCGCGTGAGCGACTATCCCGAGAGCACCCGCGAGCACGAGCGCAAAGCGGCGCACGAACGGCGAGCGACCGAGCCCCGTGCGCGCAGGCCGCATGCGAGCGCTGTCCAACCTCACCGGGTGAGCGCCACGCGTCGCGTGAGGCGCTGGCCGTTGAGCTCGGCCTGTACGAGATAGACGCCCGGCGCCAGTCGCTCGCCGCGCCCCCCTCGCGTATCCCAGAACACGCGCGTGAACCCGCTGTGTGCCACCGTGGGTGGCAGCTCCACGACCAGCCGGCCGCTCAAGTCGAGCACGCGCACGCGTGCGGACGCATCGCCGGTTGTGGGATTCGCGAGCACGAGGGTCACCAGCCCGTGCGCCGGGTTCGGTGACGCCGCGAACGACCAGGCGTTCGCGCGCGTGCCGCCCGCGTCCAGCCCGTGCGTCACCAGCGAATCGATCGTGCCGAGGATCTCGTCCGGGTGGAAACGATTGCCGTAGTCGTAGGCCTCGGCGGCGTGGTAACGGACGATGCCCTGCTTGTTGATCACCACGAAGTTCTCGCGCATGTAGTAGGGCTTCAACAGGTTCGTGTCCGCAAGCGCGCTGCCGTCCGCGCAGTCGCGGAGCAGCGGGAACGACAGCCCGCCGGTGATGACCGAGAACTGTCTCAATGTATTGCCGTTGGTTCCCGACGACATCACGTCGGGGCCCAGCACCTGCACCTGCCCGGGGTAGTGGCCCTGCACGTAACTCCAGATCTGGCTCTCGACGAACGGACCGTCCGCCATGCACTCCGATCAGGTACTGCCGAGCACGAACAGCACCACCACCTGGCCACGGAAATCGAACAGCCGCCAGGAGTTTCCGTCCAGGTCCGTGCCCCGGAAATCCGTCGAGACATCGCCGGTGTGGAGAAAGGCCGAGGCGGGCGTGGGCGCGGCGAGCGCGCCGACGAGCAGCAGGCTGGCAAGGAGCAGCGAGCGACGCGGCATGAGAGACCTCCGATGACGAGCGGCCTGCGACGCGGGTGATGGTAGCACCGCGGGGGCGCCCGGCTCGATTTCAACGCGTGCTAGGCTGCGCTCGCGACGCTGCCAGGTGCGATCACGAACCGGACCCAGCCATGCCTCCTTCTCGTCGGACCACTTCAACGATTCGCCACTGGGCGGTGGCACTCGCGCTCGCGGCCGCCTTCGTTCCGGCCCCCGCACTCGCCCGTGCGCCCGACACGCTGACGGTGGTCACGCTCAACCTGTGGCACTACCAGCACGACTGGCCGAGCCGCTGCGCGCGGATCGTGCGCGAGATCCGGCCTCTCCGGCCCGATGTGATCTGTCTGCAGGAGGTGCTGCAGAACCCGTCGCTTCCGAACCAGGCGGAGACGCTGGCCGAGAGCCTGGGCTGTCACGTGCAGTTCGCGAGCGTCGACGGGCCGGAGCGCCCGAAGCGCTACGGCAACGCGATCCTCACCCCGCACGACGTCGTGATCGGTGAGTCGCGGAACCTCGAGCCCACCGACGACTACCGCGCGGTGGCGCACGTGCGCCTGAAGTGGCGCGGCCGCGAGATCGACGCCTACTCGACACACCTCCACCACACGCCCGAGGGCGGGCACATCCGCGCGACGCAGGTCCACCACCTGATCGCTTACGTGGACTCGACGCGCGGCAAGGGCCCCGTGGTGCTGGGCGGGGACTTCAACGCCGAGCTGGGCACCCCAGAGATGGAGCCGCTCACGGCGCGCTACGTCGACGCGTTTCGAGCCGTCCACCCAAAGGCCACCCGCGAAGAGTCCGTGACGTTCAACCGTCGCTTCGGACCCGACCCGGGAGCGATCGACCACATCTTCGTCGAGAAGCAGTCGAAGAACCGGCTGCAGGCTGCCGCGTGCGACGTGATGTTCAAGAGCGTCGGGCCCGACAGCGTGTGGGCCACGGATCACTTCGGGGTGATCGCGAGGGTGAGGACGACGAAGTAGTCACGCGTGCTGGCGCGACTGCCACACCCACAGCAGCACCAGCAGCGAGCCGCAGGCGAGCCACATCGCGGTGCGCAGCGAGCGCGGCACTGCGCGCCCCGGCGCCGGCGAGCCGTCGGGCGAGCCGAACGCGCGCCGGATCTCGAACGCCGCCACGCCGAACGCGGCGAGCCACGCGAGCGTGACGCCGAACAGGAGCCCCGGCCGGCGGTGATCGGCGAGCGTGCGCGCAACGTCGAGCCACAGGTACATGCCCGGCGTGCCGGGAGCACCGGCGAGCGAAAGCAGCGCGTAACCGCCCGCGGCCCCGCTCCAGGGGTGGCGCCGGAACAGCACCGACGCGCGCTCCTCGGGCCCCGCGGTGGCGGGCAGGAAGCGCGACAGCAGCGTCGCGCCGGTGGCGGCGAGCAGCAGGTGACCGGCCCAGAGCGCGAGCCCGCCGTGATCGGCGAACGGCTCGCGCAGCGGTGAGGCGGCGAGCGATGCGAGCACGAGTCCGCCCTGGAGGCTCACGAGCGCGCCCACGCGCCGCTCGGGCCGCGACTGGTAGCCCAACGTCGCCGCGCCGCCCGCGAGCGCCGTGGCGGCGGCGAGCGTCAGGAGCGAGCGCACGAGCTGCGCCGCGTCGTTGAACGCGGTGATGCCGTCCAGGTGACGGAGCAGCCACGCCGCGCCCGCGAGCTGCAGCGTGGCGGCAACGAACGGCGCCACGTGCGCGCGCGCGCCATGGAAGAGATCGCCCGGCCAGAAGTGGAACGGCGCGCCGCCCAGCAGCACGAGCCCGGCCATCATCGACAGCGAGAGCGCCGCGGTCCACAGCGCGTACGGATCCAGCGCCAGCGCCAGCGCCGGCCACTGCTCGCGCGCGCGCGCGCTGCCCGACGCCATGGCGAGCAGCGCGTCGCCCGCCCACGAGAGCGCGAACGCCGCCGTGAGCACCCACATGATCTTGAGCGCCACCTCGGTCTGGGGCAGGTCGCGGGGGTCGTGCGCCAGGAGCGCGATCGAGAGCCCGGCCGCGAGCGCCGCGCGTGCGGGCAGCAGCAGCCCCGGCCACGCCACGACCACCGCGAGCGGCACCAGCGTGAGCCCGACCACGGCCGCCTCGATCCACGGCAGGTTCTCGCCCGCGCGCGCGTGCGCACGGCGCACGAGTGTCGCCGCGCCCAGTGCCGCGAGCGGCGGCAGGAACGCCGTCCACGCCAGCATCCACGGCGGCAGCGCGAACGGGAACGTCATCGCAGCAGCGGCAGCAGCAGGGCCAGCACCGCCACGCCGACCAGGAACAGGAGATACTCCTGCGCATCGCCCGAGTGCAGATCGCGCGCCGGGGCGCCGAGCGCGCGCGCCACGCTGGCGATCGCCGCGGCGAGCTGGCGCTCGATCACGGTCACCGCACGGAACGTGGAGAGCGCGAAGTCGCGCGGGCCGCCCGGCGTGTGCTCGCGTACCATGCCGCTCGGGTCGGCCGCCGGGATCAGCCGGCGCACCGGCCACCACCCGAGCAGCGGCGGCACGAGCGCCGCGGCCGCGGCGAGCGAGCTGACGTGAAAGCCCTGCTGCCACGCCCACGCCAGCGACGCCGGACCCGCGAGCAGCGTGGCGACGGCGCCGAGGCGCGAGACGCGCGGGGCGCGATCCTCGGGCCGCGCCATCGCACGCCGCTCGGGCGCTTCGACGACGCGGTTGAGCCACAGCGCGCTCGCGAGCATCACCGGGGCCGCGAGTACGAAGTACTCGACCGCGTGGAACCGGCCGTCGGCGAACCCCGCGTCGGCGAGCAGCGGCCAGGCGAGCGAAGCGCCCGCCACCCAGCCTGCGAACCGCCAGAACGAGGTCAGCCGCGTGCCGCGGCGCACCGCCTGGCCGCGCAGCTCGGCGGCGAGCGCGATCAGCCGGCCGCCCGCGGCGCCGAGCCACAGCAGCCCCGCGATCTCGCCGCGCACCACGTCGCGCGCCACGAGCAGCGACGCCAGCGCCGAGTCGTAGACCACGAGCCA
>DATNFC010000080.1:0-3842 GCA_035606545.1 Candidatus Methylomirabilota bacterium
GCGCTCCACGAGCGCGGCATGGAGCCGGTGGTGACGTTGTTCCACTACACGCTACCCCGCTGGCTGTCGGAGAAAGGCGGCTGGGAGAACCCGGCGATCGAGCGGGCGATGGAGCGCTATGTGCTGCACGTGATCGAGGCGCTCGGTCCGCACGCACGCTGGTGGATCACGCTCAACGAGCCCGTGGTGCAGGTGTTCAAGGGCTGGCTCATCGGCCAGTGGCCGCCGGGCAAGGTGCGGGCGTGGCCGGCGGCGCTGCGCGTGCTGCGGCAGATGCTGCGCACGCACGTGCGCGCGTACCACGCCATCCGCAGCCTGCGTCCGGACGCGAAGATCGGCATCGCGCAGCACGCGCTCGCGCTGTCGCCGGACGACCCCACGCGCTGGCGCGACCGCTGGTCGGTGGCGGTGCGCGGGCACCTGTTCAACCACCTGTTCCTCGAGGCGCTGCACACCGGGGCTCTGCGCGTGCCGGGGCTGTTCTGGGAGAATCTGCCGATCAAGCGCACGGTCGATTTCATCGGCGTCAACTACTACACGCGCGACTTCGTTCGGAACTCCGGCTACAACCTGCCCGGGCTGGTGGGCGACTTCGCGAAGCGCGACCACCGCCAGCAGCGCGGCAAGCTGAACGACCTCGGCTGGGAGGTCTACCCGGAGGGCCTGGCGCAGTTCCTGCGCGAGTTCTCGCGCTACAAGCTGCCGATCCTGATCACCGAGAACGGCATCCCGACGCGCAACGACGACGACCGCTGGGTGTTCCTGTTCATGCACCTGTGGCAGGTCGCGCGTGCGATCGCCGACGGCGTGAACTGCGTCGGCTACCTGCACTGGTCGCTGCTCGACAACTTCGAGTGGGCCGATGGCTACGGTGCACGCTTCGGCCTGATCGAGGTGGACTACGCGACCATGGAGCGGCGCATCCGCCCGAGCGCGTGGCGCTACGCCGAGATCATCCGGCGCAACGAGCTGTAGCCGGCGACGCCCCCCACGAGCACTCGGGGCCCGGCGCTCTCAGGCGCCGGGCCCCGTGATCCCAGTGGGCGGGGATCAGTGAACCACGGTCACGCGCCGCATCGCCTTCGCCCCACCCTGCTGGGCGCTCAGCACGTAGAGCCCGGGCGCCAGGCCCTCGGCGCGGAACGTGCGCTCGGTGAGCCCCTTCGCGGCGCCGGAGAACTCGGTGCGCACACGGCGGCCCTGCATGTCGTAGAGCTCCACCACGCCGTCACCCTCGCCCGGCCACTCGATCGTGAGCGAGGCCTTGTCCTGGACCGGGTTCCGTGACATCGCCAGGTGCGGGATGTTCCGCGCCGACGCCGCGGGCGTCACCCCGGCGGTGGCGCTCGGGAACACCGCGAGCCGGACGCCGCCGCTCGCGACCTGCACCTGCGGCAGCGTCAGCACGGCGTCCGCGTCGGGCGTGGCGCTGCCGCTCTGGATCAGCGCGTCGTCCGACTTGCGGCGCACCTCGAAGCGGTAGGTCACGCGCTCGGCGACGATGAACGACTGCAGCCGCCGCGGCGTCACGTCCACCGTGAGCGACGCCGGCGCGCCGATGATGCCGTCGAGCGTCGTCACGTTGCGCGTGCGCAACGTGACCTCCCAGCGCAGCTGGGTCTCGGTGGTGGCGGTCTCGTCCCAGTCCACGAGCCCGTTGATCTGGCCAATCGGGTCCGCCGTGGCCGGATCACCGTTGCCGATGACGCTGTTCGCCGAGCAGTTCGTGAACGCCGGGTAGCTCTGGTCCAGGCGGTACTTGTAGAGCTGCTTCGTCCCCATCATCGGGTACCACTCGGTCTGGTCGTGCGGCGTGTAGTGATCGCGCCCGTCCCAGAACCACGCCCCGCCGGAGTTGCCCGACTGCATCGCCTGGAAGTAGGCCACCTTTTCCGGCCAGCCCACGACGTTGTCGTTGATCCCGCAGAACGCGACCATCGGCGCCGAGCCGCGATGGCGCTCGATGCGCGCCTGCTCGCGGCCGTCCATCCACTGGAACACGCGCGCCCCAGCGGTCGAGGGCAGGTCGATGTCCGGCGAGCCCCACATGCGGTCGAACGACTCGCGCAGCCCCGGATAGCAGTCGGGGCGGAAGCCCATGCAGACCTTGGGAAGCACCGAGAACGTGCCCGCGATGCGTTCGGGATGGTGCCAGGCCATGAAGAACGCGAACGAGCCGCCCATGGACACGCCCATGGCGTACACGCGGTTCGGATCGTACGGGATCTCGCGATGCGCCCAGTCGAGCAGGTACATGACGCGCTGCTCGGTGAAGTCGCCGACGAGGCCACCGTCGGCGCTCGGGAAGTTGTACGGCTGCTCGAGGTCGTAGTTCACCTCGTAGCCGAAGTAGAACGTGGCCAGGTCACCCGTCGGCACGTAGTCATCGATCGACAGCGCCCACTCGCCCTTCGTGCCGGTGCCGATGAACGAGTTGAAGAAGTTGCCCCCGCGACCGTGACCGTGCAGCACGAGCGCGCCGCCCGGGGAGCCCTTGACCAGGCCGACGTGGAACGCGCGGCCGGGAAGGTTGCACATCGCGGGCATGAGCGGCGTCGAGACGTTCGACGTCCACAGCACGTAGTCCTCGCCGCTGGGCGCGGTGATCGTGCGCTGCCACACCGGCCGCGGCCGCTGCACGCGCTCCCACACCGGCTCGGCCGTGGCGTTCTGGCCCACCACCAGCGTCGGGTCCTCGCCCAACCCGATGCGCTCCGCGGTCACGGCGTAGAACGTGAGCGCGCCCACCGCCGGCGTGACCACGAACAGTCCGCGCGAAGCCGGGAGCGGCGGCTCCGTCTCGGCGATGCGGTACGTCAGCGTCGATCCGACGAGCGACGAGATCCGCGGGTCGACCGCGCTGTTATCGCCGACCTGCGCCACCTCGACGGCGTAGTCGAGCGACGAGGGATCCGAGAGCGGCGCCGACGAGCTCAGCACGTGGTAGAGCCATCCCGTACCGGCGAGGTTGTCCCAGGTGATGAACGTCTGTCCGTCCCGGAACGTGGCGCGCAGGTTCGAGACGGTGGCGGCTGGAGCCGAGGTGGCGAGGCTTACGACGAGGCTGGCGATGAGGCTGGCGATTCGGAGGCGGGTCGTCAGTCGGGATCGCGTCATGGAAGGGGAGCCCTCGTGGCCAAGATGCATCCGAGCGTAGGCGGCAGTCTATCCTCGGCCTTGCAATCTGCAAACAAGTTTCGCAACCGGTTACGGGGAAACCTGACTCGCGGCACGACCGATCCGGCAAGTCCGAGCGCGGGGAGGGGCGCCGACTCGGGTACGAAGAAGTGGTGCCCTCGAGGCCACGCCCCGAGGGCACCACGTCATGAGCTGAGAATCGCCGCTCGCGTCCTGCCGAGGCCGCGCCGCGTGCCGCGGCTCACTGGCTCGAGATGCGCATCCCGTAGAACGAACGGTAGATGAAGAACATCGCGATCAGCATGAACACCACGGCCACGGCCGGGGCGACGGCGGGGTTCGCGACCCCCATCTCCACCGCCAGCAGGCCGAACAGCGTGGTGAACTTGATGATCGGGTTGAGCGCCACCGACGACGTGTCCTTGTACGGGTCGCCCACCGTGTCGCCCACGACCGTGGCCGCGTGCAGCTCCGTGCCCTTCTCGTGCATCTCCACCTCGACCACCTTCTTGGCGTTGTCCCATGCGCCGCCCGCGTTCGCCATGTAGACGGCCTGGAACAGTCCCACGAGCGCGATGCTCACCAGGTAGGCGATGAAGAAGACGGGGTGGAAGAACGCGTAGGCGATCGTGATGCAGAAGATGACCATGAAGATGTTGAACATGCCGGCCTGCGCGTACTGGGTGCAGATGCGCACCACCGTG
>DATNFC010000081.1:0-23280 GCA_035606545.1 Candidatus Methylomirabilota bacterium
GCTCGGCGCCGCGGTCACGCTCACGTTCCTGGGCCAGGTCTTGAGCGCGGGCGTGGGCTTCCACATGCCGCTGGTGCTCGAGGAGACCGGCGGCCTCACGCCGGCCCGCTCCGGGGCGTGGCTCGCCGTGCTGCCGCTCGCGGCGCTGTCCTGCGCCCCGGTTGCCGGGCGACTCGCCGACAAGATGGGCGCGCGCACGCTCACCACCGTGGGGCTGGTGCTCGCCGCGATCGGGCTCTGGCTCCTCTCCCAGCTCGGGGCCATGCCGGCGGGGATGCGGCTCGCGGCCGGGTTGGTCCTCGTCGGCGTTGGCCTGGGGCTCTTCACCGTGCCCAACGCCAGCGCGGTCCTGTCCCTCGTGCCCTACGACCGGGTGGGGCTCGCCGCCGGGCTCCAGGGCACCACCCGGAGCCTCGGTCTCGCCGCCGGGATCGCGTTCACGGGGGCGATGGTCACCGCCCGCTACCACGGGCACTCCGGGACGGCGCTCCGGCTGGGTTCTCCGGGCGGCGTGGACCACCTGGCGTTCGTGCTCGCCACCCGCGAGGCGTTCCAGGTGCTGGCCGTACTCGCGCTGCTATCCGCAGGCCTGTCCTGGTTGGTGCGCGCGCGGCTGGGAACTGGGACTCAGGCACAAGGCTCTGGGGCGCAATCACATAGCCAATAACCTGCGATCCACTGACCACGAAGTGGGCATTTCGCGCGCCGGGTGGTGCAGGGTTGCCCGCCCGCCAGCTTTCCGAAAATACTGGTTGTGCCAGAAGCCCCGCGTATTCACAATCTGTTACGGCTCGAGGCCGCGCGGGGAACGTTCCTTGCAGCCTCGAGCGTGGGATCCGGCCCGAGAGCCGGTCGTCCCAACATGCAGCAGGAGCCCCAAGCCGGCCAGTAAAGCCTAGGACCCGAGAGGTCCCTGCCGGCAGCCGGGTCGGACGCGGAGGGCGGCGACAAGCGCCGACCAACTCCGCTCTCTCTTGCGCACGCGGTCGGGCCCACGGCCCCTCCGCTAGACAACGGGATCGCCCGGTCCATGGCCGGGCGTTTTCGTTTGTAGCGGGTTGTGCTGCGAAGGTTGTTGCCGTGGCGAGTTGGGGCTGTAAGTCGTTGCGGGAGATGGGTGACTACCCGCCCCGGAGGTTCCGGCCCAATTGTCGCAGCACGAGCACAAGAGAAGGCCCGGCCGGCGACCTCCTCGTCGCCGGCCGGGCCGTTCGCCTGCCGCCTTGGGAACCTCAGGCCTTCTTGTGCTTCCCCGGCTTCGTGTGCTCGAACACGCGGAAGTCCTCGGCGCCGATCGCCACGCCCATGTCCTCGCCGGGCTCCCCATTGGGCACCGGCACCGTGAGTTGGATCGTGCCCGTCTCGAGCGCCTGCACGGTCGCGTTCGGGAACCGCTCCTGGTACCAGGCCAGCACTTTCGCGCGGTCGTAATCCTTCACCTCGAACCAGATCGCAAGCCCCTCGGTGTGCGACTCGGGCGTGTCGCCGTAGCTGTCCGAGCCCATCGCGTCCTTCGCCTTGGCTCCCGGGTAGAGCGGGATCGACTTGGCGTAGACCACCATCGACGCGGTCTCGCCGGACCACCGGGTCTCCTTCACGGCGCAGCCGCACCACAGAACCGCTGCCATGGCCGCGAGGGCCACGACGCTCGACACTCGCTTCATGTGACGTCCTCCCGTGGCCCTCGTGCGGTATGCGCGTTCTGTCTCCCGGCGCCAGCGGGCGCGGGCGGGGCCTCGCGCGCGGGTCATCGGCCCGTATTCGCCGCACCTGAAGCGTGTTCGCCGGGCTTGCGTGGCCGTTGCACGCGCCGCACACTGACCGGTCCATGCGACTCATCCGTATCGGTCTCGCCCAGATCAACCCCACGGTCGGCGACCTCGACGGCAACATCGCGAGGATCCGCGCCTCGATCGAGAGCGCGCGGGCGCTGGGTGTGGACCTGCTGGCGTTCCCGGAGATGGTGGTCCCCGGCTACCCGCCCGAGGACCTGCTGCTCCGACCCGCGTTCATCCAGGGCTGCATCGACCGCACCCGCGACCTGGCCGGCGACAGCCGGGGGATGACCGTGGTCGTGGGCACGCTCGAGCGCGACGGCGACCTCTACAACTCCGCGGCCATCCTCCACGACGGCCGCTGGGTGGGCACGGCGCGCAAGCGCTACCTCCCGAACTACGGCGTGTTCGACGAGAACCGCTACTTCATGCCCGAGCGGCGCAGCGTGGTGTTCGCGCGCGGCGGCACGGTGTTCGGCGTCAACGTCTGCGAGGACATCTGGCTCGCGGGCGGGCCGTCCGAGGAGCAGGTGATCCGCGGCGGCGCGGAGGTGATCCTGAACCTCTCCGCCTCGCCGTATCACGAGGGCAAGGCCGACGAGCGCCGGCGCATGATCTCGACGCGCGCCGCCGACAACCTGTCGATCGTCTGCTACGTGAACCTGGTCGGCGGCCAGGACGAGATCCTGTTCGATGGATGCAGCCTGATCCTGGACGAACGCGGCAACGTGCTCGCCGAGGGGGCGGCGTTCGCCGAGGACCTCGTCGTCGCCGACGTGGACCTGGACGAGGTGTTCAACGCCCGGCTCCACGACCCGCGGCTCCGGAAAGAGCGCTCGCTCGACGACGGCGAGCCGCTGCCACGCATCCACCTCGACCAGTTCGGCACCGTAAGCGCCCAGGGCTCGCCGGTCGCGACGCTCACGAAGCCGGCGCTCGCCAAGCGCCCGCCGCGCGTGGAGCAGAGCGTCGAGGCCGAGGTGTACGCCGGGCTCACGCTGGGCGTTCACGACTACGTGCTGAAGAACGGCTTCGACACCGTGGTGCTCGGGCTCTCGGGCGGCATCGACTCGGCACTCACCGCGTGCATCGCCGCCGACGCGCTCGGGCCCAAGCACGTGGTCGGCGTGTCGATGCCGTCGCCGTTCACGTCGGCGGCGTCGCAGGCGGACGCCGAAGCGCTGGCGAAGGCGCTCGGGATCCGCATGCAGACGATCCCGATCCGCGACGTCATGACCGCGTACGAGAAGTCGCTCGGCTCGGCGTTCGCCGGCAAGCCGGCCGACATCACCGAGGAGAACCTGCAGGCGCGCATCCGCGGCAACACGCTGATGGCGCTCTCGAACAAGTTCGGCTGGCTGGTGCTCACCACCGGCAACAAGAGCGAGACGAGTGTGGGCTACAGCACGCTCTACGGCGACACGGCCGGTGGCTTTGCCGTCTTGAAGGACGTCTACAAGACGCAGGTGTACGCGCTGTCCCGGTGGCGGAACGCGCGCACGGCCGTGATCCCGGAGAACACGATCACCCGAGCACCGTCGGCGGAGCTGAAGCCGGACCAGACCGACCAGGACTCGCTGCCGCCGTACGACACGCTGGACGCGATCCTCCAGTTGTACGTCGAAGAGGATCGCTCGATCGCCGAGATCACCCGCGAGGGCCACGACGAAGCGCTCGTCCGCCGCGTCGCGCGCATGGTGGACTTGGCCGAGTACAAGCGCCGGCAGAGCCCGCCCGGCATCAAGATCTCGCCGCGCGCGTTCGGGAAAGACCGGCGCCTGCCGATCACGAACCGCTGGCGCGGTTAGTGTTCGTTCGTCACTCGTACCTCAGCGCCACGATCGGATCGACCTTCGTCGCCCGTCTCGCGGGGACGAGGCAGGCGATGAGCGCCACGCCCGCGAGCAGGAGCGCCACGCCGCCGTAGGTCACCGGGTCGGTGGCCGTGATGCCGAAGACCATGCTCGACATCACGCGCGTCATGGCCAGCGCGCACGCGAGCCCCACGCCGACGCCCAGGAGCGTGAGCTGCATCCCCTGGCGGACGACCATGCGCAGCACGTCGCGCGCTTCGGCGCCGAGCGCCATGCGCACTCCGAACTCGTGGGTGCGCTGGGCCACCGCGTACGACATCACGCCGTAGATGCCGACCGCGGCCAGCACGAGCGCCACGGCGGCGAACATGCTGAGCAGAAACATCGACAGGCGCTGCGACGCGACCGCGCCCGAGAGCACCTGCTCCATCGTGTTGACGTTGAACACGGGCTGGTTCGGGTCCACCTCCTGAATGGCGCGCCGCACCGCGGGCGCCATCGCCGCCGGGTCGCCCGAGGTGCGCACCACGACGGTCACGCGGTCGGCGAACAGCGACTGGAAACGGTCCGGCAGCTGATCGCGTGCGCGGTAGAACTCGGGCTGCACCGGCCCCGGCGAGTCCACCCCGTAGTGCATGACATGCGCGACGACGCCGACGATCTCCGCGTGCGGGATGTCCATCTCCGGCACGCCCACGAAGAACTTCCCGATCGGGTCTTCCCCGGGGAGATAGCGGCGCGCGAACTCCTCGTCGACGACGGCGACGAGCGGTGCGCCCTGCGTGTCGTGCTCGTCGAAGAAGCGGCCGCGCACGAGACGGATCCCCATCGCCTTCAGGAAGTCGCGGCCCGGCATGTAGGAGACCGCGAGCAGCCGCTTGTCCGGCTCGGCCGACGGCGTGCCCTCGATCCCCACCAGGCTCTCCGAGGCGCCGAGCATCGGCGCGCCGTTCGTGACGGCGACGGCCTTGACGCCGGGCAACGCCCGCACCCTCACCTCCACGGCGCGGAAGAACTGCGCGGCCTTCGCCCCGTCCTCGGCGCTGACGCGGTGGGAGAGTGTCAGCGTGAGCAGGTGGCGCGCGTCGAAGCCCGGATCGGTCTGGCTCAGGTTCAGGAAGCTGCGGATCAAGAGGCCCGCGCCGACGAGCAGCATGAGCGACAGCGCCACCTCCGCGACGACCAGCGTCGAGCGCACGCGGTTGCGGGCCGCGCCTTCCGCCCCCGAGCGCCCGCCCTCCTTGAGCGCCTCGCTCAACTCCGGCTTCGACGCCTGGAGGGCGGGGGCGAGCCCGAACAGCACGCCCGTCAACAGTGAGACGCCGAGCGTGAAGAACAGCACCGTGCGATCGAGGCTGATGTCGGCGGTCGTGGGAATGATGCCGAGGCTCGCGCTGCGAAGTGCGGAAACGCCCCAGAAGGCGAGGAGCAGCCCCAACGTGCCGCCGGCGACGCCGAGGATGACGCTCTCGGTGAGCAACTGACGGACGACGCGGAAGCGGCTCGCGCCCAGGGCGGTGCGCACGGCGATCTCGCGGTGACGCGAGGCCGCGCGCGCCAGCAGCAGGTTCGCGACATTCGCGCACGCGATCAGGAGCACGAAGCCGACCGCACCGAGCAGCACGAGCAGCGACATGCGCAGGTCGCCGACGAAGAAGTCGCGCAGCGGCGTGATGGCGACGCCGCCGCCGGCGTTCTCCTTCGGGTAGGCCTTGGCCAGCCGGGCGACGACCGACCTCATCCCCGCTTCGGCCTGCGCGAGCGTGACGCCTGCTTTCATGCGCGCGATGGCGTAGATGGCCGGATGGCTGTCGCGCGGGGCCAGCCTCGCGCCCGCCTCTTCGAGGCCGATGGGCACGAACACGTCGGTCGGCGTGCCGAAGCGGTAGCCGGCGGGAAGGACGCCGACGACCGTGTAGCTCTCGCCGCTGAGCGTGACCGCCCGGCCCACGACCATCCCGTCCGCGGCGAAGCGACGACGCCAGAGACCGTCGCTGATGACACAGACGCGGGCCGCGCCGGCGCGGTCTTCATCTGCGCGGAACGTGCGCCCCAGCGCGGGCCGCACCCCGAGCACGTCGAAGAAATCCCAGGACACGTTCCGCCCCTGGAGGCGCTCCGGCTCGTCGGCGCCGGTCAGGTTGTAACTGGCGGACTGGGTGGCGGCGATCCCGTCGAAGACGCGGTTCTGCTCGCGCCAGTCCTTGAAGTTCGGGTACGAGATGGACATGTTCGGCACCTGCTTCGTCCACTCGCTCAGGCGCACGAGCCTGTCCGGCTCCTGGAACGGCAGCGGCCGCAGGAGCACGCCGTTGACGACCGAGAAGATGGCCGTGTTCGCGCCGGTGCCGAGCGCGAGCGCGAGCAGGGCGACCGCCGTGAAGCCGGGCCGCTTGAGCAATATCCGAAACGCGAAACGAATGTCTTCCCGGAGCCCAGTCATGACTTCACCTCCGCAGGAAGTGATTCATGGGGAGCGGTCGCCGAGACCTTCGTGGAGCATCGCCTACATCGGGAGCTCCGCAGGAGCGCGAAGACGACCAGCGCCCCCATCCGTCACCCCAGCGCCGCCGGGCGGCTTCACGCCCGTGAGTCAGCGGGCAACGTGAAGCAGCAGCGCGCGAGCCGCGAAGCTCAGATCGCGGCGCCCACCACCACGATCAGCGTGCCCTCGGTGACGCGAACGCTGAACGCGCCGTTCGCGATCACGTAGAGCGCGAAGTGGCCGTCACCCTTCACCTCGTCGATCAGCGCCTGGCGGCCGACGAACAGCGCCGACGAGCGGTCCCAGTCCACTTTCTCGGTGGAGTTCCCCGCCACCGCCAGCGGTCCCCACAGCCGCGTGCCGTTTGCCTGGACCTGCTGCGCGGTCAGCGTGGTGAGCGAGCCGTCGGGCACGATCCACACCTCGATCTGCGCCGCGGTGGAGGTCCGGTTCGTGAAGTTCCCGACCAGCGCCAGGTCCTCGACGCGCTTCAGCTCGTCCTTGTGGTCCTCGTACTCGCTGATCGTGTTCAGGTCCACGCTCGTGCCGGCGAATGCCAGCGAGCTGACGTCGAACGGATCGGGCAGGTTGTACGTGGCCACGAACTGGCCCGACGTGAGCATGCACCCGGCCGCCGCCAGCGCGGCCAGTGCCAGCAGCGGCACCGCTCGGCGAAGCGTGTTCATGGTCGGGCCTCCCCTCACGGCGTGCTGAAGATCGAGTACGAAGCGCCCAGCGTGACGTTGAACATCTTGCGCGAGGTCTCCCCCGACGACGCGGCCTGCAGCTCGCCGCGCACGTCGAGCGCGAACTTGGGCATCACCGTGAAGCCGAGACCGAGCCCGAGGTTGTACGACGTGAACGACTCGTCCTGGCCGTTGCGCTCGAAGTGCGCGCTGCCGATGCCCGCGTACGGGTACAGCAGCGTCTTGGTGCCGAACGGGAGCATGACGTTGACGCCGTACGTGGTGACGTCCGAGCCCTCCCGCGTGACCTCGAACCCGGGCGACGACTCGATCGTCTTGTCGCCCAGCGCCGACGTGGAATAGAACGGCTCCACGGCGAGGAGCGGCAGCAGCCTCACCGGCGCCCGCGCGCCGAACAGCGAGCCCTGGCCCTGGTCGTCCTGCAGCACCGGGAAGCTCATGCCGCCGAAGACGCCGCCCAAGATCGTGATCGTCCCGGCGCGGGCCGCGGGCGCGAGCAGCGCCAGGCCCACGAACACCGCCCACCACCCTCGTTTCATGGCTGGCTCCCTTCTGGGCCGCTCCAGGCAGGGCGCGGACCCGCGGGTGAACGGGGTCGAGGTTGGCCGAGCCACCCCGGTCGGGTCAAGCTCCAATGGACCGAGCGCGGGCCGCTCGCGACGCGGGACGCGCGGTGGCCGCGTGCGCGCAGGCGTCCGGGGAACGTCGCGCACGCTACTGCCGTGTCTGGACAAGATGCACCGTCGCACCGCAATGCCGCGCGAGCAGGTCCGCGACGCGCGCGAGCATCGCCGAGAGATGATCTCCCGGTCGATCCACCGGGCAGTAGATCACCGCGAGCAGCGAGCGCGTGGCCTCGGTGACCTGCGTGCGCGCGGAGTCCGACGTGGGGGCGCCGAACGCGCCGTCGTCGTCGGCGAGCATCGGCCGCCCGGCGACGTTCACCACGCCCCTGCGTATCCCTTCGTAGTGCTCACCCGTACGACCCAGCCGCGCGACGATGGGACCTTTGACGAGCGCGCGATCGTAGAGCCCGATCGGGAGCTGGTGCTCGAGCGACGCGAGATTGCAGACGTCGACCGCGGGGTGGATCACCGGCAGTCCCTTGCCCTGCAGCACACGCCGCAACAACGCCTCGCTCGCGGGCCGCGACTTCGTGGGATCGACACCGAGTCGATGGAACATGCTGCGCGTCTCGGCGACCCCGGGCAGGTCGGCCGCGGCGCGTCCCCCCGTGCGCCGCAACAACTCGCGGATCGAGTCATCGCGCTCGCTCACGAACGCATCGCCGAGCGGCTCGCCGGTCAATCCCGCGGCTTCGAGCCAGCCCAACGTGACGATGCCCCGCAGGGCGTCGTCCATCTCGAGTGCGAGACCACGGGCCTGAAGCGACATGGTGGTCTCCTGGAGGTGGGCCCTCCGCGCTCAATCGGAGGAACGTCCCGGATCGGCTCCCGGTTCGTTGCCGTGATCCACGTCGCCGATGCTTCTCGCGTCCCGCGACGGCGATGGTCAATGAGCGGGCGGCGGGAAATCCATTTCCGACCCAATGCACGTTGGCGCAAAGGCCCCCAGTGCGATTGCGGCCTAAACTCTTGTCAGCGCCGCCCGCCGGTCCCTGAGTCCTGAGGGAGGTCGCGTCCGTACTGCCTCGCGCCACTCCAACCGGCGTGACCACCGCGCGTGATGCTCAGCTTCGCTGCGCGACAGGCGGTGTGAATCAGTGGGCGCACCATAGCGTGCGCCGCAGACCGTGCCAACCGTTTTTCGCCGCGCGCGCGAAAATTTTTCTTCGGGCTCGCTGTGGGAATTCGTGCGCTGCACACGAGAAACTCACACGAGAAATTTTTCTCACGCGTGACCACCCACGTTCGTGAAGCGGTCAGCGCTGCCCCACGCGGAGACCATCGCGCGTTGCACGTGTCGTGCCGCGAGTCTCGCCTCGGGCGCCCGTGCGTCGAGCGGGGAGCGCGATCGCCGCGGTCTCATGGTGCGAACTCGCTGTGTCGGAGCGCGCTGCGCGCCCGGCTTCAGGACGCGCTGGAAGGCGTCTCCGCAGGCGGCAGCCGGCGTGTGACCGAGAGCACGCGCCACGTGCGGCGCTCGTCGCCCTCGCCCAGCTCTAGAGAATCCCCGATGCCGCGGCCCAGGATCGCCTTCGCGATCGGAGTCTGGTGCGAGATCACGTGATCGCCCAGGTGGTGCTCGCCGTCGCCGAGAATCCAGTAGGATGCCTTCCGCCCGTCGCTCTCCAGGACGACCTCGGTGCCGAGGCCGGCTACGCCCTCGCGGAACTCCGCGTCCTCCACGAAGCGCGCCCGCGAGATGCGCAACTGCAGCGATCCCGCGCGTTTCTGGGCGTTGCTCTGCTTGAGCTTCGCCGAGTGGTACTCGGCGTTCTCCTTCAAGTCACCGAGCTCGCGGGCCTTCTGGATGGTCTGCGGGATCGTCGTGCGCAGCTCGCGCTCCAGCTCCTCCAGCTCGCGCTGGAGCCGCGCCCAGGTGGACCGGGTCATCACCGGCGTGTCGAACTCCTCCGCCTGCTCGCCCACCTGGCTGAACAGCGCGTCGGTCTTCTTCTGGCGGTGGTCCAGCACCCACTGCTTCTCGTCCGCCATGCCCACGCGCGCCACCGCGTCGAGCGCCGGGAACAGGTAGCGATCGCTCGAGCGCCACTGTCGCAGCAGCACCCGCAACTTGAGACGCGCCTCGTTCGGCGGCGTGACGCCCTTGAGCATGCGCGGGAACTCGCCGTCGTCGTCGATCCAGCGCAACACCTTCTCGCCGGTCGAGGGCTTGGGCTTCTCCTCGATCAGCTGCAGCGACGCGATGAACAGCCGCCACGCGTCATCGGTCGGCTTGCCCGAGGCGATCTGTTCCTCGATCAACCTCAGCATCGCCGCCGGATAGTGCACGGCGTGTTCGACCAACGCGCGTCGCAGCTGCGCCTTGCCGGCATCGTCCAGTGTGGCGCGGAGCTTCTCCGCCGCTTCGCGCACCGCGGCGAAACGCGAGTCGAGCGCGGAGAGGATGGCCTCGGCCGCGACGCCGGCTTCGCGCGAGTCAGCGAGGAACGCCAGCTGCTCGTCTTCGAACGACAGGTCGCTGATGCCGATCTCGAGCCCCCACAACGCTCTCACCACGCCCAGCCACACCGGTCGCTGCTCGGGGAACCAGCGCGCGAAGTAGAGCCCGCTCCGTGCGCGGTCGGCCTTGTCCGCGTCGGGATCGAGCGTGAGCTTCCGCACGAAGCGGCCGAAGCGGCCCTTCAGCGCATCCTCGAGCGGCGGGTGCTGGGCGAGGAACTTGCGGATGGTGCCGAGGTTCGTCTTCGCCGGCTTCCTCACCTCGAGCGCCGGGAGCGGCGCGTCGTCGTGGTTGTCGGCGCCGGCGGCGCCCGCCGAGCCCGGAGCCCCGGAGCCGGCGCCGAACCTGCGCTCCGGCGCGAGCTTGTAGAACTGCTCGAACGCGCGCGCGTGGTCGATGCGCGGGTCCTTCTCGCACGCGGGTTTCGCCTTGCGCCAGAACACGGTCCAGTCCCTGGCCGGCACCAGGTCGGTGCTGATCAGGAACAGCTTCAACCGGTTCGCGTCGGCGGCCCCGCCCAGGCACTTGAGCGCGCTCACGATCATGCCCGCCTGGTCCTCGGCGCGCAGGCGCGCCACCTCGGCCGGGTTCGTGTAGCGCACGAGCCGGATGTCGTCCTCGGCCACGGGCGTGAGCGTCCGCCGCGCCGCCACGTACGGCATCTTGTGGCCCTTGGACTTCATGAAGTCGACGACGATCGTGACCGTGTCGTTGGAGACGATGCGGCCGGGGCCGAAGCCGTCGTGCAGCACGCCGCGTCCTGGCGCGAGCGAGGCGATGGTATCGAACGACTCGATCGCCTTGGGCAGCGGCGTCTCGGGATCGCCCAGCCCGCTCTGCGTGACCGCTTCGTCCAGCTTCGGCACCTGCTGGCCGGGGCCCTGCTTCAGCGCCACCGTCATCGCGTCGCGGAACGGCTCGGCGCCGGATTCACCCTTCGCCGCCACCGCGGCGGCCACGACCTTGCGCAGCGGCTCCAACGCGCCGCCCGCGCGGTTGCTCTTCCCCAACCCGGCCACCGCGATGTCCGCGATGTCACGCGCTTCCTTGAGCGCGCCCTTCCCTGCCACCACCGGCAGCGCCGCTGCGACGTGCAGCAGACCTTCCCAGTCGTCGTGCTCGGCCAACTCGTCGGCGGCCGACTCCAGGTCTTCGTAGCGCGCTTCGTCGGCGAAGCGCTGCGCCAGGTCGCCGAGCAGCGCGCGCCGGTCGTCGCCGCGGCCCGCGTCGCCCAGTCGCTTCGCCAGCTTCTGCGCCAGCTCGAGATCGTCGGGCATGATCGCCCACGCACGCGACAATGCGTCCAGCCGATCGGGGTCCTTGCCCAGTCCCTCGTGCGCCTCGACCAGCAGCCGGGCTGCCGCCTGCGTCTGGACCAGCGACAGCGAGCGCTCGGCGATGGCCGCGAGCGGCTCCCACTTCTTCTTCGCGAGGACCTTCTCGCCGAGCGCCAGCAGCGTCTGCTGGGCGCGCTCCACCTCGCCGTTCAGCGCGCACACGGCCGAGAGCAGGTAGGACACGCCCCACGAGGCGTCGGCCTGCTTCAAGCGCCCGCCCAGCTCGTCCCGCATCCAGGCCAGGCGCTTCTCCGCCTGGGCGTCGTGCGCCAATGTCTCGAGCAGGGTGCGAGCGGAGGCCGAAAGGTCGGCTCCGATCTCGCCACGGAGCACGGGGGGCAGGGCGTCGCGGACGGGCATGGCCTCGCTGGGGTGAAGAGACGGCGGCTCGTCTGAAGGGCAGGGGACTATCGCGCAGAGGGCGCGGGCGCGCAAGCGCGGCCCGGCCTGCTCACTCCACCGGCAGCCCCGCCTCGACGTGCTCCGGGAAACCGCCGCCCTGGTCCAGGAGCTGCGTGAACCCGGCGCGCCGAAGCACGCTGATGCCGATGCGCGACCGCGTGCCGCCACCGCAGAACACCGCGAGCGGCCGATCGCGCGGCAGCTCACCCGCGCGCTCAGGCAGGTAGCCGAGCGGGATGTGCCGCGCGCCGGGGATCGCCTGGCCGTCCACCTCGGCCGAGCCGCGCACGTCGAGCAGCACCAGCTCGCCCGTGCGCGAGCGCTCGAATGCCGCCTTCGCGTCGATGGCCGGGGTGACGGCGAGCGGCCCGCGCGCGCGCTCCCACGCGGCGAACGCGCCGGGGCCGTACCAGCCGCGCACGTCGTCGAGGCCGATCATCGCCAGCTGGCGCACCGCGGCCAACGCGCGCGCGCCGTCGTTCGCGAGCAGCGAGATGGGCTTGTCATACGGCAACAGCCAGCCCGCCCAGTTCGGGAAGCTGCTCCCGACCGGTATCGAGAGCGTGCCGGGGATCGCGCCCTCCAGCATCTGCTTCGTCGATCGCAGGTCCACGATTGCGTCGCCGCGCGCGAGCGCGGCCGGCAGCTCGGCGTCATCCAGCCGCCGCGGCTCGTGGAACGGTCCGTGGAGCGGCGGGCCCTCTTTGTTCATGCGCTTCATGTGCCTGAAGTAGACCGGCGGCTCGGGCTGGCCCCTGAGCACCTCGCGCACGAACTCGTCCTCGCTCGCGGCACGCACACCCCAGTTCGTGAGCCTCTCGTACGCGAGCGACGTGGCCGGAAGCCCGCCCAGGTTCTTGCCGCACGCCGAGCCCGGGCCGTGTCCCGGCCACAGCAACAGGTGCCCGGGATAGGCGTCGCGGAACCGTACGATCGACGCGTAGAGCGTGCGCGCGCCGGTCTCCATCGTGCCCATCATGTTCGCCGCGCGCTCGAGCAGGTCGGGCCGGCCGACGTCGCCCGCGAACACGAAGTCACCCGTCAGCACGCCGATCGGCTCCGGACTCGCCGCCTCGTCGGTGACGACGAAGCTCACGTGCTCGGGCGTGTGGCCGGGTGTGGCGAGCACGTCGAGCCGCACGCGGCCGGCGCGGATCGCGTCGCCGTTCCGGACGCGCTTCACGTTCGGCTCGTCCGCCCAGGCGTACTTCCAGTCGGCGTCGCCTTCGTCGGAAACGTACGCGATGGCGCCGACGCGCCGCGCCAGCTCGCGCGTGCCCGAGAGGTAGTCCGCGTGGATGTGCGTCTCGGTGACGGCGACGATCTTCACCTTCTCCGCGTCGGCGGCCTTCACGTAGGCCTCGACGTCGCGGTTCGGGTCGACGACGATCGCCTCGCGCGCGTCGGTGTCCGCGAGCAGGAAGCTCGCCTGCGCGAGCGGGTCGTCGTAGTAGCGCTTGAGGAGCATGACCGCGGCCTCGGAGGGTGGGCAGCCAAGGTGCGACATGCCTGCCCCGTGCGCAACCGCCCGGCTCTGGAGAACGAACGGCGGGACCCTTTCGGGGCCCCGCCGCTCGCGACATCACTTCAAGAAGTCGTCACCTCACCGGGTCGGGGGGTGCCGGCAGAAGCTGGCCGGCGGCGTCGCGCTGGATCTCGCGCCGCGGCGTCACCGAGCTCGCACGGATCGCGACGCGTGCGGGTGCCGCGTACGAGATGTTCGAGAACACGGTGAACCCGTCCGCGGTTGCCGTCTTCACCGTGACCACCACCTTGTGGATCCCGGCCGCCGAGGAGGTCTTGAACTCCACGAGGCGGCTCGCTGCGATCACGCCCGTGACCGGCAGTGATTCCAGGTCCAGTCCGGCAGCGTCCCGCTGGGCGAGCTTGATCGTGCCGCCCGTCAGCGTGGCCAGGTCCCACGGCCGCTCGAAGTGGTTCGGAACCCAGTAACCCGTCGTGTCGGAGCTGTAGACCATGTGCACCGTGCCGCGGCCGGCGCCGGAGCGCCACTCGCGAACGAACTGCCGGGTCGCGAGCGCCGTGTCGCCGCCCGGCTGGGTCGGCTCGTCCGTGAATGCGACGTAGACGCGGTTCGCACCCGGCCGCCACGAGAAGTGCTGGTCCGCGAAACGAATGCCGATGATGCTGTTCTCGCCGCCGCCGATGCCGCCAAAGCCACGCGCAGCTGAGGCGAGTGCGGCCGAGTCGCGGCCCGTGAACCCCACCGTGCGCCCCAGGCCGCGCCCGCGGCCGAGGTAGGCCTCGAGGCTCTGCGCGGTCGTCAGATCGAGCGCGCCGTACACGCGCTGGTCGCTGTTGTAACCGTGCCCGACGCAGCCGACGCGGACGTCCATGTTGCGCGCCTCGAGGCTGCGGGCGAACGCCGTGATCCGGCTCGCGATGCTGTCTGCTTCCTCGCCCATGCTGCCCGAGTCGTCGACGATGAACGCCACGTCGGCGCGGAGTCGATCGTTGGTCACGGGCTGCGACACCTTCTTGCCCTTGAGCACGCCGTCTTCGGTCACGAAGATCTCGCCCGCACCTAGCGGGAGCGGCTGCCCGGTGCGCGGATCCACCACGCCCAGCAGGTTGAGGCGGATGCGGATCTCGTTCCCCACGGTGCACGAGAACGAGCCCGAGGGCAGGATGTTGTTGAACTGCGTGACGGGGGCGACGCCGCCGGGATCCGCGGGGATGTCGGCGTTCGGGTCGCTGTTGGTTGGCCCGCCGTCCTTCTTGGAGCACCCGGCCGTGGTCAGGACGCCAAGCACGGCGAGGATCGACAGCGTGTGCGAATGGGACAGTCTCATCTCGACCTCCGGGCGGGACCCGCGCACGCGCGGGTCGTGGATGAATGATCCGGGGGTCCTCGCCCCCGGCGACGCCCGAACTGTCGGGACACGGATCGAGGCGTGACCGGGGTGGGCGCGCGCGGTTCGCCCCGCGCGTCTGCAATCTTCGGAGCACAACTCGAGCACTGCGAAGAAGGATCACCGCAACTCGACGCGGATCTCTCCCCGGAGCGGCGGCTCCCCGTGCGTGCTGAATTGGTACTCGTAGCGGTAGCGGCCCGGCTCGATGCCCTTCGGGATCCGCAGCACCAAGGGCCGGTCGATCCGGAGATCGCCGATCCGCGCTGCACACGTGAGCTTCATCCCTGATGGCATCGTGATCGCGATGGCCACGGAGTCGCTCTCGCTTCCGGCCAGGAGCGCGGCCTCCGGGTGCGCCAGGCGGAGCGCTCGCGCGTGGCTCGACACGGTGAAGACGCGGGACGAATCGGGCGCGGCGCCCCCTCCGCGAACGGTGGCCTGGTCCAGCGACAACATGTCGGTGCCGCGCACGTCGTCGTCGTCGCCGCCGGCGAGCGCAAGCGCCGGGACGGTTTCCCGCTGCTGCGTGGACGGCCCGGGGCCTTGGGGCGTTGGCGTGGGCGCGATCGTCGAGTCCCGTACGGAAGGTGGCTGCACGTCGGGCGGGGTGTTCGTCGCCATCCCGGATGTGCGTTGCATCGAGACGAACACCACCACCAGTGCGGCAGCGGCGGCGAGTCCGGCGCCCGCGACCCAGTAGCCGGCGCGCGAGTCACGGAACCAGCGTCGCACCAGGCCGGGTCGCGCCGCAATCACGACGCGTTCCCGGGCCGCGCTCGCGACCTCGATCGGCAGCGGCTGCCCGACGATGCGAAACGCCTCGCGACACTGTTCGCAGTCGCGCAGGTGCCGGATCGCGTAGCCGCGCACCACGTCCGGCATCGTCTGCGACTCCGTTGCCCAGCGCGAGATCAACCGCGACGGCAGGTGTCCGCGGCCGCCGCCGGTCGCCCGCGTCGTCTCAGCGAGCGACTGCGCGACGGCGCGACATTCGTCACAGCCCGCGAGGTGCGAGTCGAGCCAGGCGCTTTCCGTGGTCTCGAGGATGCCCGCGTGACGCTCCGCGAGCGCGCGCTGGGCGCGGCGGTGCGGGTCGGTGTCGAGCCGGTCGTGCGGGCTCATGCGCCCTCCTCGAACACCCAGTCCTCGACGCCGGGATTCTCGGTGAGGAATTCCCGGAATTGTTTGACGCACCGGGACCAGCGCTGCCTCACCGTGTCGATGCCCAGTCCCAGTTCCTGGGAGACCGCCTGCCAGCCCTGCCCCGAGTAGTAGTGGATGCCGAGGTCGTGACAGGGCTTGTTCTCGGCATCGAACCAGGCGAGCACCAGGTGGCGGAGCCGTTCCGGGGCGTCGCGGTGGATGGGCGCCGGCCCGAGCGCGGTGCGCTCCGGATCGATGCTGGCGACGCGGTCACCGGAGTCGTCCCCGTCGTCTCCGTCGATGGTGACGAAGCGCCCGCGCTTGACCAGCTCGCGGACGAGGTCGATGGCGGCGAAGTTCGCGACCTGGTTCATCATCGCCGCGAAACTCTCGATCGGGCGGCCGGCCTCGCGCTCGCGGCACCACCATTGATAGAGCCGTACGACGGCGTCCTGCGCACACGCCTCGACGTCGGCGTCATCGACAGGCCGTGAGTACTTGTTCTTCATTCGATGAAGAACGAAGGCCTTCATCTCGACGCGTGTGTGCGCCCAGTCCGGCTCGCTCATCGTGCGCGGCGGCTCCCGATGGATGGAGGACGGCGAGCGAACGACTGTAGCACGCAGCCGTGGCGAGCGCGGATACGACATCTCCTGCGCGGCCGTCCCCTGGGCAACCAGGCCAAGCATCATCGACCGGCTCCTCCTCCTGCACCTGCGTTCCTGATCGCACGCGCGCACGGGGGACGCGCGGCCTCCGCTGTCCGGGCCCTGCGGCCTGCCCCGCCATTCACCCAGCTGTCGGAGGGAATGCCGCGGCGTGACCGGGCTCGCGGCGGACGTCCGGCACGGCGGGGGAATCCGCGAGCCGGCCTGTCACGACCCTCGCCCGGCCCCGACGGATGGGCACGTGGTCCACCGCTCCGATCCCTTCCACCCCAATGCCGGAGGAATTCCGATGAAGCCTGCAACGCGTCACACCGTTGGCCTGCTGGGCGCGCTCGCGCTCGTGGCCGCACTCTGTGGAACCCAGACCAGCCAGGCGAACTCGCCGGTGCCCTGGGGTCCGATCCTCAAGGACAAGAAGGGCAACGTGAAGCCGCTTCCCGAGAAGATCGAGAAGATGAAGGACGAGGACTGGATGCGCATCGCCTATACCGACTTCGACGGCCTGAAGCCGCGCATGGCTGTGTTCCTGCCACCGGTCCGCGAGGAAGACGTGTCCGCCAGGGACATGAACAGCGATCTCGGCAAGCTGATGGTCCTTTACACGCAGCGCTCTGCGAAGCAGCCGGATGGCACCGCGAGTCCGGAGATCCAGCTGCGACAGGCGCTCGGCGCCACGAACCGCTTCCGCATGGTCGAAGGGCAGTCCTCCGTGGACCACCTGCTCGATGAGCAGGACTTCGGCGCCTCGGGTCGTGTTTCCGGCGCTTCGGCCGCGCACCTCAAGCAGCTCACCGGCGCGCAGTACGTGGCGCGCGTGAGCATCATCGAGATCAACCCGCAGAAGGAGGCGAAGAACATCACGGTCGTCGGCGGGGCACTCACCGGCAACACGATCGGTTTGGGCAGCATCGACGTGAAGGGCACCGTGGCGTACGTCTGCATCAACGCCAAGATCGTGAACGTTGCGAGCGGTGACATCGTCTCGGACATCACCGTGACCGGCACGTCGAAGGCGCATGGCCTGGGGATCGCGGGCGGGATCCTCAAGGGCTTCACCGGCGGCATCTTCGGCACCGGCGGCGTGATCAACACCGAAACCGCGGCCTCGCTGGGCGAGGCGATCCAGGCGTGCGTCAACAAGGTCGCCTACCTCGCCGCGGGTCGGTTCGAGGACCTGCCGCTGACGATGAACGTGCTCGACGCCGACGAGCGCTCGGTCACGGTCGAGGGCGGCAAGGATCTTGGCCTGCAGCCGGGCATGATGCTCAAGCTCGAGTCGAACCTCGGCCCGATCACGAACGCGAAGGGCGACACGCTGGACTGGAAGCGCGTGGACAACGGTCAGCTCAAGGTGATCCGCGTGCTCCCGACCGTGAGCACGTGCGAGTACATCGACGGCGGCAAGAACACGAAGCGCGACGACCTCGCCACGTTCGAGCCGAAGAGCGGCAAGTAGCGGAGCGTGCGCCGGGGTGGCCGAGAGGCCGCCCCGGCGCTTCTTCGCAGGCCCTCCCATGACACCCGCGCCCGCCCACCGTCCCGCGCCCGATCGCATTCGCCGAAGCGGCGCGGGCTTCGCACTCGCACTTCTGCTCGGCATCACGAGTGTCGCGAACCTCGTGATCGCCCGGGACCGCCCGTGGACGCCGCCGCGCGCGCGCCGGGATTGGTCGGTGCGCACGGCGCCGCCGGCGCATCCCGACTCGAGCCAGGTGCCGATCGTCCCGGTCGTCGACGTGTCGCTCCCGCTCGGTCGGCTCACCGCCATCCTCGACGGCATGGGGCGGTTCGTGGACCTGCCGGCGTTCTACGAGGTCGAGATCGAGGCCTTGAAGGCGGCGGCCGGTCCGCAGCATCCGTACCTGGGCTGTCTCCACGTCCGCTACGCCGAATACCTGTGGCGACATCTGCCGCGGCCCTGGGTCGGTTCATCGTTCGACCCCCGCATCGCGACATTGCATTCGCGGATGACGGGCGCGCGGACGGAGGCGCTGCGCGCACAGGTGCTGACGCACGCGATCGCGGGCGAGGACATCCTGCGTGAGTCGACCCGGCTCGCGCTCCGGGGGCTGCCCGACGCCGCCGCGCGACGCCTCGCCTATCACCGGGAGTCCGCGCTCGACCTGGTGCTGACGCTGGCAGCGAGCGACGCCACACCGGAGCAGCTGGCGGTGGCCTGGGACGCCTACCTCCGCTCGCGGAACCTCGTGCTCGACGAGTTGGCTGCGCGCCAGCGCTCGATCGTCTCGACCCCGGACACAACGCTGGCACGCCTCTGGGAGGCGCTGAGCGCGGCGCGCAGCCGGCTCGCGCAGTTGAGCTTCTCCGAGCTGCGCGACCACGATCGGCCGGCGCAGGCGATCGCTGCGGCGCGCGCCGAGGTCGACCGGCTGGAGACCGCCGTCGCTTCTCGCAGTGCGGGTTTCCGCGCCTCGCTCCAGCAACGTTCGATCGGGCTCCGCGACGTGGTCCAGCGTCTCGGCGCCGACGAGGCACTGGTCGGCTACGCGTACTATCGCGAAGCAGGGAACGCGGCGGCCGATTCGATCCAGGTACTCGCGTTCGTCTGGCCAGCAGGCGCGCACGCCCCCGAGCTCGTGCGCCTCGGTGACGCGCACCCCCTCGATGCCCTGGCCGATCGCTGGCGGCGTTCGCTCGACAAAGCTCTCGCCGGCGACACCGCCGCGGCCGGGCGCGCGCTTGCCACCGCCGACTCGCTACGCCGGCGCGCGTGGGATCCGGTCGCCGAGCGGGTCGGGAAGGCGCGCCGCGTCTTCGTCGTCATGGATGGCGCGCTCCAGTTCGTGAACCTGTCGGCGCTTCCGGAAGATGCTCGCGGCGACTCGTTCGTGATCGAGCGTGATCCGGTGATCGCCTACCTGGGTGCGGAGCGTGATCTCGCGCGCGCCGAACCGGAGTCGGGCCGCGGCCTGCTCGCGATGGGTGGCGCGGACTTCGGGGGCGCGAGCGCGGTGGCTGCTCGCCGCGGCGTGGAGGCCGACTCGGCCGCCGGTTGTCGCGGCATCCGCACGCTGCATTTCGGCCCGCTTGCCGCCACCGCGGACGAGGCCCTGTTCGTCGGCGAGCAGTGGCGTTCGTCGCATCCCGCCGACAGCGCTTCGGACGTGCGCCTGTGTCTCGGGGCTGCGGCGCGCGAACGCGACATCCGTGAGTACTCGGGTGGCCGGGAAGTGCTGCACCTCGCGACACACGGCTTCTCGGTCGCCGATTCGTGCTTCGCTGGGCGACGCCGTTCGACCGGGGCCGAGCGCGCTGCACGGTGGACGCCCCCGGCCACGGACGGGGACGACCCGCTTTACGCCTCGGGCATCGCCCTCGCGGGAGCGAACGATCGCTCCGCGGCCGCGGATCCCGGCGATGACGGCATTCTCACCGCCGCCGAGATCGCGTCGCTCGACCTCGGCGGTACGCGCTGGGTCGTGCTGTCGGCGTGCGAGACGGCGCTGGGCGTGGCGACGAGCGGTGAGGGCGTGCTCGGACTGCGTCGTGCGTTCACCGCCGCCGGTGCCGGCACGGTGATCGCGAGCCTGTGGCGCGTGGAGGACCGCCAGGCGCTCGAGTTCATGCGCCTGCTCTACACGGCACGCTTCGGTGACCACGAATCCACGCCCGAGGCGATGCGCGAGGCGGCGCTCTCGATGCTGCAGCGCCGTCGCGCACTCGGCCTGCCACCAGCGCCCTGGGCCTGGGGCGGGTTCATCGCCGTGGGCCTGCCCGGGTCCGAGCGGTACGGCGACGCCCGCTAGCAGCGCCGGTCACGGGCGGACGAAGCCACCGACAACTCGGCGTCACGGGTGAACGGCCCCGGGCAAACGCCCGCCGGCCGGAGCCCGCACCGCCCGTCGGGGCATGCGGAGGTCGCGCCATGAAGTCCATGATCCAAGTCGTCCTGCTGGCGTCCGCGCTCGCGGCATCGTCCGCGGGAGCGGCGGAGATGAACTTGAACCCGCTGGGCCTGCCGGCGTCGAGCCAGCCGTCGGAGACGAAGGGCAACGTGTACGAGCTCCGCGTCGAGTCCGGGTCCGCCAACGAACTGTTCGGCCATGGTTCCGGTCACGCGCTGAGTGGCGTCTTCGACGGCATGGTGAGCGATGCCCTGTCGGTGGGCGTCCAGCTCCTCTACGCCTCGAACAAGTTCTCGGCGTACGAGGGCTACGAGAGCGAGTACGGCCTCAAGGTGTCGAACATGGGCCTCGCAGGCAGGGTCGCCTATCACCTGGGTGAGGTGATCGACAACGAGCGCCTCGACGTCTATGGCGGCGGGTCGCTGGGCTTCAGCCAGTTCTCGGTGTCGGCTTACGGCCCGGGCGTGGAGGAGCCCCTGGCCAAGATGGGCTTCGTCACCGCGGGCGGCTTCGCCGGCGGTCGCTTCTGGTTCACGCGGAATCTCGGCGCGAACGCCGAGGTGGGCTACACCCAGGCGATCTACAACGCGATCGGCTTCCCCGGTTTCTCCTGGTCCACTGCGTCCGTCGGATTGTCGTTCCGATTCTAGTCGCGGGCGGATCTCCCCGATCCGACCGTTTCATGCTCCGGAGGTCCCGCCATGAGATCCCTGATCCACACGCTCGTGCTGACGTCGGCGCTGGCGGCAATGTGCGCCCGGGCCGCCGAAATGGATCCCAACCCCCTCGACCTGCCGGCCGCGGAATCCGGATCGACAGCGAATCGCTTCGAACTCCGGGTGGGCGGCCTCAGCACCGACGAGGTGCTCGGCCTCGATGCGAGCCGCGTCCTGGGCGTGGTCTACGACCGCATGGTGTCCCCATCGCTGTCGGTGGGCATCCAGCTCTCGCAGGCGACAGACCGACTTCCTGCGACCAACGCCATGGGCAACGCGTACGTTCTCAGGTTCACGAGCTACACCGTGATGGAGCGGGTCGCCTTCCACGCGATCAACGGGAACGTCTTCGACTTCTACGCCGGGGGCATGCTGGGATTCAGCCTGCTCTCGGTCTCCGCGCCGGACCTGGTGGCCGACGCGCCGATCGACCGCGTCAACGACCTGGTCGCGGGCGGATTCACCGGTGGGCGCTTGTGGTTCGTACGTCACCTCGGCGTGTCGGTCGAGGCGGGATACGACCAGTCGGTCCATCGCTCGGCGGACCAATCGGGCTTCTCGAGGGTCAGCGGGTCCGTCGGGTTGGCCGTCCGCTTCTGATCACGGGCACGCACGGGCACGCACAAGTGACGCCCGGTGCGGACTGCCGCTAGACTCCGCGACCATGAAGATCTACACGCGCACCGGCGATGACGGCACGACCGGGCTCCTCGGCAAGGCGCGCGTGCCCAAGCACGACGCGCGCGTCGAGGCGTACGGCAGCGTCGACGAGCTGAACGCGGTGCTGGGCGTGGCCCACGCACAGGATGGAGCGAACGTCTTCGCGGAGTTGGTGCCCGGCTTCCAGGCGACGCTGTTCCAGTTGGGCGCCGAGCTGGCCACGACCGACGCCGACATGCTGGCGCGGCTCGCGCGCGTCGGCGCGGCCGACGTGACCGCACTCGAGCGCGAGATCGATCGCTTCGAATCCGAGCTCGCGCCGCTCACGCAGTTCGTGCTCCCGGGCGGCGCGCCGCTCGCGGCGGCGCTGCACCACGCGCGCACGGTGTGCCGGCGCGCGGAGCGCCGGGTCACCGCACTCGCCGCGCGCGAACCGGTGAGCCCGCACGTGGTCCACTGGCTCAATCGCCTCGCCGACCTGCTGTTCGTGATGGCACGGCTCGCGAACGCCCGCGCCGGCGTGCCGGACCAGACGTGGGTGCCGCGAGCGAAGTCGTAACGACGCCCGCGCCACGATGAGCGACGCGCCCCTCCACGCGCCGCCCGACGCGACGCGCTCGCGCTGGCGTCACGTCTTCTTCGGCCCGGTCCGCCTGCGCGCGGGCTGGCGCCTGGCGCTGTTCGTCGCCATCACCACGCTGCTCTCCGCCGCGGCGCGCGCCGTCGTGGTCGCGGCGAAGATCCCGCTCGGCGACGACTGGACGCCCGGTGCGTTCGTGGGCATCGAGCTGCTCACATTCGCGATCGCGGTCGCCGCCACCGCGATCATGGTGCGCATCGACCGGCTGCCGTTCGCGCGCTTCGGCCTGCCGTGGCGCCAGGCGTTCGGCGAGATGTTCTGGGAGGGCTCGCTCTGGGGCTTCGGCGCGGTGATGGTGTTGATCGCGGCGATCGCCGCGCTGGGCGGCTATCACATTCACGGCTGGGCACTGGAGGGCCCGATGCTCGCCGTGACCACCGCGCTCTGGCTCGCGGCGATGGTGGGGGTGGGGCTCGCGGAGGAAGCAGCGTTCCGCGGCTATCCGCTCGCGGCACTCGCCGACGGCATCGGCTTCTGGCCGGCGGCGGTGGTGCTGTCTCTCGACTTCGCGGCCACGCACTACTTCTTCAAGCCGATGGAAAACGTGGCCGACGCGCTCAGCGTCGGGCTCATCGGCCTGTTCCTCTGCTTCACGCTGCGGCGCACGGGCAGCCTGTGGTTCGCGATCGGCTTCCACTTCGCATTCGACTTCGCCGCGATCCCGCTCGTCGGCGCGCCAAACACCGGCAACCAGGGCCATCCGGTGGATACGCGATTGCTGGACTCCGCGTTCTCGGGTCCCGACTGGCTCACGGGTGGTGTGCGCGGCATCGAGGCGAGCTGGCTCGTGTTCCCGGTGATCGCGGCGCTGTTCGCGCTGTGCCACTGGAAGTTCCCGGAGCCCCGGTTCCCGCCGCCCACGGAGACTTGACGTTACGCGGTCGTTGCGACGTGCGCTGAGAGCGCCGGATCGGGTGGGCGGAAGACCCACTTGATTTCCCGGCCGGGCGTGTCGATAATCTTCCTGTCACCTTCTTCGCGGTGGAGCCGCGGACCAGCAGTCGCCGCGCTTTGAATCTGCTCCCCCGCGTCCCGCCCGCCACGCGAACCGCGCCTCGACTTTTGTTATTGGCGCGACGGCGTGCGAGCGTGTAGGTTCCTCGC
>DATNFC010000082.1:0-4521 GCA_035606545.1 Candidatus Methylomirabilota bacterium
TGCCGTCGCGAGCGCGATCGCGAGCACGATCGGCGTGAGGCGTGTCATCGCGGACGGGCGCTCCAGGGGACTCGGTGAACGGGACGTCAGGAGAAGGTGAACGGGGTCTATTCAGTCATCGGCGTTCGCGTCGCCGCACGCGAGGGGAACGACGCCCGATCGGCGAGCGACCCGTCGGTGAACAGGGTTCCGGCGCCGGTCCTGACCCATGTCCCGACTCGTGCGTGACCCGTCACGAGAGGTCGGGGAATGCCGTACTCTCAACGGGTTCCACCCATCGCGTAAGAGGAGGTGTCATGACGCCCAACCGATCCGAGACCGCCACGATCGCAGGTGGATGCTTCTGGTGCCTCGAGGCCGTGTTCGAGCGCCTGCGCGGCGTCGAGCGCGTGGTTTCGGGCTACACGGGCGGCGGCGGGCCGACGAGCTACCGCGAGGTGTGCACCGGTCGCACCGGCCATGCCGAGGCGATCCAGGTGACGTACGACCCGGACCAACTCTCGTACTCCGACGTGCTGGAGATGTTCTTCGCGTTTCACGATCCGACGACGCGTGATCGCCAGGGCCCGGACATGGGCAGCCAGTATCGCTCCGCGATCTTCTTCGCCTCGCCGGAGCAGGAGCGGGTCGCACGCGAGGTGATCGCATCGCTCACCGAGCAGCGGGTGTTCCCGGCGCCGATCGTCACCGAGGTCACGGCGCTCGGTACGTTCCACGCGGCCGAGGACTACCATCAGGGCTACTACCGGCAGAACCCCGACCAGCCGTATTGCCGCGCGATGATCGCACCCAAGGTGGCGAAGCTGCGTGCGAAGTTCTCGTCGCGCCTGCGCGAGGAGCCGGCCGGAAGATGAGCGTTGCCGCGCCCGCGGTGCGCTGGCTGCCCCGCTATGCCTGGGTCTCGGCGTGGGCCGCGGTGGCCACGATCGGGCTCAAGGCCACCGCCTGGGTGCTCACCGGTTCGATCGGCCTGCTCTCCGATGCGCTCGAGTCGTTCGTCAACCTCGCCACCGCGGTGCTCGCGATCGCGATGTTGCACGTGGCCGCGCGGCCCGAGGACGACGACCACCCGTACGGCCACAGCAAGGCCGAGTACTTCTCGAGCGGCGTCGAAGGCGCGCTCGTGTTTCTGACCGGTGTTGGCATCGCCGTGGCCGCCGTGCGCCGGTTCCTGCAGCCGCACACGCTCGAGCAGATCGGCATCGGCGTGGCGCTCTCGGGACTCTCCGCCGTGATCAACCTCGTCGTGGCGCTGGTCATGCTCCGCGCCGGGCGCCGGCACGACTCGCCGACGCTCGAGGCGAACGGCCATCACCTGCTCGCCGACGTGTGGACGTCGGTGGCCGTGGTCGTGGGGCTGGGCGCGGTCGTGCTCACCGGGCGGCAGTCCCTGGACCCGGCCGTGGCGCTGCTCGTGGCGGGCCACGTCGCGTGGACGGGCCTCGCGATCCTGCGCCGTGCGGTGACCGGGCTCATGGACACGGCGCTCTCCGAGTCCGACCAGGCGGCCTTGAAGCGTGCGCTGAGCACCCACGTCGTGGACCCCGTGCAGGTGCACGCGCTGCGCTCGCGCGTGGCCGGGGCGCGGCGCTTCGTGTCGCTGCACGTGCTCGTGCCCGGCGACTGGACCGTGCAGCGCGGCCACGAGCTCCTGGAGCGGATCGAGGCCGACATCCGCCGCGCGCTCCCCAACACCAGCGTGCTCACGCACCTCGAGTCGCTGGAGGATCCGGCATCGTGGGACGACATCGCGTTGGATCGCGGCGGCGATGCCGCCGCGGTTCGCAAGTAGGCGGGTGAGCCCTTGAGCACGCGCACGCCAGCGCCGCGGCTCACCGCGGTCGCGACCGCCGTGCCCGCGCACGCCGCGACGCAGGCGGAGGCGCGCGCGCTGGTCGCGCGCATGTTCCACGGCTCCGAGGCGGGCAGCGAGCGACTGCTCGCCGTGTTCGACCACTCGGGGATCGAGCGCCGTCACTTCTGCATGCCGCTCGACTGGTATACGCACACGCGCTCGTTCGAGGAGCAGAACGCGCTCTACGTCGAGCACGCGCTGGCACTCGGGAAGACCGCGGCCGAGCGGGCGCTCGTGCGCGCGGGCGTCACGCCGCACGACCTCGACCACGTCGTGTTCGTGAGCACCACCGGCATCGCCACGCCGAGCCTCGATGCGCGGCTGTCGCTCGCGCTCGGCTGCCGGCCCGAGTGCCGGCGCACACCGGTGTGGGGCCTCGGCTGTGCCGGCGGGGCCGCGGGGCTCGCTCGCGCGCGCGAGCTGGCGCTGGCGCGGCCGGGCTCGCGGGTGCTGCTGGTCGCGGCCGAGCTCTGCAGCCTCACGTTCCGCCTCGAAGACATGGACAAGCGCAACCTGGTCGCGACGTCGCTGTTCGCCGACGGCGCCGCGGCCGCGGTGGTGGAGGGGGCGGAGGCCGCGCATCGGAACGGCGCCGGTGGGCTCGAGCTGATCGGCTCGCACAGCACGCTGTGGCCGGACACGCTCGACATGATGGGGTGGACGGTGAGCGGACGCGGCCTGCACGTGGTGTTCTCGCGCGACATCCCGTCGTTCGTGCGCGAGCGCGTGCGCCCGAGCCTCGAAGGTTTCCTGCACGAGCACGGACTGTCGCTCGAGAGCCCGATGCACGTCGCGGCACATCCGGGTGGAGCAAAAGTCCTCGAGGCCTACGCCGACGCGCTCGGCCAGCCGGCCTCGGCGTTCACGCACGCGCGCGAGGTGCTGCGCGAGTTCGGGAACATGTCGTCGCCCACCTGCCTGTTCGTGCTCGAGCGCCATCTCGCCTCCGGCGGCATCCATCCCGGCGAAACCGTGCTGGTGTCGGCGCTGGGGCCGGGCTTCGCCGCCGAGTACGTGCTGGCACGCTCCGCCTGATGACGATCGCACCGCTCCCGGCCGCGACCACGGCAGTGCTCGTGGTTTATCTCGTCACGCTCGGTGTGGAGCGTTTCGCCGAGCTGAGGCTCTCGCGCCGCAACCTCGCGCGCCTTGCCACGCGCGGTGCGGTCGAGAGACACGCCGGCCACTTCTGGATGTTCGTCGTGCTGCATGCGGGCTATCCGCTCGCGCTGGTCGCCGAGCTGCTCGCCGGTGCGCGCCCGCCGGCGGTGTGGCCGCTGTGGCTCGGCGTGTGGCTCGCCGCACAGGCGCTTCGCGTGGCCGCGATGCGCGCGCTGGGCGAACGCTGGAACGTGCGCATCGTCGTCATCCCGGGGGAGCTGCCGGTGAGCCACGGGATCTACCGCTGGCTCGCGCACCCGAACTACGTCGCGGTGGCGCTCGAGTTCGTCTCGGCGCCGCTCATGTTCGGCGCCTGGCGCACGGCGGCGGCGTTCAGCGCGCTCAACGCACTGGCGATGGCGGTGCGCATCCCCGCCGAGGAGCGCGCGCTGCGCGAGGCCACGGCCCTGAAATAAGAAACCCGGCGCCGAGTGGCTCGGCGCCGGGTCCTGAAGTCCTGCGAGCGTCTAGTGGAAGCGGCTCTTCAGCTGGCCCCACGACGTCTTGCTCACCGGCGTCGGGTTCACCGACTCGAGGAACAGCACGCAATCGTCGAAGTCCTGATCGGAGCCCTGGGCCGCCGTCTGGTCCTCGAAGCACAGCCACCACGAGCCACTGTTGATGCCCGTACCGGCGTACGTCAGCGCCGCCGCCGCGGCACCCGGGTTGCGAGCGTCCTGCGTGAACAGCGTGAGACCGCCCGAAACCGGCGACTGCTGAAGGTAGAAGCCGAAGTCGTTGCGATCCGGCGGGCCGGCGAGGTACGTCGTCGAACCCTGGAACGCGGCGCTCGCGTCGAACAGGCTCACGACAACGCGCACCGGCGCAGTGCGGAACGACGCCACGGCGAACCAGCCGTTCGTGGCGGCTCCGGGGAACACCTGATAGAGCGGCGGCACGCCGAAGCCGGCGTTGTAGAGACCGATCGTGTTGCTGGCGGCGTTGCCCGACAGTTCCACCTGGATCGTGAACGTGGAGTTGTTGCTGACCGTGGCCGTCCAGCGCTGGATGTCCTGCTGGTCCGTGCTGACGTTGATGGCCTCACCGACGCCGTTCAGGTAGCCCTGAAGCGTGCCCCCATTCACAACAATCTGGGGCACGCGGAGCGCGGCCGATGCCGAACCCGCGAACGCCACCAACGCGATCGATCCAATGATCATCGTAGCGAGACGCTTCATGTGCAGCCCTCCTCAGAGATGTGCTGCTGCGATGTTCCCGGAACGTGGAGGTTCAAGTGCTGCGAGGCACGCGATACGCATCTCCGGGCGGGAACGCGCGTCGCTTGAACCAAAGCACGCTAGCTGGCCGGGGGGGGGTGCGGGACGCTGGTCCCGCTGCCAGGGTCATGTGCGGTCGAACACTTGAACGATAAGGTAACCCCCCCGCAAATGGAACAGGAAAATCATCTAGGTGGTTCCACTCCCAGACCCCTCTTCAAGCACACAATAGCCACCACTTAGCGGCTCGTGCGCCCCCCCTGATCTCCCTCCGCACCGCTCGTCGTT
>DATNFC010000083.1:0-7131 GCA_035606545.1 Candidatus Methylomirabilota bacterium
GAGCGTGCTGTCATCGCTCACGAGTATGGCGTCCGCCCGGCCATCGCGGTCCAGGTCGCCGAGTGCCAGCGCGACGGGCGCATGGCCGGTGTGAACCCGCGCGCTCTCGCGGAAGCCGACGGGTCGCGGCGCGCCGTCTGCGCGCAGCCCGGCAGCCGGCAGGAGGAGCAGCAGCGCGCCCAGGGCGCCTCCGGACGCTCGCTTGGACCACGGGGTCGGCATCGACTCCAGCCTAGCAGCGAACCGGCCCGGCGGTCTCTCCGCGTCGGCCCTCAGCGGCTGCGAAGGCGCGCACCCGCAAAAACGCCGGCGGGGTGAGGCGGGCATTTGCCGAAGGCAAATGTCCACTCACCCCGCGTGATCAGCAGGTGACCGCAGAAGTACCCGACTGACCTTCGGCCTACTTCACGAACAGCATCTCGCGGTACTTGGGCAGCGGCCAGTGCTCGTCGTCCACCCACGCCTCGAGCTTGTCCGCCGTGCCGCGCACCTCCTGCATGAGCGGCCGCATCTGGGCACCCAGCACGCGGCACGTCGCCACCTCGTCGTGGCCGTGGTGCAGGGTGCAGAGCAGGCCCTGGATCTTGCCGATCCCCTCTTGCAGCGTCTCGAGCCCGCCCGCCAGCGCCGAGACGCGCTTGCCGTACGCCGAGCCCTTCGCCGTGCCCGCCGCCTCCGAGACCACGCGCCACGCGGTGCCGGTCACCGCGAGCTGGCGCTCGACGGCCGGCACGACGCCGCTGTTCAGGAGGTCGAGCAGCGTCTCCGCCTCGAGCGTGACCTGCTTCACGTAACGCTCCGCGGCCACATTGAAGCGCGCGTCCACCTCGAGCTGCGACAGCACGCCGGTGGAGACGAGGAACTCGTGGTGCTCGGGCTTCATCACCTCGGCCAGCGACGCCGCGGTGTCGACGAGGTTCGGCAGCCCGCGCCGCGCCGCTTCCTGCTTCCACTCGTCGCTGTACCCGTTCCCCTCGAAGCGCACCGTGGCGGTCTCGGTGAACACCTCGCGCAGCAGCTCCGCCACCGCCTGATCGCGGTGCTTGGGATCCGAGCCCAGCTTCTTCTTCAGCCGCTCGGTCATCTCCGCGAGCGCCGCCGCGGCCGCGGCGTTCAGCACGGTCATGGGCACGGCGCAGTTCATCGAGCTGCCCACGGCGCGGAATTCGAACTTGTTGCCGGTGAACGCGAACGGCGAGGTGCGATTGCGGTCGGTGTTGTCCTTCGCCACCGTCGCCAGCTTGCCCACGCCCATCTCGAGCAGGAAGTGCTCGGGGTCCTTCCCCGCCTCGCCCTTCATCATCCGCTCGATGATGTGGGTGAGCTGCTCGCCCACGAACGCCGACAGGATCGCTGGCGGCGCCTCGTTCGCGCCCAGCCGCAGGTCGTTGTTCGCGCCCGAGACCGACCAGCGCAACGCCACCGAGCAATCGTGCACGGCCTTCAGGCACACGCCGAGGAACGCGAGGAAGCGCAGGTTCTGGTGCGGCGTCTTGCCCGGGTCGAGCAGGTTCTCGCCGCGGTCCGTGGCCATGGCCCAGTTGCAGTGCTTGCCGCTGCCGTTGATCCCGGCGTAGGGCTTCTCGTGCAGCACGCAGACGAAATCGTGGCGCAGCGCGACGCGGCGCGCCACGTCCATGGCGAGCACGTTGTGGTCATTCGCCAGGTTCACGTCCTCGAAGATCGGCGCCATCTCGAACTGCATCGGCGCCACCTCGTTGTGCCGCGTGCGCACGGGAATCCCGAGCCGCAGCATCTCGTACTCCATCTCCTCCATGAACGCGAGCACCCGCGCCGGGATGGAGCCGAAGTAGTGGTCCTCGAACTGCTGGTGGCGCGCCGAGCCGGCGCCGATGAGCGTGCGCTCGGCGAGCACGAAGTCGGGCCGCAGCGCGTGGTGCGTGCGGTCGACGAGGAAGTACTCCTGCTCGCAGCCCAGCGTCGCCGACACGCTCTTCACGTCCACGTCGCCGAGCAGCTTGAGGAACGCCGTGGCCTGCTTCGACAGCGCCTCGATCGAGCGCAGCAACGGCGTCTTGTGGTCGAGCGAGTGACCGTGGTAGCTGATGTACGCGCTCGGGATGCACAGCGTGCGGCCGTTCGCGCCCTCGACCAGGAACATCGGCGAGCTGGGATCCCACGCCGTGTAGCCGCGGGCCTCGAAGGTGCTCCGCATGCCGCCCGAGGGGAACGAGCTGGCATCAGGCTCGCTCTGCCAGAGCTGCGAGCCGGAGAACTTCTCCAGCACGCGCAGCTCGCCCGAGATCGCCACGTTCAGGTCGGCGAAGCTGTCGTGCTTCTCGGCCGTGAGCCCGGTCATGGGCTGGAACCAGTGCGTGAAGTGCGTGGCGCCGTGGGCCACGGCCCAGTCGCGCGCCACCGAGGCCACGGAGTCGGCCACCTCGCGCGTGAGCGTCGTGTTGTGCTTGAGCGTGGACAGCAGCGCGTTGTAGATCTCGCGCGGCAGCTTCTCGCGCAGCTTGATGAGATCGAGGACGTGCCGCCCGAAATAGGTGCTCGCCGGGGCGCGATGGCCGTCGGGAAGGCGCGGCGCGGCGAACGTGCGCGGCTGGCGAGCCGAGACTTCGATGCGCGCGGCGTTGCGGGGCGTGGTCATGCGGGACTCCCTTCTGCGTGGAAACCGCGACGAGCCCCATGCGTCTCATGGACCCGCCGAGATCGTGTGTGCAGTGGAGCCGGGGCGAGCCTGCTTCGACCCGCAACGGCCCCTGTCCTGTCCTCCATCCTACCCGGACGGCGACGGCCCGGCCACCCGCTTCCTCGAGCGGGAGCGCCGGGCCGTGAGGTTATCGGCCGATGTCGTGCAGAATTAGAATTCCGGCCCGATGCTGAAGTACCACTTGGGCCGGGCCACGTACTGCATGTTCGTGGCCCAGGCCACGTCCAGCTTCATCGGCATGCCGAGCAGCCAGGTGCGGATGCCGGTGCCGAAGGACCAGAACGGGTCGCGCAGGTGCCAGACGCCGTTCTCCGTGATCCCGAGCCGCGGCTTGGTGTCGCCGTACCAGACCGAGCCGAAGTCGGTGAACACGGCGCCGCGCACGCCCAGGTGCCCGATCGGCAGCGGGCCGACGACGCCCAGGTCCTGGATGAACGGGAAGCGCAGCTCGAGGCTGCCCATCACGAGCCGGGTGCCGAGCAGCGTGAAGTCCGGGAAGCCGCGGAGCGTGTTGTAGCCGCCGATCCGGAACACCTGCGGGTTGCGGCCGCCGCTGACGCCGGTCAGGAGTCTCGAGGCGAACGAGTAGCCGTGCGTGAGGTCCTCGTAGCGGCGGTAGTCGTACGTCACCGTGCGGTACTGGAGCGCGTTCGGGAACAGCGCGATCGACTGGCCGTAGGTGAGGTTCCAGCGCGAGCCGTTCACCGGCCCCGAGCTGCCGAACAGCGTGTGGTCGCCGATCAGCGAGATCGACGGCGACGCCACCGAGCGGTACTCGGTGTTCGCGGTGACCAGGTTGCCGTCGGGCAGCGTGTTGTAGAACTGTTCCTCGACGAACATCTGCGTGTACTGGAACTCGCCGCGGCGGAAGCGGCTGAACGGGTAGCTCCAGCCGATGAGGCCGCAGAACGAACGCTCCGAGAACAACTTCGCCGTGCCCAGGCCCTCGCCGAGCGAGGTCACGCTCGACTGGTAGTAGTTCTTGAAGTGGAACGCGCCCACGTTCCAGTCGAGCCGGCGGGGCAGCACGCTGTAGACGAGCAGGGCGTTCGCGTCCTGGAGCGAGTTGGAGAACACGTCGCCCGCGAAGTAGAGGCTGTGGTCGCCGAGGAAGTCGGTGAACAGCACCTGCGTCGAGCCGGCGAAGCCGTACGTGCTGGCCGCGATCGCACCCACCTGCACCGCCTCGGGGGCGAGGCGCCACCGGTAGCGCGCGGGCGGCTGCCCGAGCACGCTGTCCGAGAGCGCGAACGGCCCGCCGTGCTCGACGAGCGGCGTGCGCTCCGGCTCGCGTCGCAGGCTGGCGGTGTCGGGATCCACGACGGGCGCGGGCGTCGGGAAGCCGCCGCCGTTCCACGCCGGCGGCTCGAACGCCACCGAACTGAGCGGCGGTCGCGTGCCGTTGCCCGCCCGGTGCTCGTTCGGGTTGCCGAGCGTGCGCGTGGTGTCCGGCGCCGACGAGGAGTCCGGCCACGCCGCCGCCAGCGCGCCGCGCGCGGGCACCGCGTCCGGCCCCGGATCAACGGCCACCGGCTTACGGGCTTCCTCGATCGACACCACGGAGGCCGGGGCGCGCTGGCGCAGGCGCTTCAGCACCGGGTCCACGCTCAGCGGCTGCTGCACCGAGAAGATGTCGTAGCCGCCGCGGTCGAACGCGGCGAACGCCAGGCGGTCGTTCTGCCGCGACCAGGACAGCGACAGCACGCCGCCGGAGAGGTCGGTGAGCTGGGTGATCGTGCTGTCCGCGGAGTCGTACAGCGCCAGGTTCGGGGCACCGCTCCGGTCGGTGATGAACGCCAGCTTGCGGCCGTCGGGCGACCAGGCCGGCGCGTGGTCCTCGCCCGCGGTGTCGAGGATCAGGCGCACGGCGCGGGTGGCGCAGTCGATCTCGTAGATGCCATAGCGGCTGTTCGCGCCCACGTGCGGCTCGGGCTCGAGCACGACCGGCGCCGAGCGGTCGGAGGCGAACGCGATGCGCTGGCCGTCCGGTGACCATGTCGGCTCCTTCTCGTCCCAGGAATCGTCCGTCAGGCGCGCGACGTTGCCGTTGTCGGCGTTCACGAGCCAGAGGTCGGATCGGCCCTGCGTGAGCCCGAGCACGACGAGCGAGTCGGAGACCGGCGACCAGGCCGGGAATGACAGCTCGCTGCACGGCAGGTCCAGCCGGCGGACCACGTTGCCGGAGTTGGCGTCGACGACGTAGATGCGGTCCCGGCCCTGGCTGCTCGCCACCAGCGCCAGCCGCTGGCCATCGGGCGACCAGGTGATCGACGTCCGCAGCAGCGGGATGGCTTCGAACTGCATGCTGCGCTCGCCGCGGATCAGCCGGCGCAGGACGCGGCCGTCGAACGCCGACATCAGGTAGACGTCGGTGTACTGCCGGCGGTCGCTGAAGTACGCGATGCGGTCACCCTGCGGCGACACCGAGGGCCAGAAGTTCAGCACGCTCTCGTCGGTGCTGTGGTCCGTCAGCCGCCGCGCGAACGAATCGGGATGCTCGAGCCGCGCCACCGTCGGCCAGTATTTCTTGCGCAGCATGTCGCGCCACTGCTGGTCGAAGCGCTGCGGCGTCATGCCGTACGTGCGCTGGAACGCGCGCTCGAAGCTGTGCATCTGCCGGGCGCGGTGAAGCATGTCGCGGAAGCGGTCATCACCGTAGCGCTGGAGCAGGTACTCGATCGCCGACTGGCCCATCTTGTAGACCAGGTAGCCGCCGGACCACTCGAGCGGCGGCAGGTAACCGGTCAGCGTGCCGTCGCGCACGTACATCTCGGCGTTCGGCTCCATGCCGAGTGAGAAGTACTCCGCCATGCCCTCGGCGTACCACAGCGGCACCTGGAACAGGCCCTGGCCGGAGAGCAGCGATGTGCCGGGGGAGTTGTAGAAGATGTCGAACTGGAACGCGTGCACCAGCTCGTGCACGAGCACGTGCCGGAAGTCCTCGTACGAGCCCGAGAACGGCACCACGACGCGATCGCGCAGCGCCTCGGTGAAGCCGCCCGTGGAGCCCTCGATCAGTTCCGGCGTGATGTTCGTCTGCGCGAAGTCCTGGTGGGAAGCGTAGAGGATGATCGGGATGCGCTTGCTGAGCTGGTGACCGGTGCGCTTGGAGAAGATCGCCTGCGTCTTCTCCGCCAGGTCGAGCGTGCGCATGGCGAGGCTGTCGGCCCCCTTGTCGAAGTAGACGACGAAGTGGTCCGCAGAGATCGAGTTCCAGTCGTGGTCGCGGTACTGGACCTTGTTCTGGCCGAAGTACTGCGCGTTCGCCGTACCGGCCAGGGCCAGGGCCATGAGGCCCACCGCGCCCGCCAGTGCCCAGCGGCCCGGGCTCCCGTTGCGACGGATGCTCATCTCGACCGCCTGTCCTTTCTTCCCGGCTCGGCCGCGCCCGAGCGGCCCTGCCCATGGTACACCGGGTCCGGTGGGGGCGTTCCCCGACCGGCCGTCAGACTGACCCTTACGATGCGTCAATACTCCCACCGCGCCTTGAGATTCACGTTGTAGTCCGTGGTCGGCGCCAGCGCGTTCGTGCTCACCCGCCGGCGCGACACGCCGCTCGTCAGGTAGATGAAGCGGTTGACCCGGAATTCGGCCTCCACGTTCTGTTCCAGCAGGTCACTGTTGTTCACTTGGCTCGCCGTCCCGGTCGCGGCCTTGTCGGTTCCCGGGACACGCTGCTGGTAGCGAAGGGCCAGTTTGTCCGTAACCTGCGAACCCACACCCACGAGAAGCGCGCCGTCGCCCGTCAGCAGCCCGCCGTGCTCGCGTTGCAGCTCCCAGTCCGTAATTGCACCTGCGAAGAACTCGGAGAGCCCCGCCGAGAGCTGCGAGTTGAGCTGTCTTGTGAAGTAATTGTCCAGCGGGTCGGCCGCGAACGGTTGCGACCCGTCGGAGCGGAACCCGCGCACGGTGAGCGCGGAGAGGATGCTCTTCTGGTCGGCCGCGGCGTCGGAGCTCGTGAGCGCGATGAGCGGCTGGCTCGAACGCCCGGTGATCTTTGCCGTGATCGTCTCCTGCGCATTCGACTTGGGATCGGACGAGGGCACCTTCGCCTCGGCGCCGACGTCCAGCAGCGGATCCACCCCCTGCTGGTTGTCGAACGTCAGCGACGCGTTCGTGATCTTGAACTTGTTGCTCAGGAACCAGTAGGTGCCGCGCAGCGACTTCATCTCGCCGTAGATCAGCAGCGAATCCGCGGTCTGCTGCAGGTCGAGATCGGCGTCGAACTCGAGGTCGGCGTCGTTCGTCCGCCAGCGCAGGTTGTTCGTGGCCTCGAGCTGAAGCCGGTAGGTCCAGTAGAGCGGCTGCGTCGTGGCCGCGCGCTTCTCCACCTCGGACTGGTTCGCGAAGTCGAACTCGATCACGCCGCGCTTGAGGATCGCCTGGCCCGCCACCTCCGGCAGCACCTCGCCGCCGATCCGTGGCCCGTCGCTGACCACGAAGTCCCCGTC
>DATNFC010000084.1:0-2739 GCA_035606545.1 Candidatus Methylomirabilota bacterium
GAGGATGACGCTCGGTCCCACGGCGCCGTCGACGTCGGGCGGGATGACGAGCGTGCTCGTGCCGACGCGCGGAATGTCGTCGAGGCCGACGAAGCTCTGCGAGGGCGGCGGCGACGGCACGAGCGGCGCGAGCCCGGGCACCGGGAACGCGTAGGACTCGAGCGGCGCCGGGGCGAACGGCTCCTCCGCCTCGTCCTCGCCCTCGGCCGGCTCCTCGCCCTGGAGGATCGCGAGCGGTGCGAGCGCGCCCTCGAACGAGCGCCGCGCCGCGTCGGCGCGAACCAGGTCGCTCACGCGCACCACCGCGGTCTCGGCCGCGCGCGCGCGCCGCACCGGGAGCCGTGAGCCGGCAGCGGGCAGCGGTGGGGGCTCGGCCGCCGCCACCCCCGGCAGGGCCAGCACGATCGCCACCCCCAGCTCGAGCAACACCCACGCGCGCACGGGGGAAGCCTAGCATGCGCGCGGCCGCGTTCCGCGCCCCTTTGCCGCGCTCAGGGCCTGGAAACGATCAGCCGTCCGTGCTCGTCGAGCTTGGCGAGGTGGCCGTCGATCTTGCGCACGTAGCCGATCGTCTCGCGCCAGCGCCAGCGCGGCACGGTCGGGGCCACGGTCTCGATGTTCGGCCACGAGCGCTCGTCGAGCTGGCGGGCGCGCGCCGCGGACTGGGCGCCCAGGATCGTGCCGCGCCCGGCGTTGTAGCTGGCGAGCATGAACTCGCGCCGGTGGACCGTGACCGAATCGGCCGCCCACTGATCCCAGAGCCGGCGGTCGTAGGAGATCCCGGCGGCGATGTTCCATTCCGGGTCGTTGATCGCGCGCCGGATCTCCGGATTGCGCGATGCGATCTCGCGGAACGTGGTGGGCATCAACTGCATGACGCCGCGGGCCCCGAACCGGCTGCGCGCCAGCGAGTCGAGGTTGCTCTCGGCGAGCCCCTGCGCCTTGAACACGCGCCAGTCGTACGTGGCCCCGAAGTAGCGCTTGCTGTACTTGCGGAACGTCTCGTCGTAGTGGTCGCTCCGGCCACGCCCCTGGGCGGCCGCGGTCCCTGCCACGAGCAACCCTGCGCACGCGAGCAGAGCGATGCCCGCCGATCGTGAGGTCATCCGCTGTTGTTCCCCCGGCGCGATGTCAGTTCAGCGACTGGGCGACGACCATCGCCACCGAGAGGAAGATGGCGGCGATGAAGATGGCCACCGCGACGTTCCCCTTGCGCAGCTCGGCAGGGAAGTCCACCTCGGGCGTCAAGAGGTCGATCACCCGGTAGGCCAGGAACATGAGCACCACGCCAAGAATGGCGTAGAGGAAGTTGAGCCCGACGACGGAGAAGTCCATTTCGCCTCCCACGGGAGCCCGTTCTGGGCGCGCGGAAATGTAGCACGCAGGTGCGGAACCAGTGGGAAGCGGCGCTCGGCCGCTGCTGACCACTCAGTCGCCCGGCGGGTCGAGCTCGTAGACCAGCACCGGGCTCGCGTAGCGATAGCCTTCGGCCGCGGCCCGCGGCGCGTACTGCTGCACGTCGGCATGGTGTACCGCGTGCGCCCACGACGGCGGAGCTCCCGCCCATGCCGGCAGGTGGATCTCCTGGTCGCGCTCGGTGGTGATCAACCAACGCGCGCCGAACCGCCGCCGCAGCGTGTCGACGCCCGCGTCGTCGTACGGCATCCGCAGCGCCGGTCGGTCTCCAAGGAACCACGCGCCGTGGAGCGGCTCGATCACGATCGCCGGCGCCCGGTCCGCCGAGTGCTCGCGCACCCACACCGCGCCCGCCCCCTCCTCGAGCGCACACAGGTACTGGCGCGCGTTCCACAGCGTCGTGGTGTCGCGCGCCGTGCGCACGATGCCGCGGACGTCACCCACCAGCACGAGCGCGAGCAGCGCGAGCGCGGCCGTGGCCGCGGCGAAGGCCAGCGGCCAGCTGCGGTCGCGTCCCCACTCGTACAGCGTTACCGAGCCGGCCGCGACCAGGCCGAGCACGAGCGGCAGCGTGCTCAGCAGGAAGCGCGGCCGCGCGATCGTGATCGCCGAGCCGAACACCAGCACGCCGGCGTAGAGCGCGAACGACAGCGCGCGCGACGGGTGGCGACGCAGGCTCGCGAGCCCGAGCAGCGCGAGCGGCACGACGGCGGCGCTCGCGACGTGGTCGCGCCAGCCCATCGCGAGCAGGGCCCGCACGCCGCCATAGGTGACGCGCAGCGCGTCGATCGGGTGGGCGAGCGCGTAGCCCGGCAGCGTGGGCGGGCGCTCGAAGCGCGCCCAGAACCGGAGCTCGTCGCCGCCCAGGCCCCAGTCGCAGAGCAGGTTCCACTTGATCTCGGTGTAGAACGGGTCGCCGAACGCGCGCAGGTTCCGCACCCACCACGGCGACATCACCAGCGCGAAGCCGATCGCGGCGGTACCGAGCGTGCGTGCGCCGTCGCGCCAGCCGCGATCCGCGATCACCGCGGGCACGAGCCCCAGCCAGACCAGGCCCGATTGGTACTTCTGGAGACAGGCGAAGCCGACCGCGACGCCGAGCAGCCAGCCGTCTCCGCGCCCGCGCCGGAACGCGAGCACCCACACCAGCGTGACGAGCGCGATCGTGCCCATCTCGGTGAGCGGGCGCGCCGACCAGGTCACGAGCGTGGGATCGAGTGCGGCGAGCAGGCCGGCGATGCAGGCGATGTCGCGGCGACCGGTGAAGCGCTCCGTGACGAACAACGTGAGCGCGGGCACGCACAGCCCGAACAGGAGCGCGAC
>DATNFC010000085.1:0-15594 GCA_035606545.1 Candidatus Methylomirabilota bacterium
ATCAAGACCACGGAGCGGAACGGCGACGTCGTGGCGGTGAAAGAGGTCGTCGACGGCGACGAGCTGATGATCATCACCAAGCAGGGACAGATGATCCGCATGCCGGTGAAGGGCATCAGCGTCATCGGCCGCAACACGCAGGGCGTGCGGCTCGTGAACCTGGCGCCGTCGCCCACTGCCGAGGGCACGGTGGAGCTGCTGCCGGACACGGTCGGCGGCGTCACGCGTGTGGTCTCGGAGGACGACGAGGGCGGATCCGGCGCCGGTGCTGATGCCGCGGAGGCCCCGGTGACCGACGCGACCGAGGCACCCGGCGAAGACGGGTCCGGCGAGGACACGAACTAGGCAGGGTTGGGGCCGCGGCCCATCCGGACCGCGGCCCTCGTTCGGCCCTACTTTGTGAAACCTTTCACGAGCGAGCCGCATGACGCACATCTCCGAACCCACGGTGCGCCGGCTGAGCCACTACTACCGCGTGCTCGAAGAGGTGGCGGCCGAGGGCAAGCGCATGATCTCGTCGCACCTGCTCGCCGAGCGCGAGGGCATCACCAGCGCGCAGGTGCGCAAGGACCTGTCGGCGTTCGGCTCGTTCGGGCGCCGCGGCCTCGGCTACCACGTCGAGCACCTGCGTGACGAGATCCGCGCGCTGCTCGGGCTCGACCGGCGCTGGCGCGCGTGCGTGGTGGGGGCGGGGCACATCGGCACCGCGCTGCTCGGCTACCGCGGCTTCGCCGATCAGGGTTTCGACATCGTCGCCGCGTTCGACAACGACCCCGAGCGGATCGGGCGCACCATCGACGGCCTCATCGTGCGTCCGCTGGGCCAGCTTTCAGCCAAGGACGGCTTCGAGATCGGCGTCATCGCCACGCCGGCGGCGGCGGCCCAGGCGGTGGCCGACGCGCTCGTGGCCGCGGGCGTGCAGGGCATCCTGAATTTCGCACCGCGCAAGCTCCGCGTGCCGGAGTCGGTGACGGTGCGCGCCGTGGACATGACGATGGAGTTCGAGAGCCTGTCGTACGCGCTCACGCACGCGCGCGCCGCGGGGCCGAGGCGTCGTCGTCGAGCTTCCCGGTGAATGCCGCCGAGCGGCGCGCGATCGCCGCCATGGTGCTCGCGACGCTGCTCTGGGGCGGCACGTTCGTGGCGATCCGCGACGCGGTGGCGGCGGTGCCGCCGGCGCTGCTCGTCTCCACCCGGTTCATCGGCGCCGGCCTCCTGTTCGCGCTCGTGCTGGTGCTTCGCCGCCGCCTGCCTTCACGCCGCGACCTGGCCGGCGGCGCGCTCTCGGGGCTGCTCATGGTGGGCGGCTTCTTCCTCCAGGCGGTGGGCCTGCGCTCGACCAGCGCCGGCAGCTCGGCGTTTCTCACCTGCGCCGGCACGCTGCTCGCCGCGTTCTGGGCGTGGCTGCTGTTGCGCGAGCGTCCCGGCGCGCGGCTCACGTTCGGCATCGCGCTGGCGATGGCGGGCTCGGCGCTGCTGTCGCTCCGCGGCGACTTCCGGCTCGGCACCGGCGAGCTGATCACGCTCGCCGGCGCGGCGATGTTCGCGCTCCAGGTGGTGGCGATCGCGCGCTTCGCGAGCACCACCGACCCGGTGGCGCTGGTGTGCGTGCAGTCGTTCGTCGCGGGCGCGGTGCTGCTGCCGTTCGCGCCGCCCACCGCCGACGCTTGTGCCACGCTCGGCGGCGAGAACCTTGCCCGCTTCGCGTACCTGCTGCTCGCGGGCAGCACGCTCGCGCCGCTGCTCCAGGTGTATGCGCAGCGCACGCTTTCGGCCGGCCGCATGGGGCTCCTGTTCGCGCTCGAGCCGGTGTTTGCGCTGGTGTTCGCGGTGACGTTGGGCGCCGAGCGCTTCGAGGCACGGTGGTGGTTGGGCGCGGGGCTGATCCTCGCCGCGGTGGTGATGGTGGAGTGGAAGACGGGGGAACGCGCCGTGCCGGGCACGGCGCGGCCCGAGTAGCGCGGCAGGAATCGCCCGGGCTAGATTCCCGCCCGTGAACCGGCTCAACGGCAAGGTCGCACTCATCACTGGCGGCGGGCGCGGCATCGGCCGCGCGATCGCGCTGCGCTTCGTCTCCGAGGGCGCGGCGGTGATGCTCGCCGCGACCCGGCGTGACGCGCTCGAGGCCACGGCCGTCGAGATCCGCACGGCGGGCGGTCGCGCGGCGACGGCGATCACCGACGTTGCCGACGAAGGCGCGGTGAAGGCCATGGTCGCCGCGACACTCGCCGAGCTGGGTGGGCTGGACATCCTCGTCAACAACGCCGGCGTCGGCGGCCCGACGCTGCGCGTGGTCGACATGGAGCGCGCCGACTGGGACCGCACGCTGGCGGTGAACGTGACCGGCGCGTTCCTCTGCGCCAAGCACGCGATCCCGCACATGATTGCGCGCAAGAACGGCCGCATCGTCAACATCACCTCGATCGCGGGGTTGATGGGCTACCCGCTCCGGAGCCCGTACGCGGTGAGCAAGTGGGGGATGATCGCGCTCACGCGCACGCTCGCCGGCGAGCTGGGGGAACAGGGCATCACGGTGAACGCGATCGCGCCCGGCGCGGTGCAGGGCGAGCGCGTCGAGGGCGTGCTGAAGGCGCGGGCTGCGGCGCTCCGCCGCTCCGAGGCGGAGGTGGCGCACGAGCTGTTCATCGCCCCCACCGCGTTGAAACGCATGGTGGGCCCCGACGACGTGGCCGCCGCCGCCGCGTTCCTCGCCTCGGACGACGCCGCGAACATCACCGGCGAGACGATCAGTGTCAGCGCGGGGTTCCGGGCCTAGCGCAACGCTACTGTTTCGCGGCCGGTTCCAGCAGCCAGTCCAGCAGTCGCTTCGCGACCTTCGGATCGGCGCGGAAGATCGCCACCCCGCGCCCGGCCTCCCCGGAGTCCGCGACACGAACCTGCCCACTCGCGGTCTGGCGGCTCAAGAGATCCCCCAACTCGAGCGCATCGGGCTCCTCGGGTGAGACCTGGACGAACGTTCGCGTGCCCTGTGCGCGCAGCCGCGCGCGGGTCTCCGCCACCTCGACGACCGGGAGTCGTGGCGCCACCAGCAGCAACGCCCGTGTGTCCTTGCGCGCACGTGCGATCGCGAGCGCGATCGACGCGCAGTCGCCGGCGCCGCCCACGATCCACGAGCCGCGCGGGACCTGGCCGCGCGCGGTGACCGCGTCCATGACGCGCGCGGCGTCCTCCGCGACCCGCGCGGTGTACGCCGCCGGTCGGCCGAGCCATGCCTCGGGTCCGTAGGCTCCGGGCCCGAGCGCGGCATAGGCGCCGCGCGGCGGAAGCAGCACCACCGTGCGGCCCGCCGCGGCGAACGCCGCCGCGAGCGAGTCCGCCGACACGAGCGAGTCGTCCGGCGCCAGCACGAGCAGCATCGGGGCGCGAGGGCTCGAGCCGACCGCGGGCACGCGATACCAGCGCACGATGAAGCCGTCGCGGGTCCGCAGCGAGTCGGCGCTGGCGCGGAGACCACCGGTGAAGCGGCGCTCGCCGTCCTCGGCGGGCGCGCGCAGCGCGCGGACCTCGTACCGGCGACGGACATCGTCGTACCCGAGCGCTCGCTGCGTCAGCACGAGCAGGCTCTCGACCGCCGCGTCCCGCCCGCGCGTGCGCGCGGCGAGCAGCGTGAGGCTCTTCCAGGCTCCCTCGTGGTCGCCGGCCGCATGCTCCATCGTGGCGATCCGTCGCGTCCATGCGGGGCGGCGCCGGAGCGCGTCGCGCCACTCCGCCACGCCGGCGAGCGCGCTGTCCGGATGTCCGCGCAGGTGCCGCGCCCACGCCAGCCGCGCCTGCGCCTCGGCGAGCCGCGAGGGCATGCCGAGCCGCGCCTGGTCGGCGTACGAGGCGGCAAGCCCGTAAGCTTCGGCGAGCGCCGCCTTGCTTCCATTCCGCGACAGCGCGTCGATCAGCGCGAAGCCCTCGTCGAAATCGCCGCGCATCGCCACCGCGCGCCGCCACTGAGCGAGTGCGCTGTCCGCACGCCCCGCGTGCTCGTCCTGGACGCCCAGCCACCACGCCGCCTCGCCGGACTCGAGCTTCTGGCGGGCGCTCGCACCCGGCGGCTCGCCGAGCGCGGCGATGCCGAGCAGTGTGGCGCGCACGCTCGCCCCGTCCTTGCCGTCCCACATCGCGACGATCGCCGGCGGCGGCGCGATCAGCCCGGCGCGCCCCGCGGGAGCGATCGCAGCGAGGGGCACGAGCAACGCGAGTGCTGGCAAAAGCCGCTTCATCGCGACTCCGGAGCGCGCGCGGCGCCGATCAACTCGAGGAACGCGCGCTCGAGCGGCGACGTGGTGTCGTCGCCGGCGCCCCAGTCCGCACGGCCCAGCTCGCGCGCGACGCGACCCTCGTGGAGCACGATCACTGAGTCGCACAGCCGCTCGACGGTCTCGGTGACATGACTGGAGAACAGGATCGCGGCACCCCCGCGCGCGAGCCGGCGCAGCTCGGCCTTCGCGGCCACGGCGGACGGGGCGTCGAAGCCCTCGAGCGCCTCGTCGCACAGGAGCACGCGCGGCTCGTGCAGCACCGCGGCGAGGAACGACAGCTTCTTCCGCATGCCGTGCGAGTAACCGCGTACGGGCTCGTCCAGGCGCGGCGCCAGCTCGAGCGCGTGTGCGAGCCGGAGCGCCCGCGCGCTCGCAATACCCGGCTCGAGGCCGCGCACGGCGGCCACGAACGCCAGGTACTCGTGCGCGCTCAACTCGTCGTGGAACGACGGCTCCTCGGCCGCGTAGCCCAACGCCTGCTTCGCCGCAAGCGGCGCGGCCCAGACGTCGTGGCCGTCGACGAGCACCGCTCCGGAATCCGGCGGCTGGAGCCCGGCAGCGGTGCGCAGCAGCGTGCTCTTGCCGGCGCCGTTCGCGCCGAGCAGGCCGACGATGCGTCCGTGCGGCACCGAGAACGAGACGCCGTCCAGCGCCAGCCGGCTGCCGTAGCGTCGCGTGAGCGCCTTGAGCTCGAGCATCACGCCACCTCGGGCGTCCGCCAGCGCGCGACGCGGCGCGTGGCCTGGACGAAGCCGGCGGCAAGCAACGCCCAGCCGAACAGCGGAATGGCGAGGCTCGCGATCACGCCGGCGCCGAGCCAGCCGTAGTAGAGGTTCTCGGCGGCGAGCGGCTTGCCGGGGAGGGAGAGCCCGAGGTGGAGGCCGAAGAGCGGCACGAGCAGCGCGGGGAGTGTCCACGACAACGCGAGGCCGAAGCGCGCGAACCACGGCACCGCCGGCACGGTCGCATGCAGCGCGAGCGTGACGCCGAGCAGCAGCGCCATCGGGATCGCGCGCGCGCGCCAGCTGTCGGCGAGCGTCAGCGGCAACGGCCGCACCGCGGACGGCGGATCGGCCGCTGCGCGCCACGCGGCCCACGCGCCCAGCATCGCGCACGCGAGGCTGAAGCCTGCGAACGCCTGCGCGCGCTGCTCGCGCGGATCGACGCCCACGAACCACGCCGCCACGCTCAGCACGAGCGCGAGCGCGGTGAAGTTGAGCCGGGCGCGCGGTGAGCCGGCGCGCAGCGACACGACGAGATCGAGCCGCGCCAGCGCCCGCCAGCGCGGCTCGCGGCGGAAGCGCGGCGCCGCCACGCGCGCGGTGCGCGCCGGCCGCCGCGCGCTCACGAGCGCGCGCCAGGCGGCGGGCAGCCTCCGCGACGCCGCGTGCGTCACCGGTGGCACGCGGATCGCGAGCGCGCAGGCGATACGGGTCACGAGCAGGAACGCCACCGCGGCCGCCGCGGCGAGCGCCAGCAGCATGAACGGGGAGAGGAGCCCGACGCCCGCGAGCCATGCGGCGGTCGTTGGCACGAGCACCGTCAGCGCGGGCAGCTGTGCTTCACCCGCGAGGTGCTGTTCCACGCGGGAAGGCTCGACGGGCAGCGCCAGCCACTCGGGCCCGGGCGGCGCGGCGGCGAGCGTCACCTGGCGCGACGCCGCGATCACGCCCGCGGCGAGCACGCCGACCGCGAGCGTGACGCCCAGGCGCAGCGTGGCGGCGCTTGCGCCGCCCTTGCGGAGCGTGCCGTCCAGCGGCACGCGGACCTGCCAGTAGGTGAACGCTCCCACGCAGGCGGCGAGCACCAGCGTCACGATCCAGAGCCGGATGCCCATCCCCGCCGCGCGCCGTGCGAGCAGGCGCGCGCGGAGGGCCGTGAACGCGGACGTGCGGCTGGCCGTGGACGGAGGCATGCGGCCGATGAGTGTAGCGGATTCCGCGGACGCGGCTGTCCGCGCCGGGTCATGTCGGAGGGCACGCACGCGCTGGCCCCGCGCGCGGCCCGATGGCACCCTTGGTCCCATGTCGCCCATGTCCGATCGCGTTCCCCTCGTGTGGTCCGCCCAGTACGGCTGCGACATCGGCGCGCACGTCTTCCCGACGGAGAAGTTCGAGGCTACGTACCGCGCGCTGGTCACATCCGGGGACGTGGATGCCACGGCGGACGTCTCGCCGCCGCCGGTAACGCGCGAGCTGCTGGCGCTCGCGCACGAGCCGGCCTATCTCGACGACCTCGACGCGCTGCGGTGGACGCCGCGCACGATGTACAGCGAGCTGCCGCTGACGCGCGAGATCATCGCCGCGTTCGCGCTCGGCGCCGCGGGCACGACGCTCGCGGCGCGGCTCGCGCTCGAGCGGGGCGCGGCAGCGCACCTGGGCGGCGGGCTCCACCACGCCTACGCGGGCCACGCCGAGGGCTTCTGCTACATCAACGACCTCGCCGTGGCCGCTCGCGCGATGCTCGCCGAGCGCCGGGTCGAGCGCATCGCGATCGTGGACCTGGACGTGCACCAGGGGAACGGCACGGCGCACATCTTCCGCGACGAGCCGGCGGTGTTCACCCTCTCGCTGCACCAGGAGAACAATTATCCGATGCCCAAGGAAGTCGGGGACCTCGACATCGGACTCGCCGACGGGACGGGGGACGACGCCTACCTCGCCGCCCTCGCACCCGCGCTCGAGCGCGTGTGGGCGTTCGCGCCGCGGCTGGTGCTCTACCAGGCGGGCGCGGATCCGTATCGCGACGATCAGCTCGGCGGGCTCGCGCTGTCGCTCGCGGGGCTCGAGGCGCGCGACCGCGCACTGCTCGAGGGCTGTGCGCGCCGCGGCATCGCGGTGGCGACGACGCTCGGCGGCGGCTACGCGCGGCGTCTCGATGACACGGTGCACATCCACGCCACGACCAGCCGGCTCGCGCTCGCGATCGCGCGCGGACACGTGAACAAGGCGAGAGGGTAAAGCGAGTGCCTGGGCCCGGTGCGCGAGGGGTTCAGCGCCACGACAAGTAGAGGGGGGGCCCCTACAACCATCCGCGAGGGTTTCACCCAGGGCCGGTGAGGCGGATGACCTGCAGCCCCCTTGCCGCGCGGCCTTTGCGCCTTACGCGAATCACCTCGCTCGTGAAATCGCTTCGGCCTGGAGGCAGGTCCCGTGCAGCGAACGGGACCCCGGTTCGGGTGTGAAAGCTCCCTGCCAAGGAGATCTTTCTGCCCAGCTGCTGGACCGAATTCTCGGGCGGTCGTACAGGAGTGTCAAGACCTCGCTTGCAAGTGCGTGCCAATGTGAGCGGTGCGCGACGCTCGCGGGCGTCGGTCGCCGTCCACCGCTATGCGAGATCCGCTTCGCGGACCGGCAAGTGGCGGACGCGCTTCCCCGTGGCCGCGAACAACGCGTTCAACACCGCCGCGGCGACGGGCGCGGCGGGCTGCTCACCCGCGCCCAGAGGCTGCGAAGCGCCCTCGATCGCGAATGTCTCGATCACCGGCGTCTCGGGGAGGCGCGGGATCGGGTAATCCCCGAAATTCGATATCTCGGCCCGCCCGTTCTTGAACGAGACGTCGTTACAGAGCACCTGCGACAGCCCCCACACCACGCCGCTCTCGACCTGCGCTTCGAGCCCGAGCGGATTCACGACCGGACCGCAATCGATGGCGCACACGAAGCGATGCACGAGCAGGTGGCCGCCGTCGATCGACACCTCGGCGACCTGCGCCAGCGTCGTCTCGCCGTCGTACACGTGCGCGGCGATGCCGCGGGCGCGGCCCGCGGGCAGCGGGCGTCCCCAGCCGGCCTTCTCCGAGGCGAGGCGGATCACGGCGGCGAGCCGCGCTCGCCGCGAGCGCTGGGCCGCGTCGGCATCGTCGTTCGCCGCGAGCAGATCGAGGCGCAGCTGCACCGGGTCGCGGCCTGTGGCGTGTGCGATCTCGTCCACGAAGCACTCCCGCGCCATCACGTTCGACGGCGCGAACACCGCGCGCCAGGGCCCGAGCGCGATCGGGGCCTCGACGAGCACGAACTCGGCGCGCATGACCGGCAGCACGTAGGGATTGTCGACGCCGCCCCACATCAGGTTCGCGGCCAGGTCGGGATCGGCGGGATCCACGCGGCCGCGGAAGTTCTGCCCGCTGCTCGCCTCGCGATGCCACCAGGCGGCGAGGCGCCCCGAGGCGTCGAGGCCCGCCGCCATCCGGTGCGCGGCCGCCGGCTGGAAGAACCCGTGGCGCATGTCGTCCTCGCGGGTCCACACGACCTGCACCGGCGCGCCGATCGCGCGCGAGAGCTCGGCGGCCTCGACGGCGTGCTCGACGCCCAGGCGGCGGCCGAAGCCGCCCCCGAGGAGCTGGACGTGAACGCGGACGGCGGACGGCTCGAAGCCGAGCCGGTGGGCCACGTCCTCCTGCACCCAGTTCGGCGCCTGCGTTCCCAGCCACAGTTCGCAGCGACCGTCGCGCACGTGCGCCAGCGCGTTCATGGGCTCGAGCGGAGCGTGGACGAAGAACGGGTATTCATAGAGCGCATCGAGCCGCCGCGCGGCCGAGGCGACCGCGGCTTCGGCGCCGCCCACGACGCGGCCGGGCGTCCCGCGCCGGCCCGAGGCCTCCGCGAGTTGTGCGCGGTACGCGCGCGAGTCGAAGCTCGCGAGCGCACCTTCATCCCACCTTGCCTCGAGCACGCGGCGGCCCGAGAACGCCGCCCACGTGTGATCCGCGACGACCGCGAGGCTGTCTCCGAGCCGCACGACGTCGCGCACGCCGGGGACGCGGCGTGCCGCGGAGGCGTCGAACGAGAGCAGCTTTCCGCCCGCGACCGGGCAGCGCTCGAGCGAGGCGAACCGCATGCCGGGGACGCGCGCATCGAGCCCATAGCGCGCCGTACCGGTGACGATGGCGGGCGCATCGCGGCGCGGCGTGCGCCGGCCGAGCAACCGGAACTGTTTCGGATCCTTGAGCGGCACGTTCGCCGGCAGTGGCGCCGCGGCGGCGGCCGCGGCCAGCGCGCCGTAGCCCAGCGAGCGCCCCGAGGCGGCATGCACGACCTGGCCCGGCTGCGTGGAGCACGCGCCGGCGGGAACGCGCCACCGCGCGGCGGCGGCTGCGATCAGGGCCGCGCGCGCGCGCGCACCCATCTGGCGGAGCGAGCGGTAGCGGCCGCCCACACTCCAGCTCCCGCTGGTGCGCATCTCCGGGAACTCCGGACCCGGCTCGGCCGTCTCCACCGCGACGCGCTCCCAGTCCGCATCCAGTTCCTCGGCAACGAGCATGGGCAGCGAGGTGCGGGTTCCCTGTCCCATCTCGACGCGACCGATCGTGACCAGTGTTCGCCCGCCGGGCTCGATCGCGAGCCAGGCGAACGGGCGGAACGAGGGGTCGCTCGCACCGCCCGCGGCGGCGAGCGCGCGGCCCGCGATGCGCAACCGGCCATCCGTGGCGAGCTCGAGCAGCATGCCGCCGGCCGCCAGTCCACCCACCGCCAGGAAACGACGCCGCGACGCGCGCATCACCCCTTCTTCTTCAGCCCCGCCGCGACGAGCTTCATCGCCAGGCGGACGCGCGGGTACGAGCCACAGCGGCAGAGATGCACGCCCAGCGCGGCGTCGATCGCGTCGTCGTCGAGCGGTGACTTCGACTCCGCGAGCACCGACGCGGCGATCAGCAGTCCGGCCTGGCAGTAGCCGCAGTGCGCCGCGTCCGCTTCGATCCAGGCCTTCTGCACCGAGGCGCCGCCCGCGGCCGCGAGGTGTTCGATCGTGACGAAGGACTTCCCGGCGGCCTCCGCGATCGAGAGCTGGCACGAGCGCACGACCCGATCTCCCATGCGCACGGCACACGCGCCACAGAACCCGGCGCCGCAGCCGTACTTCGTGCCCGTGAGTTGCAGCACGTCGCGGAGCACCCAGAGCAGCGGCATGTCGGGCGCCACGTCGACGTCGCGCGCGACACCGTTGACCGTGAGGCGGACAGGAGCCATGACCGGTATTACCGGGCCGTTGCCGGCGGACGGGCCATGGAAAACCGACGGACGCGTGCCCAGCGGCGGCGGACCGATGCGAGGCGACGCCCAGCGCACGCCGCCGTTCCGGTCGCCCCTCCGGCCCGCTAGGGCTTCTTTCCCTGCACGGGTGCCTTCGCGACCCCGGGCGGCGCCGGCGCCGGCCCCAGCACCTCGAACGAGGCGTCGTCCACCCACACCGTGCCGCGCGCGGGTGCCTGCGCCGTCAGGTTCGCCCACACCATCACGGCATCGTCGGGGATGTTGAGCTCGATCTCGAGCTTGTGCCAATCCCACGTGTTCGACATCATCTCGGCTCCAGGCGACTGCGTCACGCGCGTCTTCAATCCGTGCGAGAAGATCTTCACGTACGCGATGCCGATCAGCGAGTCACCCTTGAACCATCCCGAGAGCCGCACGCGCTGGCCGCGGAGCGGGCGCGCGTCGAACGGCTGGCCAACGCCGACGCGAGCCTCGACGAGGCCGTCCCAGAAGTCGGAGTAGCGCATGCTCATGTGCCCGGTGTGCGCGATCGTGGTGTCGATCACCACCTTTGAGCCCTCGTACGGCGGCAGCGAGACGTCCCACACCAGGCCGCGGTTCTCGAAGCCGGGATCGGCGAACAGGTTCTGTCCCTTCGCGAGCTTGGCCGGCGGCGTGCCGGGCGAGAGCACGAGCGATGCGTCGTCGAACAGCGCCTGGCCGGTGCCGATCAACCCGCAGCGCACGAACACGACGTTCGCGCCCGGGGGGATGAGGATCTTGGCCTCGCGCTCCACCCACTCGGTGAGCGGGTCGTCGAACCACACTCGCTTCCACGCCAGGTCCAGCAACGGATCGTCGATCTTGCCGATGCCGAGGCGCCGGAGCGCCTCGTCGTGGTCCACTCCCCAGATGCGCCCCATCTTCGACGCCGTGTCGCTGTACGCCTGGAGCAGGATGTAGGCGCGGCCCTCGACGCCGTTGCTGCGCGTCCACACCTTGAACGTCGCCGTCTTCCCCCACGTCTCCTTGCCGACGAGCAGCGTCTGGCTCCAGTTGTGCCCCATCGGGATCGCGGCGCTCAGGTTCGCCACGTTGACCGCCCAGCGCCCGCCGTGGACGAGGAACGTGTCGCGCCCGAAGAACACGGTGGGCAGGTCGGCCATCGACGTGTCCCAGCCGGCCGGCATCCACGGATGACCGGCGAGCGTGCGCTCGAAGTCGCCGTTCAGGAGCAGCGACTTGGGCGCCGCGGCGGCATGGACGACGCCGGCGCCGAGCGTGAGCGCGAGAGCGAGGGCGGAGAGCGAACGCGAGACGGCCGCGAACAGCGCGCGGGACGGCATCGACATGATGGATCCAGGTTAGGGTGCGGTTCGGGCGGGGCGTCCCGGGCACCCCTCCGCAGGGAAGGGGCCCGAATGGGTTCGGCGGTTGCCGCGGCCTGCCCGTCGCGAGCGCGGTACGGCTGCGAGCGTGGAAAAGTATCGGAAGCCCGCGAGTTGGATGCAAGCGCGCGCGGCCCCCGCGGCGCCAATTGCGTGTCAATCGCCTGGCGCTGCGACCCGCGTCTCGGTTGAGGGGCACCGAGCGCTTGGGTAGCCTGCGTCGGCGTTTCGCGCGGAGGCGAGCTTGGGCGAATGGTTCTTCACGTCCGACCTGCACGGCTCGGGCGAACTTTACGAACAGGTCATGGTCCTCGCCGCCACCCGGCGGCCCCGCGCGGTGATCCTCGGCGGCGACCTGGCGCCGCACGGCACCGGTGCGGCCGGCGTCGGTCACCAGCGCGTGTTCCTCGAAGGCTTCCTGGTCGAGTTCGCTCGCCGGCTACGCGAGGCGGTCCCCGACGCCGAGTTGTTGCTGATGATGGGCAACGACGACTGGGGCGCGAACCACGACGTGCTCGAGCGTCACGACGGTGCGCTGTGGCGCCTGCTGCACGCGCGCGTGATCGACGTGGACGGCGTCGCGGTGGGCGGGCTGTCGTGGGTGCCCATCACGCCGTTCGCGATCAAGGACTGGGAACGCTGGGAGGACGGCGCCGAGGAGAGCCCGGCGCGGCTCCACGGCTGGCTCTCGGGGCGCGAGGGCGTGCGCGAGTTCCGGTTCGATCCCGATCGCCGTGCGCCGACGATCGCCGAGGGCCTCGATGCACTCGCGGCGAAGCGCAGTGCGCGCGACATGGTGTTCGTGCTGCACTCGCCGCCGAGAGACACCGTGTGCGACGTGATCGCGAGCCGGCAGCACGTGGGATCGCGCGCGATCCGGGCGTTCGTCGAAGCGCGCCAGCCACGTCTCGTGCTCTCCGGGCACATCCACGAGTCGCCGCGCGTCTCCGGCGCGTGGCGGGACGCGCTCGGGGACACGCCGGTCGTGAACCCGGGGCAGTTCGGCAGCCGCCAGCTCGCCGGCGTGTGGTTCGATCCGGCCCGGCCGGCGGAGACGCTGCGACACACGGTCTACACATAGGGCGCGCGAGGGCGTGATACGCTGGTTCCTGCTCCCGAGCGAGGAACCCATGCTCCGCCTCAAGTCCTTGTTGATACTCGCCGCCCTGCTCCTCGTGCCCGCCGCCCACGCCGGGCCGGTGGCCTGGCGCGGCTGGAACGAGGGGCTGGCGGCGGCCGCCGGCGGCCCCAAACCGGTGATCGTGGACGTCTACACGGACTGGTGCGGCTGGTGTAAGCGCATGGACCGCGACGTTTACGCGCGCAGCGACGTGAGCGAGTACCTGAACCAGCACTTCGTCATGGTGCGGCTCAACGCCGAGAGCGCCGAGCGCGTGAGCTACGCGGGCCGCTCGCTGACCGCGCGTGCGCTGTCCGGCGGCTTCGAAGTGACGGGCTACCCGACCACGATCTTCCTCAAGCCCGACGGCACGCACCTCGTGAACGTCCCGGGCTACATCCCGGCGGACAAGTTCCTGAAGCTCGTCCGCTTCGTCGGCGACGGCCACATGGACCGGGGCGAGAGCTGGGAGGCGTACTCACGGGCGTCCGGCACCGGCGCCAAGTGAGCGCCGTCCGCGCATGAGCCTGCTCTCGGGGCAGACCGCGATCGCTGTCGACACCGAGACCACGGGCATGAGCCCGGCGTTCGGCCATCGGCTGGTCGAGGTGGCGCGCGTCGCGATCGTGGACGGCGTTTTGGGCGAGGAGTGGTCGACGCTCATCGACCCGGGCCGGCCGATTCCCGCCGACGCTTCGCGCGTGCACGGCATCAGTGACGCCATGGTGGCGGGGGCGCCGAAGGCTGCGGAGGCCGGCCGGCTGTTGCGCGAGGCGTGCGCCGACCTGCCGATCGTGTTCCACAACGCGCCGTTCGATCTGCCGTTCCTGCTGCACCTGTTCCGCGAGGCCGGCACGCCTCCGATCCTGAACCCGATCGTCGACACGCTCGGGCTCGCGCGCGGCCTGTTCGGCCCGGGCAGCAACTCGCTCGGCGAGCTCGCGGCGAAGCTCAAGCTCCCGTTCGAGTCGGCGCACCGCGCTCTCCCCGACACGCGCACCACGGCGCGGCTGTTCATCGAGCTCGCCGGCCGCTGGGAGCGCGAAAAGGGTGCGCGCACGCTGCTCGAGCTGGCCGCCATCAGTCAGGACGTGATGCGCGTGACCGCGCGGCGGTAGGTGTGATCGCGGAACGTCAGGGATTCGAAATCCTGACCCCACCGGCCCGTTGCCACTCAGGGAGGTTGTCGGGGCGAAATACGGCACACCCTGCTGGACGCTGCCGCGCGTGCGGAGGATGATGGACATCCGGCGTGCGCATGCCCGACGCCGTCCCTGCCCTCCTCCTCGTGCCTTCCAGGAGTGATCGGAGTTCCTGATGATGACCCAGACCGTTCCCGAGCCGGGCCAGATGGCGCCGGACTTCAAGCTGAAGGGCCCCGGGGGTGCGTTCTACACGCTCTCGGAGCACCTCGGCCACAGCCCCGTCGTGCTGGTCTTTTACCCGCTCGCATTCTCTGCCGTGTGCAGTCATCAGCTGCCGGAGATCGAGCAGTACCTGCCGCAGTTCGAGAAGGCGGGCGCGGTCGTCTACGGCATCAGCGTCGACAGCCACCACGCGAACGGCGCATTCGCGCGCTCGCTCAACCTGTCGTTCCCGCTGCTCTCCGACTGGAAGCACCAGGCGTCGACGGCCTACGGCGTACTGCTGCCCGATGCGGGCTACAGCGGCCGGGCCACGTTCGTGATCGGGAAGGACGGCCGGGTGCTGTATCGCGAGGTCTCGGAGAACCTGGACCTGGTCCCCAGCCCGGAGCGCGTGCTGGCGGCGCTCGCTCGCGGCTGAAAGCCCGGACCCGCGCCGGCGCGGGTGCCTCACGCGTGTCGCGCGCGGGCGAGCCGGCCCGCGCGCTCACGGGCCGCTCGCGTGAGATCCAGCAGCTGCGCGAGCAGGTGCGCCACCTGGCCGCGACGCGCGCACCGGTGTTGCTCGAGGGCGAGCCGGGCACGGGCAAGAGCGTGGTCGCGCGCGCGCTCCACTACGGCGGTCCGCGCCGCGAGCGGCGGTTCGAGCGCGTGGACTGCGCGGCGCTCTCCGAGGCCATGCAGGCGGAGACGCTGTTCGGCGCCGCGGGCCAGCCGGGTGCGTTCGAGCGCGCCGATGGCGGCTCGCTGCTCGTGCACGACATCGATCGCGCCTCGGCGAGCGTCCAGCTCCGGCTGCTGCACTTCCTCCAGGCGCGGACGATCGAACGCGCGGATGCCGCGCGGCCGCCAGGCGTGTCGGGGAAGGGCGCGCGCGCGGAGCGCGGGCGTGTGTCGAGCGACGTGCGGCTGATCGCCGCGAGCGACCGCGACCTCGCCGCCGAGGTGAGCGCCGGACGGTTCCGCGACGACCTCCATCACCTGCTCGCGGTGACGCGTGTTCACGTGCCGCCGCTGCGTGCACGTCTCGAAGACCTGCCGCTGCTGGTGCGCGAGTTGGTGCGCGCGGCGAACCGGGTGCACGGCCGGCGCGTGCCCGGCGTCACCGCCGGCGTGCTCGAGCGCCTCTCGCGCCACGACTGGCCGGGCAACGTGGCCGAACTCAAGGAGACGCTCTCCGACATGGTCGGCTCCGTCCGCGGCCGCCGGCCGCTGGACCTCGAGAGCCTGCCCGCGGCGCTCCAGAGCGCCGGCGGGTCCGGCGACCGGGTCGAGCTCACGGTCGGGATGACGCTGGCCTCGGCCGAGCGCCGGCTGGTGGAGGCGACACTGGCCTACACCCGGGGCGACAAGCCCCGGGCCGCGGCGCTGCTCGGCATCGGCCTGCGCACGCTCTACCGGCGGCTCGACGAGTGGGGCAGGGGCTAGGCTCTGGTTGTGCGCAGAAGATTGTTGCTCGGCCCCGGGGCGGCGTCCGGC
>DATNFC010000086.1:0-7513 GCA_035606545.1 Candidatus Methylomirabilota bacterium
CTGAGTGCGCCACCCAGATCGAACAGGCGGTCGACAACCTGAAGCAGATGAACAACCTGATCTCGTTCACGATGGAGATCAACCGGCTCGAGAACGAGGCCGACGGCATCTCGCGCCAGGTCACCGCCGACCTGTTCAGCGGCCAGCACGACGTGCTCGACGTCATGCGCTGGAAGGAGATCTACGGCCGGCTCGAGGGCGCCGCGGACAAGTGCGAGGACGTTGCGAACGCCATCGAGTCGATCGTGGTGAAGAGCCGCTAGCATGCCGGGACCGCTGCCGCTCGAGCTGGTGATCATCATCCTGCTGGCGCTGGCGTTCGACTACACGAACGGCTTCCACGACGCCGCGAACTCGATCGCCACCGTGGTCAGCACGCGCGTGCTGTCGCCGCGCTACGCCGTGGTCTGGGCCGCGTTCTTCAACTTCATCGCGTTCGCGATCTTCGGCGTGCACGTGGCGAAGACGATCGCGAAGGGCACCGTGGACCCGGCCGTGGTGACGCCCGGGATCGTGCTCGCGGCGCTGCTCGCGGCGCTGACTTGGAACCTGCTGACGTGGTGGTTCGGGCTGCCCACGTCGTCGTCCCACGCGCTGATCGGGGGCTTCGTCGGCGCCGCGGTCGTCTCGGCGGGACCGAAGGCGGTCGTCGTGGAGGGCGTGGTGAAGACGGCGACGTTCATCGTCATCTCGCCGATGGTGGGACTCGTCCTCGGCTTCATCCTCATGCTCGCGGTGTCGTGGCTCTTCCGACGATCGACGCCGCGCGGCGTGGACTCGCTGTTCCGAAGGCTGCAGCTCGTCTCGGCGGCGATGTTCAGCCTGGGCCACGGCTCGAACGATGCCCAGAAGACCGCCGGCATCATCACCGCGCTCCTCTACTCGACCGGGAACCTCAAGGGCGAGTTCCACGTGCCGTTCTGGGTGGTGTTCGCGAGCTACGGCGCGATCGGGCTGGGGACGCTCTCGGGCGGCTGGCGCATCGTCGAGACCATGGGCATGCGCATCACCCGGCTCCAGCCCGTGGGCGGGTTCTGCGCCGAGACCGCGGGCGCGATGGCGCTGTTCGGCGCGAGCGCGCTGGGCGTGCCCGTTTCGACCACGCACACCATCACCGGGGCGATCGTGGGTTCGGGGGTCTCCGCCTCGCGCCGGCTCTCCGCCGTGAAGTGGGGCGTCGCATCGCGTATCGTGTGGGCCTGGGTCATCACCATGCCGGCCGCCGCTGCGCTCGCATCGGTGTTCCTGATCATCATCCGGGGTTTCAGGATGCGCTGAAAGCGCGGGCATCCTCGAGCCCGGATCGCCTGACACCGGAGATCCCCATGCAGATGCTCGAGAAGCTCGTCGCCGAGGCCAAGGTCGATACGTCGCAGCCCGGCTGGCGCACGCGGCTGTCCAAGCCGCAGATGCTCACGTTCCCCGCCGGCACGCGGATGCGCGCGCGCATGGTCACGACCAAGGGCGAGCTGTCGATCAAGCTCCTGCCCGAGACCGCGCCCATGCACGTGACGAGCTTTGCGTACCTGGCCCGATTGGGCTTCTACGACGGCCTGTCGTTCCACCGCGTCATCCCGCAGTTCATGGCGCAGGGCGGCTGTCCGCTCGGCAGCGGCACCGGCGGCCCCGGCTACCGCTTCGACGGCGAGTTCGCCCCCGGCGTGAAGCACGACCGCCCTGGGTTGCTGAGCATGGCGAACGCCGGTCCGGGAACGGACGGCAGCCAGTTCTTCCTCACGTTCGTGCCCACGCCATGGCTCGACGGCAAGCACACGATCTTCGGCGAGGTCGAGGGGGGTGAGGCGGTGCTCAAGGCCCTGGAGGCGTGCGGCACGTCGCAGGGTGGCACGAAAGAGCCGCTGAGCATGGAGAGGGTGACGATCGAGATCGCCTGAGCCCGGCGAGCTCCCCACGCAACGCATCGGAGGAAGGATGAGCGCGCTCGACACCCTGAAGGCCCGCCTGCTCGAGGTGGACGACCTGAGCAACGCGGCGGCGCTGCTGCGCTGGGACCAGACCACGTACATGCCCGCGGAGGGCGCCCCCGCCCGCGGCCGCCAGCTCGCCACGCTGTCGCGGCTCGCGCACGAACGCTTCACCGACGCCGAGACCGGCCGGCTGCTGGACGCGGCGGCGAAGGAGACGGCGTCGCTGGCGTTCGAGTCCGACGACGCCTCGCTCGTGCGCGTGACCCGGCGCAACTGGGACCAGTCGGTGAAGATGCCGACCGCGCTCGTGGCGGAGTTCCAGGAGCACACGGCGCACAGCTACCAGGTGTGGACCGAGGCGAGGCCGAAGAACGACTTCGCCACGGTGCGCCCGCTGCTCGAGAAGACGCTCGAGCTGTCGCGCCGCATGGCGGACTGCTTCCCCGGCTACCAGCACATCGCCGACCCGCTGATCGACTTCTCCGACTACGGCATGAAGGCGGCGTCGGTGAAGCAGCTGTTCGCCGAGCTGCGTGCGAAGCTGGTGCCGATCGTGCGTGCGATCACGTCGCGCCCGGTGGCGGACGACGCCTGCATCCGCCAGCACGCCCCGGAAGCCGACCAGCTCGCATTCGGGCTCGAGGTGATCCGCTGCTTCGGCTACGACTTCGCGCGCGGCCGCCAGGACAAGACGCACCACCCGTTCATGACCAAGTTCTCGCTTGGCGATGTGCGCATCACCACGCGCGTGCGCGAGGACGAGATCACCGACGCGCTGTTCTCGACGCTGCACGAGTGCGGCCACGCGCTCTACGAGCTGGGCATCGACCGGAGCTACGAGGGCACGCCGCTCGCGAACGGCACGTCGTCCGGCGTCCACGAGAGCCAGTCGCGGCTGTGGGAGAACCTGGTCGGCAGGAGCCGCGGCTTCTGGGAGTCGTTCTACCCGCGGCTCCAGCTGGCGTTCACGAAGCAGCTCCGGGACGTGCCGCTCGACACGTTCTACCGCGCCGTGAACCGGGTCGAGCGCTCGCTCATCCGCACCGACGCCGACGAGGTCACGTACAACCTGCACGTCATGCTCCGCTTCGACCTCGAGCTCGACCTGCTCGAGGGCAAGGTGGCGGTGAAGGATCTCGCGCGCGTCTGGCGCGAGCGGTTCGAGGCCGACTTCGGCATTCCCGTGCCGGACGACAAGAACGGCGTGCTGCAGGACGTGCACTGGTACGGCGGCCCGATCGGCGGCGCGTTCCAGGGCTACACGCTGGGCAACATCCTCTCGGCGCAGTTCTATGCCACCGCCGTGAAGGCGCAACCCGGCATCCCCGCCGACGTGAGGAAGGGCGAGTTCGGGACGCTCCACGCCTGGTTGAAGGACAACATCTACCGGCACGGGGCGAAGTTCACCGCACCCGAGCTGATCCAGCGCGTGACCGGCGGGCCGCTCATGATCGGGCCCTATCTCGACTACCTGTGGGGCAAGTACCAGCCGCTCTACGGGCTGCGCGAGGAGGAGCGTCTCGGCGCCGGCGTGGCCTGAGCCCGGCGCGCTCGCGCGATGCCGGAGCTGCCCGATCTCGAGCTCTACGTCGACCACCTGAAGCGCCGCGTGCTCGGGCAGCGTCTCGAGCGCGTGCGCGTCGCCGGGTGGAACCTGCTGCGCACGACCGAACCCGCACTCGACGCAGCCAACGGCCGCGTCGTTGAGAACATCGGCCGCATGGGCAAGCGTCTCGTGTTCGCGCTCGAGGGCGGGCTCTTCCTCGCGCTCCACCTGATGATCTCCGGCCGGCTTCACTGGAAGCCAGCAGGCGTGGCGATCCCCAAGCGCGTCGGGCTCGCCGCGTTCGACTTCGCCACCGGCACGCTGCTCCTGACCGAGGCGTCCACGAAGCAGCGCGCCGCGCTCCACCTGCTGCCCGACGACGCCGCGCTCGCGGCGCTCGACGCCGGCGGCATCGAGCCGCTGTCGATGAGCGCGGAGGCCTTGGCCGAGGTGCTGGCAAGAGAAGACCACACGCTCAAGCGCGCGCTCACCGACCCGAGGCTCTTCGCCGGCATCGGCAACAGCTACTCGGACGAGATCCTCCACCGCGCGCGGCTGTCACCGTTCAAGCGCACGTCGCAGATGGACGCCGACGAGCGCGCACGGCTCCACGCCGCCATCGTCGGCGTGCTCAGCGAGTGGCGCGACCGGCTCGCGGCCGCGCAGGGCGATGCGTTCCCGGAGAAGGTCACCGCGTTCCGGCCGGAGATGGCGGTGCATGGCCGCTACCGCAAACCGTGTCCCGACTGCGGCGCCCCGGTCCAGCGCGTGGTTTACGCCGAGAACGAGATGAACTACTGCGCTCGCTGCCAGACGGGCGGGCGGTTACTCGCCGACCGCGCGCTCTCGCGGCTCTTGCGCGACGACTGGCCGCGCACGCTCGAGGAGCTGGAGGAGCGCCGGCGCGACTAGTCTCCGACCGAGTGCACGTCGCGAACGTGAACGGAACCTACAGCACGTCCGCCAGCGTCAGGTCGATCGTCTCTTCCTTCAGCTCGCGCTCGTACGTGAGCTTCACGGTCGCGCCCGCCTTGCCATCGCGCAGCACGCGGTCCAGCTCCTCGGGCGTCATCTTCTCGACGCTCCGGCCGTTCACCGCGCGCAGCACGTCGCGGATCTTCAGGCCCGCCTCCTCGGCGGGCGAGCCCTTGACCACGCCGAACACCACGACCACGCCGGCCCAGCGCGTGTACCAGAGCCCGCTGCGCGTGAACGCTTCGCGCTCGTCGAAGCGGGCGGCCGGCGCCAGCCACAACGTGCCGCGCGCGTAGTCGAACGTGCAGCGGAAGCGCTCGAGCACGGTGGTGCCGATGTTGCCCTGCACCTCCTTGCTCCCGGCCGAGCCCTGATGATGCGTGGTCAGGCCGGCCACGGGCTCCTTGAACAGGAACGGGCCGAGACGAAGGCTGTCGAGCCGGCACACGTTCTCCTGGAACGCGCCGCCGATGCCGCCCACCCAGTGCTGCACCTGCTTGTGCTCGAGCGAGAGCAGCCGGCAGCTCGTGACCTGCTCGGCTCCCACCGACAGCACGCTCGCATTGCCCACGTCGACGATGTACGTGCCCTTGCAGCCGCCGTTGAGCGTCATCTCCACGGTCGGGATGTTGCCGTTGAGGATCATCGGGATCGCGGTGCCGGGTCCCTGGTGGACGTAGGTCGCGGGATCCCAGAGCGTGATCACCTCGCGGTCGAAGTCGATGTCGAGCGTGAACCGGCTGAGGACGTCGTAGCCGAGCAGCCCCGCCGTGCGCCCCCACTCGACCGAGTTGAGCGCGTCCTGGAGCCCGATGACGCCGGCGCGCAGGTCGCGCAGTTCGACGCTCGCACCTTTGCCGTTCGACCAGCGCACCGACTTGAGCGGCGTGAACCCGAACGTGTCGTAGCCGCCCACGCCCACCGCGCCGTATTCGCCCTGACCCGTGATCCCGAGCGTCTGGGCGAAGCCGCGGTCCAGGCAGGTGTTGAACGCACCGGTGTCGAGGATGAACTCGGCCGGGGCCGCGCCGTTCACCGCCAGCTTCACCCACACGTGGCCGCGGCTGTAGCGGAACGGCAGCTCGATCCTGCCCCGCGCCCCGGTCCACACCGCGGGCGCCGCGGTGTTGGCGGGCGGCGCGAACGCCAGGGGGTCCTTCGGGCCCTTCGCCCACACGCTGTCCACGTCCTCGCGGTGATAGCTGGTCGGGAACTGCGGGTAGCCGATCGCGTAGACCGTGGCGCGCTTGCGCCCCGCGAGCGTCTTCCACCCCGAGACCTCCTCGCTCCACTCGTACTGGTCGCGATGGCGGGTGATGCGCGCGAGCAGGCCGGTCTTCTGGTCGAACCACAGCGTCTGCCTGGGGCCCACGGGCGGCGTCACGTCCACGCCCTGGAGCGCGCGGCCGGCGATGAACGAGTTCTGGCCGAGCAGGGCCTTGCACGAGGCGTCACGCGCCCACTGCTCGGTCGCGAACCAGACGTCGGCGCGCACGGCCTCGAGATCCCTGCCCTCGACCGGGTTCGTGCGCTTGGACGTGAAGTCGGTGCGCCACGCCACCGCACCGTCGATGCCCTGCTTCGTGCGCAGCGTGCCCACGCGCTCGATGCGGAGCGCGCGCGCCGGCGAACACGTCCAGATCTCGAATGTGCCCTTCATGCCGGCGTCGGTGACGCGGCCGCGGATGTGGAGCGCCGTGTCGGCGGCGAGCGCGGCCTTGCCCCCCGTGGCCTGCACGTAGCGGTCGATGAAGTCGCGCGCCGTGGGCGGGGCGGCGTGCACCGGGGAGGCACCGAGCGCGAGCGCGGCCGCGAGCACGACGACTGGGCACGACGACAGGCGTGCGATGTGCCGCATGCGGCCCTCCCTGGCCCGAGGGGTTGCTCGGGCGGCTAGGCTCCGTTTGAGCCTGGGGAGTCATCGGCCGCTGCGGCGTCGGGGATGAGTCAGCGCTCGCGGTGGCGCGGCGAGGCGAGCCGCCGCCACAGGAGATAGACGGGCCAGGCGGCGAGCATCAGCGCCAGCCCGACGGCGCCGTTCCGGGGATCGTGGGCCAGCGACTGCACCACGATCCAGGCGCTCGCGGCGATGAACGCGAGCGTCGTCAGCGGATGCAGCGGAACGCGGGCGCCGTGCGGCGTGGCTCCGCCGTCGGCCCGCCGGAACACGAACACGCACGCCGCCGAGAGCCCGAAGAAGATCCAGTCCGCGGAGACCACGGTGTCGAGGATGCGACCGTACTCGCCGGTGAGCGCCAGCAGCGTGGCGGCCGCACCCTGCAGCACCACCGCGCGCACCGGCACGTGCGTGCGGTCGTTGACGCGCGCGATGGCGCCGAAGAACAGCCCGTCGGCCGCCATGGCGTAGTAGACGCGCGGCGCGGTGAGCATGCCCTGGCTGAGGAAGCCCAACGTCGAGGCGGCGACGCCGAGCGCGAGCACCCGCGCGCCCCCCTCGCCGAACGCGGCCCGCATCAGCGCCGCCGCGGGCGCCGGCGTCCCGGCGAGCCCCGCGGCGCCGAGCACGCGCAGGCAGGCGATGTTCACGGCGAGATAGAGGATCACGACGCCCACCACGCCCAGCACCATGCCGCGCGGCAGCGTGCGCGCGGGGTCCTTCACCTCGCCGCCCACGAACGCCGCCGTCTGCCAGCCGCCGTAGGCGAACAGCACCGGGACCATGGCGGCGCCGAAGCCGGCCGGCGCCTCGGTTCCCGCGGTCGCGGGGGGCAGCGCTGCGGGCTGGGCCGCGAGCGCCATGCCCGCCGCGACGATGGCGAGGATGGCGGCGATCTTCAACACCATGAGCACGTGCTGCGTGCCCGCGCCGGCGCGGACGCCCAACGCATTCACGAGCGTCAGCGCCGCGAGCACGAGCGCCGAGAGCACGCCCTCGGCGAGCGGCACGTGACCCAGCTCGCGCACGTAGCGCGCGAACGTCATCGCCGATGCGGCCATGCCGCCGGTCTGGATGAGCAACAGCAGCGCCCACGCGTACGCGAACGCCAGCCCGGGATGGAACGCCTCGCGCAGGTAGGCGTACTGGCCGCCCGCCTCGGGCCGG
>DATNFC010000087.1:0-16340 GCA_035606545.1 Candidatus Methylomirabilota bacterium
TGCTTCGGCCACAGCATGGAGGGCGACACCATCCGGCGGAAGACCTCGATCCGCGCCACGCAGATGGGCCAGCAGGTGGCTGCCCGCGGCGTGACCATCGTCGACTCGGGTCTCATTCCCTACAGCCGCGGCTCGTTCCGCGTCGACGACGAGGGCACGCCGGCGCAACGCACGGAGCTCGTGCGCGACGGTGTGCTCGTGGGTTACCTCTGGGATCGCCTGAATGCGCGGCTCACCGGGAACCGGCCCACCGGCAACGGGCGGCGCTCGTCGTACCGCGATTTTCCGCTGTGCCGCATGACGAACACGTACATCGAGCCGGGCACCGTTCCCGCGGATGCGCTCATCGCCGACGTCAAGCGCGGGCTCTACTGCAAGAAGTTGGGCGGCGGTTCGGTGAGCCCCGCCGACGGCAACTTCTCGTTCCAGGTCACCGAGGGCTGGCAGATCGAGAACGGCAAGCTCACGCACCCGGTGCGCAACGCGACGCTCGCGGGCAACGGCAACGACGCCATGCTCAAGATCGACGGCGTCGGCTCCGACCTGGAGATCGACGGCACCACCGGCTCGTGCGGCAAGGACGGGCAGTGGAAGCCCGTGGGCGTCGGGCAGCCCACGGTGCGGTTCACGGGCATCACCGTGGGCGGGACCGCGCTGTGAGCGCGCGGCACGTCCCGCCCGCCGCGCTCGAGCGCCTGTGCGCCGCCGCGCTCGAGCGCGTCCGTGCGCACGGCGCCCAGGTGGCCGACGCCTGCGCCGAGAGCTCGAGCGCGTTCACCGTGCGCGCGCACGGCGGTCACGTGGAGTCGCTCAAGCAGAGCGGCACCTGCGGCCTCGGCGTGCGCGCCGTGGTCGGCGGCGCCGTGGGTTTCGCCTCGGGCACCGACCTCTCCCCCGCCGGGATCGACGACCTCGCGCGCCGCGCCGTGGCGCTGGCCCGCTTCGCGACGCCGGACGAGGCGAACGGTGCGCCCGATGCCGCCGAGGCGGGCGCGTCAGCGCCGGCCGAGCTGCAACTGTTCGATCCGGCGGCCATCGAGTGGTCGGCCGAGCGCAAGATCGAGATGGCGCTCGAGCTCGAGCGCATCGCGCTCGCGGCCGATCCGCGCGTGAGCCGCACCGACGGCGCGAGTGTTTCCAGCTCGGGCGGCGCGTTCGCGGTCGCGAACACGCACGGCGTGGCGCGGAGCTGGGAGGGCACGAGCGTGTCGGCGTGGGTCGTGGCGCTGGCCGACGACGCGGGCGGACGCCAGCAGACCGGCGCCGAGGGCATGAGCGCGCGCCACCTCGCGGACCTGCCGAGCGCGGAGACGCTGGCGCGGGCGGCGGCGAAACGCGCCGTGGACCGGATCGGCGCGCGCAGCGTGCCCGCGGCGCGCGTGCCGGTGGTGATGCACCCTGACATCGCCGGGGCGTGGCTCGCGGAGATGGCGGACGCCTGGAGCGGCGAGTCGCTGATCAAGCAGTCGAGCTGGCTGACGGGCAAGCTCGGGGAGCAGGTCGCGTCGCCGCTCGTGACGCTGGCGGACGACGGCACGCTCGCCCGCCGCGTGGGCAGCTCGCCCTACGACGGCGAAGGGCTGCCGACGCGCCGGAACGTGCTCCTCGACCGCGGCCGGCTGGCGATGTTCGTCTACGACCACTACCACGCCCGCCGCGCCGGCCTGCCGCCCACGGCGAACGCGCTCCGCGGCTGGTCGAGCACGCCGGGCATCGGCTTTCACAATCTCTACATGGAGCCGGGGGCGGACTCGCCGGAAGCGATCCTGCGCCGGGTGGACCGCGGGTTCTACTACGACGACCAGGGCTCGTACGGCTTCAACGGCGTGACGGGCGACTACTCGTTCCAGGCGCAGGGCTACTGGATCGAGAACGGCGAAAAGGCGTTCCCCGTTGACGGCGTGACGGTCGCGGGCAACTCGCTCGACATGCTGCGGGCGATCGCCGCCGTCGGGAACGACCTCGAGTGGCGCTCTTCGATCGCCTGTCCGACGTTGCTCATCGGCGAGATGACGGTGAGCGGGAGCTGAACCCGCCGCGCGCCGGCCGCACGGGAAGCTCGAGCTACGACGTGCGGTACGTGCTCACGAGCGCCACGCCGCGGCGGGCGGTCGGGGACGGCGGCTTGGCATGGCCGAGGCGGACGAGGATGAGCGGCTCCTCGCCCTCGGCGTGAAAGCGCTGGCCCAGGCTCGTGCGGTGGTGCTCGGATGCGATCGGCGCCGCCAGCGGGTGCTGGGCGACGCCCAGCGTCGCGGCGCGGAGCGCGAAGCGCTCGTACGCCTGACCGCCGAGCAGCCAGCCCGCGTCGCTGCGCCGCGGCAGCGTCAGGAGCGCCAGCGCCCCCGAGCTCCGCACGAGGTCGCGCGTGTCCTTGGCCAGGCTCGCGCTGCCCCAGCCGTAGAAACGGCTGTCCGGCTGCAGCGAGCGGCCCGCCATCCAGCGCGCCGGGCCGCCCAACCCCATCCGCTCGGCGGTGAGGCCGTCGCCGTGCTCGCGGATGTCGCCGTCCGAGCCGCGGAGCCACGCCACGCGCTCGGCCTGCGCGCGCTTGTCCGCCATCACTGCCTCGACCCCGTCGTGCACGATATCCCCCACCGCGCGCACGTCGTCACGGTCCTCGAGCCAGTGCACGCGCACCTCCTCGCCCACCTGCGCCAGGAGCTGGGAGCGGCTCTGGATCGCGATCGCGCGGCCGTCGAACGGGTGCGGGTTCGAGCGCCGCTCCGTGAGCGCCGTGTAGAGCAGGCGGTCGCGGGCGCGCTCGGCGGCCTGCCACGACACGGCCGCCGCGACCAGCGCCGAGCCCGGACGCGGCGACGTCCCCCACGGCAGGTAGCGCACGCTCGGCTGCTGGCCCCAGGCCCGGGCCGCGACGAGCAGGTTCTCGAGCGCCGCCCCCAGTGACATCTGCGCGAAGCGCTGGTCGGGATCCGCGAGCGGCAGCGTGCGTTGCGGGTCGAGCAGGACGCGCAGCTCGCCGGCGTCCACCTCGAAGCGCCACGGCTGGGCATTGAAGTAGCTGGGCGCCAGCACGGCGGCCCCGACCATGGCGCGCCCGGCCTCGATCACGTTCGCCGGCATCGTCTCCGGCAGCGACCAGGGCTGCAGCGCGGGGAGCGTGTTCGCCGCGCGCTTCGCCCACGCCAGTGCCGGCGCCGAGAGGCGAAGCGCCGCCAGCCCCCCGACGACGACGAGGAACCGGCGTCGGTCGAGCTGCAGGGTGGCGAACTCGGGCCGATGGGGCTCGGGCCCGGAGCGCGCGTGGGGACTTCGCATGGTGCGGAAAGTGGGGGACGCGCAGGGCCCCGTCAATCGGATGTATCGTGACGGGAATGCTGCTGACGGACGATGGGAGGGGACCCCTGGGGCAGCCGACGAGGTTCGTGACGGACGCCTCGCTCGACCAGCTCGCGCGCCGGCTCCGGTTCCTCGGCTATGACGTCGAGACCCACCGGGGTGCCCGGCTGGAGGAGCTGTTCGCGGTGGCGGCGGCGCAAGACCGTACGGTGCTGACACTTTCGGCGCGGCGGCCGCGGCCGACGGATGCGGTGGCGGTGCTGCGGGTGGAGCGCGGCGACGAGGCAGGGGCGGTCCGTGCGGTGGCTGGGCACCACGTGCCTTCGGGGCCACGCTGGAGCCGATGTCCCGCATGCAACTGCGCGCTGCAGTCGCGCTCGACGTTCGAGGCGATCGGCGAGATCCCGGCCCGTATCACGCGATCGGGCTGGCCGTTGAGCTGGTGTCCGTCATGCGGCCGGTGGTTCTGGCCCGGCAGCCACGTGGCACGGATGAACGAATGGTTCGACCGCGTGCTCGGGCCGGCGGCAGCGCAGCCCCACACTCCCGAGTGAGCCGCGTTCGGTCCTTGCCAAGAATCGAATCTCGATAGCGCTGGGTGAACGACGCACGGTCGGTCCGCCGGCACATTGTTGAGTAGAACTGAACTCCAGCATTGGCAACATTTTGGCCGCTACGGCCACAGCTGTGGGCCGGTGCCAGCGGTCGCCGATGATGCGCTAACTCGCGAACTGACCGAGGTTTGGAATCAGCAACCATGCCCAAGGAAAAATCACGCTCCCGCGGAATATGGGGTTGCACGAATCGTAGCCTTCACCGACAATCCTCGCGACGAACGCGTGCTGACTTGAAGTCGGGCCCGGAGAGAGACGTGGGGAGAGGCTCGATCAAAGTCGCGCCGTTCGTCATTTTTTTCCAGGTACGCCGGGTGTGAGCGGCATCCTTGCCAGCTCCGCCCGGCGTCTTGCTGTCGGGTAGAGTGCGCGCGCCGCGCGCCGCGGCCCTGGTCCCTCCCTCCCACCCGCACTCGCGCATGGATCTGTCGGTCGTCGTCGTCACCTACCAATCCCGGGACCACATCCTCGCCTGCCTGCGCTCGCTCGACGCCGCGATGCGCGCGGACGCGGGTCGCGGCGCGCCGCTCGCGTGGGATTGTGTGGTGCTGGACAACGACTCGAGCGACGGCACGCCCGAGTGCGTGGAACGCGAAGCGCCCTGGGCGCGCCTCATCCGCACCGGGGAGAACCTGGGCTACGCGAAGGCCGTGAATCGCGGCATCGCGGCGACGACGGGTGCGTTCGTGCTGGTGCTGAACCCCGACTGCGTCTGGCGTCCGGGCGCGATCCACGCGCTCGCCGCCTGGCTCACGGCGCACGCGCGCTGCGGCATCGCGGCGCCGCGGATCCGCAACTCGGACGGCTCACTCGAGTACAGCGCTCGCGCCTACCCCGGGCCGCTCACGTTCCTGTTCAATCGCTACTCCATGGCGAGCCGGCTGTGGCCGAACAATCCGTGGACGCGGCGCTACCTGCTGCTCGACTGGGACCACGCCAGCCCGCGCCGCGTCGACTGGGTCTCGGGCGCGGCGATGCTGGCGCGGCGGGCCGCGATCGACGCGGTCGGCGCCATGGACGAGGCGTTCTTCATGTTCAACGAGGACGTGGACTGGTGCCGGCGCATGAACGACGCGGGCTGGAGCGTGGACTACGTGCCGGAGGCCACCGTGGTGCACCACATCGGCGCGAGCAAGGGCGCGGTCTCGAACCGGGTGATCCTCGAGCGCCACCGCGGCATGATCCACTACTTCCGTAAGCACCACCGCCGGCCGGCGCCGCTGGACTGGCTCGCGGCGTTCCTGATCATGGCCCGCGCCCGGATGCTCGTGCTCTTGAACCGGGCCGGCCGCTGATGCCGTATTCGCTCGAAATCGCGATCGCCTCGGGAGCGGTGACGCTGGCGCTCACGCCGGCCGCGCGCGCGCTCGCGGTCCGCGTCGGTGCGCTGGATCACCCGGGTCACCGTCGCGTGCACGCCGTGGCGACGCCGCGTTTCGGCGGCCTCGGGATCGCGGTCGCCGTGCTGGGCGTGGCCTGGCTCGCGCGCGTGTTGCCGGGCCCGGCGCGCGAGCTCGATCCGCGCCCACTGCTCGGGCTCACGTGCGCGTCGCTGCCGATGCTCGCGCTCGGCGTCATCGACGACCTCGGCCACGTCGGTCCGTGGGTGAAGCTGCTCGTACAGGCGTGCGCCGCGCTCACGCTCACCGTGTTCGGCTTCGGCGTGCCGCTGCTCACGAATCCGTTCGGCGATCCGATCGCGACCGGCTTCTGGAGCGTGCCGCTCACCGTGGCCTGGGTGCTGGCGCTCACGAACGCGATCAACCTGATCGACGGGCTCGACGGGCTCGCGACCGGCGTGGTCGCGATCGCCTGTGGCGCGCTGTGGATGACGGGCCGCGGCCACGGGGACTTCTACGTGATGTTCCTGAGCGCGATCCTGCTCGGAGCCTGCGGTGGATTCCTGGTGTGGAACCGGCCGCCCGCACGCATCTTCATGGGCGACACGGGCAGCCAGTTCCTGGGGCTGACGCTCTCAGCGATCTCGCTGCTCGAGAACCGCAAGGGCACCGCGGCGTTGACACTGCTGCTGCCGCTCGTGGCGCTGGGCGTGCCGCTCGCCGACGGTGCGCTCGCGTTCGTGCGCCGGTGGCTGCGCGGCCAGCCGGTGTTCCGCGGCGATGCCGGACACATCCATCACCGGTTGCTGAACGCGGGGCTCTCGCCGCACGCGACGCTCGCCGTGCTCTGGGGCCTGTCCGCAATGTTCGGCGGTGCCGCGGTCCTGCTCGACCGCCTGCCGCACGCGTGGACGGCGATCGTCGTCGGCGGCCTTGCGGTGGTGCTGTTCGCGGTGCTGTTCGCCGCGCGCCACCGCGCCCGGCAGCGCCGCGGCTGAGCGCTTCCGCAGCGCGCGCACGCCGCCGCCCGGGGGGTTGCGGGCGGGGCCATCACGCCCCGCCCGCCCCATGACGTCCCTAGCGCGCGTGCGCGCGCAGCAGCGGCTCGCTGCGCGCGGGCAGCGTGCGAGCCGCCGACGCCAGGCCGCGACGCAGCCGCGCCACCTCGAACGGCCCGTTGCCGCCGCGCACGTCCGCCGCCTGGAGCAGCAGCACGCGATCGCGCCCTTCCACCCGCGCCGGCACGCGCATCTGGTCGCGCGGGCCCAACGCCTCGCTCGCGAGCACGCGTCCGGGCAGGTCCCCCGTCACCTCGCGCACCTCGATCCGCACGCGGCCGCCCTCCTCCGAGCGCTGGATCGCGAAGCCGTCGCCCGCATCGTCCACGAACGACAGCGCGAACTCGTCGCCGAACGCGAGCGCCGCGTCGGCGAGCGCGCCGACCGGTTCCTCGCCGCCGGTGACCGCGCGCGCCTCCTCGCCGAGCGCGATGTCCCCGGCCTCCGCTCGCAGCGACGGTACGCGCGACGGGAGCGGCCCAGCCGCGGCCTCATCGAACAGCGACCACGTCGTGAGGAACTCCGTGCCGCCGTCCGGCACGCGCTTCCCGCCGCCGAAGCACTGGAGGAACATCGCGCACGCGCCGGGGCCCTCCACGCACGAGACAGCGCCGGGATTCACCGTGATGCAGTGCAGGAATGGATCGCAGACGCGACACGCGGCCGCACGACCCGTGAAACCGCATAGGGACGCGACCGCGACGAACACCACCACGAAGCGCAGGCTGTGCATGGCCTTCTCCCCGGGGGCGTGACCGCGGGGACTCGAGGGGGCCGGGGGGCCCGGATGGGCGGGGACATCAGCCCTGCTTGCACCCCGCGTGCCGCGCGCACATCGCACGCGGGTCACCGCGGCGCGCGACGCCGGCACTCGCGTTCCGCAGCGGGCGTGGACGAAGCGTCCACACCGGCGGCGCTCAGCGCGATGCGTCCAGTGACAGATCGAGCGACAGATCCAGGATCAGTAGACGAGCGCCCAGGTGAGCTTCACCGTCCAGATCGTCTCGGTGTCCGCGCCGGGGCCGAACGTCGGATTCACCACGCCGGGCCTGCCCTCGAGCCATGCGACGCGTGTCTCGAGACCCACGACGTGCTTGTCGTCGAGCTGCGACGTGAGGCCGACCGACACGTGCGCGCCGCCGGTCGCCGTGGTGTTGTACTCGGTCCCGGTGCGGTAGAACTTGCGGTAGTAGAACCCGCCGCCGACGCCCAGATAGGGGCGCATGCCGCCGCTCCAGTTGAAGACGCGCTGGAACTCGCCGGTGATCGGGATCGACTCGTCGATCTGCTTGGCGAAATGGCCGACGATGTCGTGGTTGATGCTGCCCGCGAACGCGGAGCGCTTGGAAAGCATCTTCGTCCAGTTGATGCCGTAGCCGATCGAGCCATCGCCGCTCAGGTCGCCGGTGCGGTTCGCGTAGCCGAAGCGGAAGCCGATCCAGTTGGCGCCCTTGGCGTAGACGCCGTCCGCCTTGCGCCGCTCCTCGTAGGACGGCTCGACCTTGGCCGGCTTGGGCTTGCGCACCTTGGGCGCCTTCGCCGCCTTGGCCTGCTTGACGGGCGCCGCGGGCGTGGTCGCGGGGGGCGTCGATTGGGCGTGCGCGGCGGGCGTGGCGAGCGAGAGCGAGGCGAGCACGGCCGTGAAGGCGGCGGGACGCCGCAGCTTCGCGACGATCTGGTTCACCCGTAACTCCTTTCGACTCGACATGGCCCGGTGCGTGGCATGCGACGCGCCGGGAACGAGGTCTCACCACGTGCCCGGCGCGCGGACAGGGTGGGCAAGCTAGCAGAGCCGCGAGTCGTGTCGCAACGCACGGACACGGGCCGCTTTGGGCGGCCCGCGGGAACGCAATCACGCCGGCGCTGGCGTATGCTGCGGTCGCTTTCACGTTCATCCTCCGACCCTTCAGGAGATCGCCATGGCCGGACCCGGATCGACCTCGGGCGCAGAGCCTGCCGGCGCCGCGAGTCCGGTTTCCGCCCTGCGCTCCCCGATGCTCGCGCAGCTCATGCCCGACCTGGACCGGATCGAGCCGCGCACCCGCGTGGCCGTCTCGGGCCTGCCCGAGTCGAAGCTCCGCGAGCTGCCGCCCGACGGCGGCTGGAACATCGCGCAGGTGTTCGAGCATCTCTGCCGCGCGAACCTCGACTATCTCGATGGGCCACTGGCCGGCGCGATCGCGAAGGCGCGAGCGCGCGGGCGCTCGGAGAAGCCGTGGCGGCCGAGCCTCACCGGCGGCTGGCTCGCGGGCGCGCTCATCGAGGGCACGAAGCCGCTGCCCACGGTGAAGCCGTGGCGCGTGAGCGGCGAGCCGAGGCCGAACGTGGTGGACGCGTTCCTCTCGACCGTGGAGCGCGTGCGCGCGGCGATGCTGGAGGCCGATGGCCACGACCTGGGCGTGGGCTTCTCCTCGCCGGTCTCGCCGCTCATCCGCCTGAACCTCGGCGACGCGTTCCGCGTGCTCGTGGTGCACTGCCATCGCCACCTCGGGCAGGTGGAGCGCACGCGGCGCGCGGTCGGGATGTAGCCACGGGCGGTGGCTGTTGCTACCGTGTGCGCCCATGCCCCGCGACCTCCCGACCCGGGCCGCGCCCGGGCGCTCCCAGGCCCCGCCTGGGATCTCCGCGCTCGTGCTCGCCGCCGGGATGATGCTGCTGCTCGCGGGCTGTGGCGGGGCTCCCGGGCGTGGTTCGGGCGGTGAGAAGGAGGCGCAGGAGCTGTCGTTCGAGCGCCTGCCGGACACGACCGGGCTCTCGCGCGGGGCGCCGATCCTCGAGTCGCTCGAGGCGTCGCGGATGTCGAGCGGCGCCGTGCGCGTGACCGGTCGTGTGCGGTTGCCCGACGGCACCAAGCTGCAGGTCGCGATCAAGCAACCCGGAGGCCGCGTGTCGCTGGCGATGGCGCAGGTGTTCGTGCAGGACAAGCGCTTCGACACGCCGCCGTTGCTCGGCGAGAACGGTCCGCTTCCTCGCGGCGAGTACCACCTCGAACTGCTCGGGCACTTCGACCCTGACTGGCAGAGTGCCGACGTGCTGCGCGCGATGGGCGACGGTCTCGCCTTGCGCGGCCCCGGCATCACACGCGCTCGAAACGGCCGCGCGGCATTATTCCTCACGCGAGATGCCCTGCTGTGAGTGAGAAACGCAGGCCGCGGTCCGCGGGCAAGGCGCGCGCCGGTGGCGGCGCGCGCGAGGAGCGCGCGAACTCGGCGGACGGGCTCGTCTACCGCGCCGCGCGACGCACGGACGTGGACGCGCTGGTGGACCTGTCGCTGCGCGCGTACCGCGTCTCCAGCGCCGAAGCGCGGCGCGACTTCTACACCGATCACCCCCGCTTCGAGACGAAGGACGTGCGCGTGGGCGAGATCGGCGGCGAGTTGGTCGCCTCGCTCGTGCTCTACCCATTCCACGCGTACGTGCGCGGCGAAAAGCTCCAAATCACCGGCATCGGCTCCGTGGCCGTGTCGCCCGAACATCGCCGGCGCGGCGTCGCGGACGCGCTGCTGCGCTCGACGCTCACCGACATGCGCGAGCGCGGCGACGCCTGGAGCATGCTCTACCCGTTCCGCGGCGACTTCTATCGCCGCTTCGGCTGGGGGCTGGTGGAAACCCCGACGCTGCTCTCGGTGCCGCCCTCGGCGCTGCCGTCAGCCGATGAAGCGCGCCGCGTGCGCCGCGCGCGGGTCGCGGACCGGCCGCTGGTGCAGGCGCTCTACGACCGCGTGGTGAAGGAGCGCGGCCACTTCACGCTGGCGCGCCGGCCGGCGTGGTGGGAGCGACGGCTCTGGGGCTACGAGGGCGAATGGCTCGTGTACGAGCGAGCGCGTGGCGAGGTGGAAGGTTACCAGCAGCTCCAGGTCGACAGCAGCGACGGCCCGTGGAAGCTGGTGATCACGGTGAACGAGTTCGTTGCCGCCACGCCGGAGGCGCATCGCGGGCTCACGGGCTACCTGCACGGCCTCCGCGACCAGGCCGTGGAGGTGGTGCTGGCCGCTGCGGGCGATGCACCATGGTCGACGCAGCTCGCGGACGCCGCGAACCTGCGCGGCGAGATGAAGCTGGGCGTGCTGCGCTCGGCCGGCCACGCCGGCTACGGCGCCATGCTGCGTGTGCTCGATGTGAAGGCGGCATTGGGGCAGCTTCCGGTGGCATCCGAGGCGCACGGTGAAGTCGTGCTCGACCTGCGCGACGACCTGCTGCCCGCGAACGCGGGTGCCTGGCTGTTGAAGGTTCGCGAGGGCGGGCTCGACGTGCGCCCCGAGCCCGCGGGCGCGAACCACGGCAAGCTGCCGCGGCTCGGATGCACGGTCGACGTGCTCGCGAGCGTCGTGGCCGGCGCGCTGAGCCCGGTGCGTGCCGCGGAGGTGGGGTTGCTGGAGAGCGCGCACGGCGCCGCGGAGCGGGTGGAGCCGTGGTTCCGCGGGCGTGCGGTGTTCGTCATGCCCATGAACGCGTTCTAGGGAGTGCCCGTGTCACAGCCCGATCAGTGGACCATCGTCTCGCCGCTCAAGCCCCGCTTTCGCGACACCGACGCGATGGGCCACATCAACAACGCCGTCTACGTGACCTACCTCGAGGTGGCGCGCCAGGAGTACTGGCGCGCGTTCAAGCACGACGACAACTACCGCGTGGTGCCGTTCATCCTTGCCCACGTGGACATCGACTTCCGCTCGGAGGCGCTCATGCACGAGACGCTCGAACTCTGCATCCGCTGCTCCTACGTGGGCACCAAGTCGTTCGGCTTCGACTACGTGATCCGCACGGAGAAGGAGAAGCGGCTCGTGGTCTCGGCGCGCACCGTGCAGGTGTTCTACGACTACACCGCGAAGCGCAGCACGCCGTGCCCGCCCGAGTTCCGCGAGAGCCTCGAGCGCTTCGAAGGCCGTTCGCTGACGCGCGAGGTGCGCTCGTGAGCGCGCGCGTGCCGACGCGCCGGGAGAAGCTCACGCGGCGGCGGTTCGTGGCGCTCGCGGGCGCGAGCCTCGCCGCGATGACCGCGGGTGTGGCGGCGGCCGCGCCGGCGGAACCGGCGCAGAAGTCCGGCGCGGCGAAGGCGAAGAAGCCGGCCGCACCGCCCGCGACGCCGACCGCCCACCAAAAGGAGTTCGAGCGCCAGAAGTCGGGCACGTTGTCGACGCTCAAAACGATCCGCGCCTACCCGCTCCCGCCGGGCGGCGACCTGCCGGTGGTGTTCAAGCCGCTGCGCACGCCGAAGAAGGAGCGCTGACATGCTCAAGAGCGACGTCTGGTTCGCGACGATCGACGAGCTCTCGCCCGAGATCCGGGCCGGGCGGCTGTCGTCGGTGGAGCTGACGCAGGGATTCCTCGACCGCATCGAGAAGTTCAACGCGCGCTTCAACGCGTTCGAGCGCCCGACGCCCGAGCTGGCGCTCGATCAGGCGGCGCGTGCGGACAGCGACCTCAAGTCGAAACGCTACAAGGGACCGCTGCACGGCATCCCGTACGCGGCGAAGGACCTGTTCGACACCCGCGCCGTGCCCACCGCGTGGGGCACGAAGTTCCTGCGCGACCGCGTGCCCAACGAGAACGCCACCGTGATCGACCGGCTGGAGGCGGCGGGCGCGGTGCTGCTCGGCAAGGCGGCGATGGTGGAGTTCGCGGGCTGCCTCGGCTACCGGTTCGCGAACGCGTCCGCGACCGGCCCGGGCAGGAACCCGTGGGATCCCACGCGCTGGACCGGCGGTTCGTCGTCGGGCTCGGGTGCCGCCGTTGCCGCGGGGTTGGCCACGTTCGCGCTGGGCACCGAGACCTGGGGCTCGATCCTGTGCCCGGCCGCGTTCTGCGGGCTCACCGGCATCCGGCCGACGTACGGGCTGGTGTCGCGCGCCGGCGGCATGGTGGGTGCCTACACGTTCGACAAGGTCGGTCCGTTGGCGCGCTCGGTGGGTGACTGCCGCACCATTCTCGCGGCGATCGCCGGCGCCGATCCGCGGGATCCCTCGTGCGCCACCGAGAAGACGAAGCTCGATCGCGGCGCCGGCAGGCAGTGGCGCAACCTGAACGCGGCGCTCGTGCCGCTCGACTGGAAGAAGGTCGGCGAGCCCGAGGTGAAGGCCGCGTTCGACACCGCCGTCGCGGAGTTGGCCGGGGCGGGCCTGCGGATGCAGGAGACGCCGCTCCCCGACGTGCCGGCGGCCGAGGTGTCCGGGCTCCTGATCGGCATGGAGGCGCTGGCGGCGTTCGATCCGTTCCTTGCCGACGGCCGCGTGAAGCAGTTGGTCGACGACATGGCGCCGCGGCAGCTGGAGCTGGGCCAGCTCGTGACCGGCCCGGACACGACGAAGGCGCTGCGGATCCGCGACGCGGTCCAGCGCGAGGTGCGCGAGTTCTTCCAGCGCTTCGACGTCATCGTGACGCCGAACTTCATGAGCATCGCGCCGCCGGTGGAGCAGGACCTGAACGAGGCGCTCCCCTACGGCGATCCCGTGGGCGCGCTCGCCGCCGCGTGCGGCCTGCCCGGCCTCGCCATGCCGACGGGCACGGGCCGGGCGGGCATGCCCGTGAGCTTCCAGATCGTCGCCGCGCCGTTCGAGGACGCGACGCTGCTGGACCTGGGCGACCTGTACCAGTCGCGCACGCGGCACCACCGGGCGCACCCGGCGATCGCCTAGGCTCCGAGGCTCAGCGCGGGATCGGCTGTCGCGGGAGGCGCCAGACCTGCTGCAGCACGAAGTCCGCGATCGCGATCTGCTGCTCGCGGCGCCAGTACCAGAGCTGGAAGCCGCTGAACACCTGGCGCTGTCCGTGCGCCCCGCCGTGGAACAGCGTCATCACCGGTCGCGGCGCTCCCATCTGCCCGCCGACCGACTCGTAGATCGTGTCGACCACGGACTCCATGCGGATCACGCCCGGGTCCGGGTCCCTGTCCTCGAGGATGTCGTTGGGCTTCGTGATCCCCTCGCCCACCATCGACGTCTGGTAGAAGTCGGACTGCGAGACCCGGTTCGGCGCGAACACGCTGATCGGATCGGTATCCGGGTTCTTCTCGAACAGGTAGTCCGGGAGCATCGCGTAGTCGAGCGAGTCCACCGCGCGGCTGATCGAGTGTCCCGGCTTCTGTGCCTGCGCGTAGGACTTCGAGCTGATCTCGGTGTGCCAGCCGAAGACGTCGTACATGAACCGCCCGGGACCCAGCTCGCCTTCGGTGCTGGAGTAGACGTCCGCCGGGGTGCCGGCCTTCTCGTAGTTGCGCTGCAGCGCGCTCGCCACGCCGCCGCCGAACATCCAGATCTCGCCGCCCTGCGAGATCCACGTGCCGAGCGGGTTCGAGCGTCCGGGCAGCGTGAGCCAGCGCAGCTCCGACATCGGGTCCTGCGTCAGGAACGGGTCGTTGATGTTCAGCGAGCCCTTCCAGTCCGTGTACCAGATGACGTGCCGGTAGCGTGAGAGCTGCTGCAGCGTCAGCGTGCCCTGTGGCAGGAACCGCGTGGCGAGCGTGTCGTAGCTGTAGCCCTGGAAGATCCCGATCGGCGACAGCGTGCCCGCGGGATAGCAGCGCCACGGCCTGCCGCCCTTGGCGAAGAAGAACGTGTCCAGCTCGGCGGCGGTGGGCCACACGCCGCGGGGCCGGTCGACGCAGCCTCCGGCCACCGGCCGGTCGCCCTGGAAGCGCGTGTCGTCGATGATCAGCAGCTCCTTGTCGAACAGCGCGCGCACGACCCCGAACTGCACCACGACGAGGCTCACCTGGTTGTTGTTGTCCTGCGCCTCGATGTAGAGGAAGTGCGTTTCGCTCACGCCCGACGGGTTGAACGGCGGCAGGTCGACGCCGAGCGTCTGCGCCGAGTACCGGCTCCAGCGGTTGAAATCGGTGTCCTCGTTCGTGCGCGCGCGGTCGTCGCTCACGTTCCCGTCGAGCATCCAGCGGTAGCCGGTCACGAACGTGCCGCCCGACGTGTTCGCGAACCAGCCGAAATGAATGGGGCGTCCCGCGGGTGATTCGGTGTGCACGAACGTCGCCGGATCGAGCGAGAAGCCGGCCGTCGTGGCGGTGTAGAAGAAGCTCTCGTTGAACACGCTCAACTTCGGCCCGAGCAGGCCGGCGAAGCTGACGTGGAAGAACAGCAGGTTGTTGTCGAAGTTCATGACCGGGGAATACGCCCCGACCTCGTCGAACGCGACGATCGCCAGCACGTAGTCCTGGCCCGGGCTCAGGTTGCGGATGTCGACGCTGGTCGTGTCGCCGCCGACCGAGTCCCACTGCGAGAAGCGCGGGGCGTAATAGCGACGCAGCGAGTCCGGGTTCACGAGGATCGTGAGGAAGTCGAAAACGCGGCCGCCCTGGTTGAACACCTTGTACTTGTACTTCACCGGCTTCGTCGTGCCGCGGCCGTCGGGGTCGTTGCCCTTCCACGCGATGTGGAACGACGGCCCGAATGTGGGCGGCAGCAGGTGGTTCGGGACCGGGTTCGTGATCTGGATCGTGGGCGCGATCGTGAACGACGTGAACGAGCACGACTGCGGCGCCGAGATCGCGCCGCGGTCGTCCACGGCCTCGAGCACGATCGTGTGGAACCCCTCGGCCGTCTGGTCCGATCCGGCCGACAGGCTGTCGGAGTGGAACAGGAACGACTTCCGGTTCTCCGTGGTCTTCGTCCACACCGTGTCGGAGTTGAGCGCCGTGGGCGGATCGATCGTGTAGCGGAAGTAGTCGATGTGGCCGTCCACGTCGTAGCCCGCCCAGCGCAGCTCGTAGGCGTAGAAGAACGGGTCGGCGCTGGCCGGCGCCTGCGTCAGCTCGAGCGTCGGGCGCTGGTTCTCACCCAGCGACATCGGGGCCTGCTTGGAACAGGCCGCGAACCACAGCGCGGTGAGCGTCAGGAATGCGGCGGCGGCCGCCCGGCCCCGGTGGAACCAACGGGACGCCAGGCGCGGCCTGAGAGACGGGGACATCGAGCCTCCGGGGACCGGAACTCGGGACGGTCCGAGAAGTCTACGCCAGCCGGGCCGCGATGGGGAGTGCGGACGGGGCTAGCGGACGACCTCGGCGAGCTTCATCCGGAGCTGTTTCTCCTGGCCGCCGCGCAGTACGCGTAGCGGCACCTTGCGGCCCACTTCGCCCTCGTCGAACAGCGCCGAGATCTCGGGCAGGTCCCACTCGGCGATGTCGCGCCCGTCGACGCTCAGCACCTGGTCGCCCGGGCGCAGGCCGGCGTGATCGGCCGGCGACTTGTCGAGCACGCTCTCCACGCCCACGCGGCCCGCGCGCCGGGTCAGCAGCACGCCGGCCCGCGTCAGGTGGTCGCGATCGGCGTAGTGCCTGCCCGGCTCCAGGTAGATCTGCCGACGCTCGTAGTCGAACGTGACGCGGAAGCGCTCGAGGATGCGGTTGCCGATGTTGCCCGCGAACTCCTCGCTCGCGAACGCGCCCTCGGTGGCGTGCGAGACCACGACCACGGGGTCGTCCCATTCGTAGGGCCCGAGGCTCATGCTGCGCAGCCGGCCCACCTCGCTCGTGAAGCTGCCGCCGAAGCCGACGCCGTCGAAGCGCGTGGTCTTGCCCATGCGGTTCACGATCCCGGTCTTCTTCGCGAACGGCGCATGCACGTCCACGGTGCTGCTGCTGCCGACGTCGAGCCGGAACAGCCCCTTGTCGGCGTCGTCGAACTTGCCCTCGAGCGCGGGCACGGTGCCGTTCATGACCATGGGCAGCGGCTTCTCGGTGCCCGCGTACGTCCACGTGGCGGGGTCGTGCAGCACCAGCACGCTGTCGTCGTAGTTCACGGTGACCACGAAGCGGCTGATGACGTCGTAGCCGATCACGCCCGCCATGCTGCGCCAGAACATCGGCTGGAACGACGGATCGACGTCGAGCACGGCGACCTTCACGTCCTTCAGCTCGACGCCGTCGTTCGCGGCGGAGGCGACGCGTAGCGTGCCGAGCGTGGCGAAGCTCGCGCCGCCGGCGGCGCCGGCGCCCGCGGCCTGCATGCGGCCCTCGGTTTTCAGGCCGTGCGTCGCGGCCCAGCCGCTGTCGATCACGGTGACGCTGGCGCCGGTGTCGAACA
>DATNFC010000088.1:0-9617 GCA_035606545.1 Candidatus Methylomirabilota bacterium
GACCTCGGCTACTACCCGAAGACGCTGCGCTCGGCCACGTCGATCCCGCAGCTCGAGGGCCCGCACGCGTTCCCGGTGAACGGAAGCAACACGGGGTGGCGGCTCATGTTCACGAACGCGGGTACGCCACCCGGTGAGAACGGCACGACCACGATCCGTTTCGAGGACCTGGCCCCGGGCTTCAGCGTCGCCGACACGACGCCGGCGCACTGGGGCTCCCAGCGGTTCCTGATGTCGTATCTGCACAACGACCAGGCGGTCTTCGGTTGGAGCGGCTCGGAGCAGCTGCACCTGAGCGGAGCCGACTATCTCGCCGGCGTCACCGCGTGGGGGCCGTTCTTCCAGTCCATCGCGATCTCGCTCATGACGTGGAACGGCTCCAACTTCACGCTCGGCCAGCCCAGCGTGACGTCGGTGGACGATGTGCACTCGACCGCACGCGGTGTGCGCCTGAGCCTGGGCAGCTACGCGCCGGACGCCGATCAGGTCAGGTTCGAGCTGGATACGCCGGTCGCGTTGGATGCGAAGCTCGAGATCTTCGACGCGATGGGCCGCCGCGTCGCGTCGCTGCTGGATCGGCCGATCCAGCCCGGGCGCACGCACGTCGCCTGGGACGTTGGCAAGGATTCGGGCGTGGCGAGCGGCGTCTACTTCGCGCGGCTCTCGTTCGCGGGCGGCGTGCGCGCCGTCAGGCTGCCGATCGCCAGATAGCGCAGCGGGCGCCGGTGCGTGTCGGGGCACTCGGCGCCCGTTCACCTGCCCGGTCGCGGACAGGCTGCGCACTCCGCCCGGTCAGGCGAAGTGTGGTCGCCGCGCCCGGTCCCGCACCCATGCTTCGCATGGGTGCCCGCGTGCGCGGCGCGGCCAAACTCTGGGACCAACGCCCGTAGCTCTATCCCCCGGGCCTCCCGGGGCCCGGGGTTCCGGCGAGTCCCGCTCGTCGGTGGCGTCGTGCAGCGATCGACGACCGACGAACCGGAATCGGTCAGTCCACTACGACATCGGGTTCACCCGACATGTTCGGGACCATCCCTTTCCCCGCGGATGCCGACCCTCACGGCAGGCCGCAGGTAGCTCGCCTTCCATCCTGGAGTCCGCACGCGAGAGGTCCCGGTCGGGCGTGCGGGTCCGCTTCGTTCAATTGTCTGGGGGATGGTCTTGATTCTCCCGCATGAGACGCGGGAATTCTTCATGGCGTTGACGAGTCGCGGCCGCATGCGCACCGGCGCGGATGCGGCCGCGACCAACGCGCTCACTTGGTCTTGGACCTGCTCGACGAGCTCATGTCCGACGCCAGCAGTGACACGCCGCCCGAACCCGTGTCCACGTGCAGCCGGCCCGTGCCCGCGCCCACCGTGCCGCGCAGGATGCCGCTGTCCTTCTCCTCGATCGTCATCGGTAGCTCGGAGCGGATGCCGCCAGAGCCGGTCTCGATGTGGAGCCGCGCGCTCAGGTTCGTGGGCAGCGACACGCGCACGCTGCCGGAGCCCGTGTCGATGTCCAGGTCCGGCGTGTTCGTGAGCAGGCTCATCTCGACGCCACCCGAGCCGGTGTCCACCTTCGCCCGCTTGGCGTCGACGCGCGACAGCTCGACCGAGCCCGAGCCCGTGTCCACGAGCAGGTCGTCGGCCACGATGCCGTCGCCGGTCACGCCGCCCGATCCGGTGTCGAGCCGCACGCTCGCGCCGTTGACGTCGGTCACCCGCACGCTGCCCGAGCCGGTGTCCACGTTCAGGTCGCCACGGAAACCGTTCACCTCGACGCCACCGCTGCCGAGGTCGAGCGACAGCTGGCCGCGGCAGTTCTCGGCGAGCGCCCCGCCCGAGCCGCCGTCGAACGCGACGCGGCCGTCCACCCCGTGCAGCTCGCTCGAGCCGGCGATCGAGAACACCGAGACCCTGCGGCCCTTGGGCACACGCACCACGATGTCGGCCCACGCCTCGGTGCCCGAGCCGCTGCCCTTCACCGTGAGCCGGTGGCTGCTCCAGCCGCTGGCGTGATCGCCCCAGGTGCCGTCGTCGCGTATCGTCGTGTTCGAGTTCGACCAGCGCCCCATCGGGGGATAGACGATGTTGTTGCCGGGGTAGAGTACGCGCAGCGTCGGCCGGCCCCGCAGCACCTGGTCGTTGACGGTCAGCTCGCTGGCGTCCGGGCCCTGGAGCGTGACCACCACCTCGACGGCGTTCCCGGTCGTGGCCTCGAACCTCACCTCGCCGGCGGGGTCCCAGATGGCGACGTCGTCGCCGAGCAGCGTGTACGTGCGTGCGGCGAGAGCCGGCGACGCGAGCGCGGGCAGCAGGGTCAGTGCGCCGAGCGCCATGGCGTGGCGGAGGGTCATGGGTCACCTGTCCTTGAGCTAAGGGGGGAGCCGGGTGGCCCGAAGCGCCGCCGGGCCGATTGTCCACGACATGTAGACGGTTCCAGGGCCCTGCGGGTTGCATACCGGCGGCCCGGCAAGTGCCCACCGCGCTGGTCGGTAGACCGCCCGCGCAGGGGATTCGACGCTCGCCCGGGTGGCCCCATCGATTCCAACCTTGGGACTCGGTCCCCGGTCCAATCCGGGGAAATGTCCGCCACCCTGACCTGGCATCCGACCTTGACCCTGGACCAACGCGCCCTGCCCCAGAGCCTTGAGACCAGTGACGCGGTACTGGCCGCGCGTGGCGACGCGCAGGCCTTTCGCCGCTTGTACGAGGAGAACGTGGACCGGGTGCACGCGCTCGCGCGGCGCATGGTGGGCTACGACCACGCCCCCGAGATCACCCAGGACGTGTTCGTGCGTGCGTGGCAGAAGCTGCACACGTTCCGCGGCGAGGCGCGGTTCTCCACCTGGCTCCACCGCCTGGCGGTGAACCTCATCCTGAGCAAGCGCGCGTCGTTCGCGATCGAGCGCAACCGCTTCATCGGCGACGACGAGGTGCTGGACCGGATCGAGACGCGGCCCATGGGCCGCGAGCACAACGTGGACTTCGAGAAAGCCATCGCGCAGCTGCCGAACGGCGCGCGCGTCATCTTCGTGCTGCACGACGTCGAGGGCTACCGCCATGAAGAGATCGCGGGGCTGCTCGGCGTGACCACCGGGACCACGAAAGCACAGTTGCACCGCGCGCGCATGCTGCTGCGCGGGCACCTGGGCTCGTGAGCGGAGTGATGTCATGAAGGATCGCTTCGAGCATCTGCTGTCCGACTACCTGGACCACGACCTGCCGCGCGGTGAGGCCGAGGCGCTGGAGCGCCACCTCACCGACTGTGCCGGGTGCCGCGACACGCTCGCGGCGCTGGAGCGCGTGAAGACGCGCGCGGCGACGCTCGTGGACCCGCTGGCGCCGACCGATCTCTGGGCGGGGATCGCGTCACGAATCGGCACGGCGGGTTCCACCAGCGTCCGGCCGCGGCGGGTCCACGAGCTGCCGCGCCGTCCGTCTTTCTGGTCGATGCCGCAGTGGGCGCTCGCGGCGACGGCGGTCCTCGTCGTGGCGATCGGCGTGTCGTGGGTGGTGCAGACCCGGATGACGTCGGGGCTGCGGCAGGTCGCCGTGACGCCCGACGACCTCCCGGCCGCGCGGCCGAACACCGGCACCGACGCGTCCGCCGCCTCGTTCGATGCCACGCAGATCGAGAGCGAGATCGGCCAGCTCCAGCTGGCGCTCGACCGCGGTCGTGACAAGCTCGATCCCAAGACCGTGCAGGTGATCGAGGAGAACCTGCGCATCATCCGCAAGGCGACCGAGGACGCGCGGCGCGCGCTCGAGCAGGATCCGGCGAACCGGGACCTCAAGCAGTACTTCGCCGGCTCCGTGCGGTCGAAGCTCGAGCTCGTGCGTCGCGCGGCGCAGCTGGCGGGGGTGTGACGTGCGCCACCTCGTGAAGCGGTTCGCGTGCGGGCTGCAGGCGATGCTGATCGCCGCGGCGTTCGCGAGCGCGGTGCACGCCGACCCGTGCGACAACGACAAGTCGGCCGAGCGCGAGCGCTCCGCCGACCGCGCCATGGCCCAGGCACAGCGCCAGGCCGAGCGCGCGCAGCGCATCGCCGAGCAGATCGCCCGCCAGGCGCAGCTCAACGCCGAGATGGCGGCGAGGCGCGCCGAGTGGATGGCCGAGCACGCGACGGAAGCCGCACAGCTCGAGGCGGAGCGCGTGCAGGCGATCGCCGAGCAGGCCGCCGCCGCGGCGCAGAGGGACGCGGAGCGCGCGGCGCGCGCCGCGGAGCGGGCTGCCGAGCGCGCCGCCATCGGCGCCCCGGGCGTGGTGGTGACGAACGACGCGATCCTGTTCATCGATGGTCCCGAGGTGCCGCGCGACGCGATGGAGTGGGCCGACGACGTGCGCTCGCGCCGCATGCGCCAGGCCACGACCACCGACACCACCCTGCGCGTGAGCCCGGGCGTCACGCTGTCGCTCACGAACCTCTCCGGCGACATCGTGGTGCAGGTGTGGGACCGTCCCGAGGTGCGCGTGAGCGCCGAGCACGATCGCAGCGACCGGGTGGTGGCGGTGATCAAGGACGGCCAGTTGAAGCTCGGCGTGGACTCGCGCTACGGCGCGCCTGCGGACGTGGAGTGGAACCTGACCGTGCCGGCGTGGCTGCCGCTCGAGCTCAAGGGCCTCGAGAGCGAGATCTCGGTCACCGGCATGAGGGCGTCGGTGATGGCGAAGTCGTTGCGCGGCGACGTGCACGTGAGCGCCTGCCAGGGTCCGATGCAGCTCAACTCGGTCGAGGGTGACGTGCACGCCGAGGACGTGAGCGGCGGCGTCACCGCGAGCTCCATGAACAACTCCGTGCGCCTGGTGCGCGTCCGCGGGCCGATCGAGGCGCAGAGCATCAACGGCGACATCCAGATGGACAACGTGTCGTCGGTGAACGTCAACGCCAGCACCCTGAACGGCAAGGTCTACTACTCATCCAGGGTCCAGAGGGGCGGGCGCTACACGTTGTCGTCGCACAACGGACCGGTCTACGTGGGCGTGGACAATGCGCAGCCCATGAACGTCACCGTGTCGTCGTTCAACGGCCAGCTCGAGTCGTCGTTCCCGCTGCCGCCGGCGCCGCCCGAGCCACCGACGCCACCGACGCCACCGACGCCGCCGACCCCGCCGACCCCGCCGACCCCGCCGTCCACGATGGCGTGGAAGACGTGGAAGTGGTCGTGGACCGGCGATGCGGCCTCTGCCTTGCCATCCTCGTCCGCGTCGGCGAGCGCGCCCCGGGCGACGACCGTCCACAAGATGAAGTACACGCCGCGGCCAAGTGAAGCGCCGCGTCCTGCCGAGCTCGAGGTGGAGTCGTTCGGCGGCCTCATCAAGCTCGCTTCGACCGCGGAGATCGCGCGCGCGTTGGAGATGCGGACGGCGTTGCGCGACAGCGCCGAGGCCGCGCGCAAGCTGTCGCGGCTGCGCCGGCTGAGCCGCATGCGCGCGCACGCCGCGCCCGAGTCCAGGCCGACGGAGAACCCGGACAAGGACTCCGACAAGGACTGATCGCGGCCCGCACGCGCAGAGACCGCCGTCCGGACAAGAGCCGGGCGGCGGTCTCGTTCTTTGCGCCGCCACGCGCTGTGGCGCCCGCTGCGAAGAATCGTGCAGCTGTCCGTTCTTGGGACGCCCGGTCCCATCGTCGGACGCATTCCCCATTCGGCGCATGCGCGCGTCGCACACGAGACCGCTCGGCCGCAACGACTTGGGCGATCCAGGCCATTGGCGCGCTTCTTTCTATAGGGGCCGCCGTTGGTCTTCCGAAGTGCACGCCGGTCCCGTCCGCCGAGTGGCAGCTCGCGGCACGGGCCGGCGCGTCGCCGTAGGTCCCTCTCCGCTCGCTGAAACGCAGGACCCACCCCGGAGCCTCCAAGTCGTTCGGCACAGTCGAGCCCGAAGGGCGAGAAAGCTGAAATGGACATTCCGCGCGTCAAGCCGCCGAGCCGCACCAAGCCCATCCTCATCGGCACCGCGATCCTGGTCGTGGTGGGGACCGTGGGCCTGTCGCGTCTGCGCCCGGCCGCTCCCAGCGTGGAGCGCGGCACGCTGTGGATCGACACGGTGAAGAAGGGCGAGATGCTGCGCCAGGTGCGCGGCAACGGCACGCTCGTGCCCGAGGACCTGCGCGTGGTCTCCGCGCTCACCGCCGGCCGGATCGATCGCGTGCTCGTCCGTCCGGGCGCGCAGTGCGAGCCCAATACCGTGCTCCTCGAGATGAGCAACCCGGACGTGCAGCTCCAGTCGCTCGACGCCGAGCGCCAGGTGAAGCTGGCGGAAGCGGACTTGGCGAGCCTCCGCGCCTCGCTCGAGTCGCAACGCCTCGCCGCCGTGTCCACGGTCGGGCAGGCGCGCCGTGACGCGAACGAGGCCGAGCGTCTGCTCAAGGTGGCCGAGCGGCTCTCGGGCGAGGGCCTCACCTCGAGCATGGAGATCGACCGCGCCAAGGACAACCTCATCGAGGCCAAGGAGCGTTTCGCGAGCGAGTCCGAACGCCTCGGCCTGCTCACCGAGTCGCTGAAGGCCCAGCTCGAGTTGCGCCAGTCCGAGGTCGAGCGCCTGCGCGCGATCGCGCACTTCCAGGTCGAGCGCGTGAGCTCGATGACCGTGCGTGCCGGGCAGAAGGGCGTGCTGCAGTCGCTGTCGCTCGAGCCCGGCCAGTGGGTGAACCCCGGCCAGGAGCTGGCGCGCGTCGCGGGCCAGGAGAAGCTGAAAGCCGTGGTGCGCGTGCCCGAGACGCAGGCGCGCGACCTGGCGATCGGCTTGAAGGCCGAGGTGGACACGCGCAACGGCATCGTCGTCGGGCACGTCTCGCGCACCGACCCCGGCGCCACGAACGGCTCGGTGGCCGTGGACATCGCGCTCGACGGCGAGCTGCCGCGCGGCGCCCGGCCCGACCTCTCCGTGGACGCTACGATCGAGATCGAGCGGCTGCCGGACGTCGTCTACGTCGGCCGGCCCGCAGACGGTTCGAGCGAGGCCACGGTCGGGCTGTTCGTGCTCGACGGCGACGGCCGCTACGCGCACCGCGTGCAGGTGGAGCTGGGCCGCGGCTCCGTCAACGCCATCGAGGTCCGCAAGGGTTTGAAACCTGGCGACCAGGTCATCCTGTCCGAGATGGGACGTTGGGATGCCGTGGATCGCGTGAAGCTGCAGTAGCCATCAACCGCTCCCCGTGGGAGGAAGCATGACCGTGACGACGAACGATCGGACGGCGAACGCTGCCGGTAAGCAGGAAACGGGACGCGTGCTGCTGCGGCTCGAAGACGTGAAGAAGGTGTTCTACACGGACGAGGTCGAGACGCATGCCCTTTCGGGCATCCACATGGAGATCCAGCGCGGCGAGTACGTGTCGATCTCGGGGCCCTCGGGGTGCGGCAAGTCCACGCTGCTCTCGATCCTCGGCCTGCTCGACACCGCCACCGAGGGCCAGTACTGGCTCGACGGCAAGCCCGTGCAGAGCCTCGGGTTCACCGAGCGGGCGCGCATCCGCAATCGCGAGATCGGCTTCATCTTCCAGAGCTTCAATCTGATCGGCGACCTGTCCGTGTACGAGAACGTGGAGCTGCCGCTCACGTATCGCGGCATGGCGGCGTCCGAGCGCAAGCGCCGGGTCGGCGAAGCGCTCGAGCGCGTGAGCATGGCGCACCGTTCGAAGCACCTGCCGAGCCAGCTCTCGGGCGGCCAGCAGCAGCGCGTTGCCGTGGCGCGGGCACTCGCGGGCGATCCGTTGATCCTGCTCGCGGACGAGCCCACGGGAAACCTCGACTCGACGAACGGCGAGGCGGTGATGGACCTGCTGCGCGACCTGCACCAGCAGGGCAGCACGATCTGCATGGTCACGCACGATCCGCGCTTCTCGCGTTACGCGCAGCGCACCGTGCACCTGTTCGACGGCCGCGTCGTGGACGAGAAGCGCGGGCACTGAGTACCACGTGAACCTCACGGGCCTCGGCCAGGACGCGCGCCTCGCCTGGCGCATGCTCCGGCGCCGCCCCGGCTTCGGGGCGGTGGCGGTGTTGTCGCTCGCGGTGGCGATAGGCGCCAACGCGACGATCTTCGGCCTCGTGGATGCGGTGCTGTTCCGGCCGCTGCCGGGAATCCGGCCGGCGCCGCTCATCAGCGTGTTCACGAGCGAGTCGGACGGGAACGGCTTCGGCCCCTGCTCGTACCCCGCGTTCAAGGACCTCGCGAAGCAGGACGCGGTGTTCTCTCGGCTCGGGGCCAGCTCGATGCTGCCGATGCGGCTCACGCGCGGCGAGACGAGCGACCGCGCGCTGGGGCTGATGGTGAGTGGGAGTTGGTTCGGCACGCTCGGCGCGCAGGCGGCGATGGGGCGCACGATCACCGCCGCCGACGATCGCGTGGCCGGGGAGTCGCCGGTGGTCGTGCTCTCGGACGGCTTCTGGCGTCGCCATTTCGGCGCCGATCCCGCGCTCGTCGGACGCACGGTGGAGATGAACGGCCACGCGTGGACGGTCGTGGGCATCCTGCCGCCGTCGTTCCGCGGCCTGATCATGGGCTTGACGCCCGACGTCTACGTGCCGGTGGCGATGGAGGCGTGGGCCGCCCCGGGCCGCAACGAGAGCCCGAACCGCGGCGGCCGGAGCTTCATGGTCGTGGGCCAGCTCGCCTCCGGCATGACGCTGGCGCAGGCGCGGCCGCGGCTCGATGCGCTCGCGGCCGTGCTCGGCCGCGACTACCCGCGAAGCGACAGCGGCCGCGCGTTCGCGATCCTGCCCGAGCCCGCGAGCCGGCCGGTGCCGCAGCTCCACGGGGTCGTGACCACGTTCATGGCGCTGCTCCAGGGCATCACCGGGCTCGTGCTGCTGATCGCCTGCGTCAACCTGGCTGGGCTGCTGCTCGCGCGCGGCGTCGACCGCCGGCGCGAGATCGGCGTGCGGCTGGCGTTGGGCGCCTCGCGCGGCCGGCTCGTGCGCATGCTCGTCGCTGAGAGCCTGTTGATCGGCGTCATCGGCGGCGCGCTCGGGCTGGCGCTCGCGAGCATCGGCTCGCGCGCGCTCACCGCGTTCCAGCCGCCGCTGCCGGTGCCGGTCACGCTCGACCTCACGCCCGATGCCCGCGTCACCGTGTTCGCGCTCGTGCTCGGGTTCGTCGCGGCGCTCGGCTTCTCGCTCTACCCGGCGTGGCAGACGGTGAGACCGAGCCTCGTCGGCGCGCTGCACGAGGACGCGGCCGCGCGGCGCTCGCGCATGCGCTCGTTCCTGCTCGTGACCCAGGTGGCGCTCTGCCTGCTGTTGCTCGCCGGCGCGGGGCTGTTCGTGCGCGCGCTCGCGCGCGCCGAGGGCATGAGCCCGGGCTTCGAGCCGCGCGGCGTCACCACGATCGCGTTCGATCCGAGCCTTGCCGGCTACGACCTGCCCCGCGCGCGCGCGTTCTACCGCCGGCTCGCGGACGAGGTGCGCGCGCTTCCGGGCGTCGAGGCGGCCGCGACGGCGCACGTGGTGCCGCTGTCACTGGACTGGACCGAAGCGGGCATCTGGCTGCCGGACGCCGCGAACGTCGAGCCCGGGCCGCGGCCGCTCGACATGCCGTCGAATGCCGTGAGCGCGAGCTACTTCTCGACGCTGCGCATCCCGATCGTCCGCGGACGCGTGTTCCGCGATCAGGAGGGCACGCGCGAAGCC
>DATNFC010000089.1:0-3236 GCA_035606545.1 Candidatus Methylomirabilota bacterium
ACTCCCGCCACCCACGCCCAGGCAGCGGCGCTGCCGCGCAGCCACTCGGCAGCGGCAAGGGCGGCGAGCACCCCGGCGATCACGACATGACCCCCCCGCAGCCGCTGCACTTGAAGGTCCTCACTCCCGAGGCCGTGCGCGCCGCCCTGGCGCGCGACTCACGTCTCCTGGTGCCCGTGGGCACCTGCGAACAGCACGGGCCCCACCTGCCGCTCGGCTGCGACTCGATCATCGTCGAGCGCCTCGCGGACGACCTCTCCGCGGCGTTCGGCATCGTGCGCGCGCCGACGATCGAATACGGCGTCAACACGGCTACGAAGCGTCGCTACCCCGGCAATGCCACTGTGCGCCGCAAGACGCTGCACCGTTGGATGAACGACTTGCTGGCGTCGTGGGAGGAGGCCGGCGTGACCGCGTTCATTATTCTGACCGCGCACGGCCACGATCCCCACCAGGAAGCGCTCTCGACCCTGCGCACGCGGCGGGCTCGCATCTTCACCGCCGATGTGTTTTCGCTCGACTTCACCGGCCACCTGGACGACCCGGCCGGCCCCATGCACGGCGGCGAGCTCGATACGTCGCTGCTATTGCACCTCGCGCCGCAGCTCGTGCAGATGCCGCTCGCGCAGGACTTCGTCCTTTCCGGCCGGCAGCGGGCCCGCTACCGCCGCGGCGCCACCGGCTCACTCCCGGCCCTGTCACCCGGGTCGCTCGGCCGGCCCACGCTCGCCTCGGCCGAGAAGGGCGCGCGGCTCTACAAGATGATCTATGAGTGCCTCGCCACGCGAGTTCTCGGAGCGACGGCCGCATGACGGGGTGGCTCCTGGCACTGGCGATGCTGCAGGCGACGCCGCTCGATGAGGGCACGTTCGTGGTGCGGGAGGACACGCTCGAGGTGGCGCGCGAGTCGTTCCGGCTGGTGCACGGCCGGCTGGCGCGCGGCGGCGTCGGGTGGACGCTCGCCACCACGATCCGGTACGACCGCACGCGGCCCGTCGTGGTGCTGGCCCCCATCCTCGACGTCAGCGCCGACACGCTGCCCGCCACGCTCCAATACGACGTCGCGGACCCCCGCCAACCGGTGCGGATCCTGGGCGAGCTGGGTCGTGGCCGGTTCACCGTGCGCTTCGTCGCGCGGGCCACCGAGCGGGCACGCGAGTTCCCGGCCGGTGGGCGCCCCGTCGTGCTCGACGACTCGGTCTTCGCGTTGTACCTGTTCGCCGCCTGGCGGGCCGCCGCCGAACCGAGCCAACTCACGGCGATCGTGCCCCGCGGGCTGCGTCGCGAGACGGTCGAGGTCCAGGACCAGGGCCTCGCCCTGACCACGTTGAACCGCGGCCCGATGACGTTGCGACACATCACGGTCACCGGAGGCCCCAATCAGGTCGTACACCTTTGGATCGATGCGAACGCGCGCCTCCTGAAGGTGGAAATCCCGTCGCGTCGGCTCACCGCGGAGCGCGCCGCTGGCGGTTGACCCCGCTTTGCACCGCCGATTAGGTTCCTGTCAAGTTTCCGAACATCCGCACGGCACGTGTCGCAGGTCGAAACCCAGCCCGGACGCCGCGCGTATGGGCTTCGACCCCACGACCTTATTCTCCAAGGATGCCCATGAGACACGTGCTGCTCACCGCCGGACTCCTGCTCGGCCCGGTTGTCGCGGGCGCGCAGCAGACTGCTCCGGCGGCGTTGTCGCTTGCGGACGCCATTGCCATCGCGCGAGACCAGAATCCCGCTTATCGACAGATGTTGAACAACCGCGGTCCCGCTGCGTGGGGCGTGCGCGGTGCCTTTACGAGCTGGTTCGTCCCCAACGTCACGACGGCGGCCGGGATGAGTTACACGGGCGCCGGTTCGCAGACGTTCCTCTCATCGAGCTTCACGCAGAGCGTCTCGACCGTTTCCTCATTCTACGACCTGAGCCTGTCATGGCAGTGGTCCGGCACGACGGTGTTTCAACCGTTACTCGCGAGGGCGCAGCGGCACGCCGTGGACGAAGACATCGCCGGGGCGGCGAACGCCCTCGTCACCGGCATCACGCAGCAGTACCTCACGGTGCTCCAGACCCGCGACCAGGCCGAGGTGGCACGCCGTACCGTGACGCGGAACGAAGAGTTCCTGAAACTCGCGCAGGCCCGTTTCGGTGTCGGGCAGGCGACGCTGATCGACGTCCGTCAAGCGCAGGTGGCGCGCGGTCAGGCGGAAGTCGCGTTGCTCCGCGCGGAGACGGCGGTCAAGATCGAGAAACTGCGGCTGTTCGAGCAGATGGGTGTGACGCCGCCGATCGACATCGCCATGGTCCAGCTCACCGACACGTTCGCGGTGCAGACGCCGGCGTGGCAGCTGCCGGACCTATTGACGATGGCGGAGCAGCAGAACCCGGCGCTCAAGGCGCTGCGCGCGCGCGAGCGCGCGGCAGCGTGGGGCGTGCGGGCGGCGACGTCCACGTACGGCCCCTCGGTATCGCTGTCGGCGGGTTGGTCGGGGTTCACGCAACAGTTCACCGACGTCGAGCCCCTGATCCGGAGCGGACAGTTCGCCGCGAACGCCCAATATGGCGCGTGCCTCTCGGCCGATTCCGTTCGCACGGGCGCGGGCCTCTCGCCGCGCGGCTGCACGGGTGTGCAGTGGGACCCAGTCAGGGACGAGGGCGCGCTGCGCGCCCAGAATTCGGTCTTCCCGTTCAACTTCACGCGGCAGCCGTTTCAGGCGCGCTTGTCCATCTCGCTGCCGATCTTTACGAACTTCTCGCGGACGCAGCGGATCTCGGAAGCGCGGGCGCAGCACGGCGACATGGAGGAAGCCGTGCGGGCCCGCGGCCTGGCCGTGCAGACGGAAGTCAGCCAGGCGTTTCTGACGCTGCAGACCGCGTTCCGCACCACCGGTCTCCAAGACACGAACCGCACGGCGGCGCGGGAGCAGCTGCAGCTCGCCACCGAACGCTATCGCGTGGGTTCGGGCACGTTCTTCGAGCTGCTCGACGCGCAGGTAGCGTCGCTGCGCGCCGAAAGCGACTATGTGAACGCGATTTACGATTACCATAAGGCCTTGTCCGCGCTCGAAGCGGCGGTCGGCCGGTCGTTGCGCTAACCAACAGGAAACGAGCGAACATGTCCAAGCGGAACAAAGTACTGCTGGGTGCCGGGGGCGCGGTTGCCCTCATCCTCCTCGTCGTGGTCAGCGCGAGCGCCAAGCGTGAGAAGGGCGTCGAGGTGCGCTTCGAGAGTGTCGGGCGG
>DATNFC010000090.1:0-6983 GCA_035606545.1 Candidatus Methylomirabilota bacterium
CGGCCGGCCGGCAGATGCTGGTCGCGGCGGCGGCGGCGACGTGGAGCGTGCCCGAATCCGAGTGCAGCGCGGCCGCCGGCACCGTGACGCACGCGCCGAGCGGGCGGAAGTTGGACTACGGCAAGCTCGCCGCGAAGGCCGCGACGCTGCCCACGCCCGACCTCCAGTCGGTGACGCTCAAGGACCCGAATGATTACACGATCATCGGCACGCCGCAGCCCGGCGTCGACACGCCGGCGATCGTCACCGGCCGACCGCTCTACGGCATCGACGTGCGGCTCCCCGGCATGCTCTACGCGGTGTTCGAGAAGTGCCCCGTGTTCGGCGGCGAGGTGGTCTCGGCCAACCTCGACGTGGTGAAAGCCCAACCCGGGGTGAAGCAGGCGTTCGTGGTGAAGGCCGGCGGCCCGGAGTTGAACGGCCTCCTGGACGGCGTCGCGGTCGTGGCCGACACGTGGTGGGCGGCGAAGAGCGCGCGCGAGAAGCTCGAGGTGCGTTGGGACGAGGGCCGGGCCGCAGACGTGTCGAGCGAGGAGATCGCGAAGCACGCCGCCGAGCTGGCCGACGCGACACCCGCGCGCTCGCTGCGCAAGGACGGCGACGTGCTCAGGGCGCTCACGTTCGCCGCGAAGATCGTGAAGGCCTCGTACACCTATCCGTTCCTCTCCCACGCCACGCTCGAGCCGCAGAACTGCACCGCGCGCTTCGACGGCGGGAAGCTCGAGCTGTGGTCCACGACGCAGACGCCGCAGCCGGGCCGCGAGCTGGTGGCGAAGACACTCGGCATGGATGGGAAGGACATCACGATCCACCTGGTGCGCGCCGGCGGCGGGTTCGGCCGCCGGCTCTCGAACGACTACATGGTCGAGGCGGCAGCGATCGCGAAGCAGGTGCCGGGCACGCCGGTGAAGCTGCTGTGGACGCGAGAGGACGACGTGCGCCACGACTTCTACCGCCCCGCCGGGTTCCACCACCTCGAGGCCGGGGTCGACGCCGAGGGCCGGGTGGTGGCCTGGCGCAACCACTTCGTCACGTTCGGCGAGGGCGAGCGCTTCGCGCCCTCCTCGGGCATCCAGCCCACCGAGTTCCCGTCCCGCTTCGTGCCGAACTTCGAGCTGGGCACCTCGGTGCTCCCGCCGCTCGTGCCCACCGGGGCTCTGCGCGCGCCGGGCAGCAACGGGCTGGCGTTCGTCTTCCAATCATTCATCGATGAGCTGGCGCACGCGGCCGGCAAGGATGCCGTGCGCTTCCGCCTCGATCTCCTCGGCGAGCCGCGCGTGGTGAGCGAGCCCGATGGCAAGGCGGCCTACGATGCCGGCCGCATGCGCGCGGTGCTGGAGCGCGTGGCCGACCGCTGCGGCTGGGGCAAGCGGAAGCTCCCCCAGGGGACCGGCCTCGGCGTGGCGTTCCACTACAGCCACCTCGGCTACTTCGCCGAGGCCGTCGAGGCCAGCGTCGCCGCGGACGCGGTGAAGGTGAACCGGATCTGGGTGGTGGGCGACATCGGGGGCACGATCATCAACCCGCTGCACGCCGAGAACGAGGCGCAGGGCGCGGCGCTCGAGGGCTTGAGCCAGGCCATGGGCCAGGCGATCACGATCGACAAGGGCCGCACCCAGCAGTCGAACTTCACCGACTACGCGCTGCTCCGACATGCCCAGGCGCCGCCGGTCGAAGTGGAGTTCCTGAAGACAGACCACTCCCCCACGGGCCTGGGCGAGCCCGCGCTGCCGCCGTGATCCCGGCGCTCTGCAACGCGATCTTCGCCGCCTCCGGCAAGCGTGTGCGTACGCTCCCGCTTTCGAGCGAGGGCCTGCACTGGGCGTGAGCTGACGCCTCCGGCCGCGAACGCCGCTTTTTCGCGACGCCGGCGTGGTCGTGCGGGTACACTGCCGGCTTCCATGTCGCTCCCTGCCCACCTGCTCCGCGAGCTCCCCGGCCTCGAGACCGCGTTCGACGAGGCCGCCATGCGCGGCCATCTCCAGTCCGCGCTGTTCGGCGAGGGCTCGCGCTGGACGCTCGAGCGCTGCGAGCCCGACCGGCCGCTGTTCCTCGCCGGCGAGGGCTGCACGCTGCAGTACGAGTGCCGGGTGAAGGACGCCGCGGACGGCGAGCTGATGGACCCGATCGTGGTCGGTCGCGTGTTCCCCGACCGCGCGAGCTGCGCCACCTACATGTCCCGGAAGCTCGCCCCGCTCGCAGAGCTCGTGCGCAAGCGCGCCGATCTGGCGACGTTCGCGGCGCCGGCGGCGGTGATCGAGCCGCTGCACATGGTGGTGCACGTGTGGCCCCTGGACGGCGAGCTGCCGTCGCTGGTGCCGGCCACCGACCCGCGGCACATGACCGGCGTCATCGCCCGGCTCGTCTCCTCGCGGCTCCTGGTCGAGCGCTGCAAGGTGGACCTCGTCAGCTACCGCCGGCGGAGCCGTTGTGTGCTGCGCTACACGATCAGCGGCCGCCCGCGGCGGCTCGGCTGGCCGGAGCAGATCGTGCTCTACGGCAAGCTTACGCCGCGCGGCGACGCGGTGCTCTACGGCGACACGCTGGCGAAGCTGCGTGCGCACTTCGAGCGCCAGCTCGACGGCGACCGGATCGCGATCCCGCGCTCTCTCGGCTGGCGGCCGGAGCTGGGCCTGGCGCTGTTGGAGGAGGTTCCCGGCGAGGCAAAGGTCGGCACCGCGCTCCGCCGGCGGTTGAAGGGCAAGCCGGCAACGGAAGGTGCCACGCTGGAAGACATGTTGTCGCGCTGCGTCCGCGTCGCCGCCGCGTTTCACGGCTCACGCCTGCCGATCGGCAAACCGCGCACACTGGCCGACCGGCTCGCGGACCTCGAGAACGAGGTGGGGATCACGCGCGTGTTCTCGCCCGAGTTCGCCGATCGCGCGGCCGGCTGGCTGGCGCGGCTCACGGAGCCGGCGAAGAGCATCGCGCCCGTGCCGGCGAAGCTCTGCCACGGCGACTTCAAGTACGCGCAGGTGTTTTTCAACGGCGACGCGGTCGGCCTCGTGGACCTGGACAACGTCTGCCAGGCGGAGCCGGCGCTCGACCTGGGCCAGTTCTTCGCCTACCTGCGCACGCAGGCGCGGAAGAACGAGCGCGACGCATCGGTGTCGCCCTCGCTCGAGAACGAGCTCTGCGACCGCTTCCTCGACGATTACGCCGCGGCGATGACACTCGGCGCCGAGGACGTGCAGCGACTGCGCGCGCGCGCGACGCTCCACGAGGTCGCGAGCCTGCTGCGGATGGCGCTCCACAGCCAGCAGAAGCTCAAGCTGACGCGGCTCGACAGCACGAGCGCGCTGGTCGAGGAGCGGCTGGCGACGCTGGGCTGACCGGGGCGCATGGCGCGGACGCGGACACATGCGCAGAAGGCAGCTGATCCGCGTCAGCAGGCGCCTCGCGCGAGCGCGCCTGCGGCATCGCCCGAGCAGGACCGCATCCCGCGTGGGTTCAGCGCCGCGGCCCTGGGCGTGCTGCTCGTGTGCGTGGCACTCGTGCGCCTGCGCCTCGCGGGCGCGCCGCTGGAGCGCGACGAGGGCGAGTACGGCTATGCGGGACAGCTTCTGCTGCAAGGGGTTGCGCCCTATCAGCTCGCCTACAACATGAAGTTTCCGGGCACCTACTACGTTTACAGCGTGATGCTCGCGCTGTTCGGCCACACCGCGTGGGCCATCCACATCGGGCTGCTGATAACGAACGCCTGCACCACGCTCGCGCTCTTCTTCCTCGCGCGCCGGCTGACCGGCGAGCGCGCGGCACTGATCGCGGCCATCGCGTTTGCGGTGCTCTCGCTCGACCGCTGGATCATGGGCCCGTTCGCGCACGCGACACACTTCGTGATCCTGCCGGCGATCGCGGGACTGCTCCTCCTCGACCGCGGCGTGGACTCCAGGCGGCCGATGACGTTCCTCGTCGCCGGTGTCCTGCTCGGCACGAGCGTGTTGATGAAGCAGCACGCGGCGGTGTTCGTGGCGCTCGGCATGGGCCTCGTGCTCTGGCGCGATCCGGGTAGCGAACCGGCGCCGCTCGCCGCAAAGCTGCGCCGAGCCGGCATGCTCGCGCTCGGGGCGCTGGCACCGTTCGCTGTCCTGTGTGCGCGACTCGCCGCGCAGGGTGTGCTCGGACGATTCTCGTTGTGGACGATCCAGTACGCGCGCGCGTACGCGACCGAGGTGCCGTGGTCGGGCGCGCTGCCCGCGTTGGCCTCGGGCCTGCGCACGGTCACGGTCACGACCTGGGCGCTATGGGCGATCGCAGCGCTCGGGCTCGCCGGCTTGTGGCTCGTGCCGTGGCGACGAGAGACGCGCACGTTCGCGTGCGCGTTCCTGGTCGCGTCGTTCCTCGCCACGTGCCCGGGGTTCTACTTCCGCGCGCACTATTTCATCGTCATGCTGCCCGCGCTCGCGCTGCTGGCGGGCGTGGGCGTCGTCTCTCTTCAGCGGCTCTGCGCGTCGCGCCTCACGGCGACGGCCGGCACGGCGGTCGCGATGGCCGTGTTCGTCGCGGCGCTCCTCGCCTATGTCGTTCCCGAGCGTGACTACCTGTTCGCAATGACCGGCGAGGACCTCACCCGCTCGCGCTACGGCCGGAACCCGTTCGTCGAGGCGCCGGCGATCGCGCGCTACATCGAGCAGCGGACGAGCGCCGCGGACCGGATCGCGGTGATCGGCTCGGAGCCGGAGATCTACTTCTACGCGCGGCGGCGATCGGCCACCGGCTACATCTACATGTACCCGCTCATGGAGCCCCAGCCGTTGGCGCCGCGGATGCAGGACGAGATGATCCGCGAGATCGAGTCCGCGCATCCCCTGTTCGTCGTGTTCGTGAGGTCACGCACGTCGTGGCTCCCGCGGCCAGACTCTGACCGGCGCATCCTCACCTGGGCCGACCACTACCTGCGCCGGTGCTACGACGTCGTCGGCATCGCGGAGCGGCTGCCCGGGGGCGAATCGGTCCTGCGCTGGGATGCCGGGGTGGCGGGATATCAGCCGCAGGGCGAGGACCTGACCTACACGTTGAGACGCAGGTCTGACGCACCCTGCGCCGTGCGGGAGTCCGTGACGCCGCGGTAATAGAGTCTTCTTGGCTCCCGAGCCCTCGCGGGCTACGATACGGACTGGCCGCAGCGCACATGAAGGAAGAGGGAACACGCGACAGCGGGCCTCGCCGGAACCGGCCGCCGACGCTCGGAAGCACGAGTCCGTTCGGTCGCCCCCTGCCCCTCCGCGACCGCGGGTTTACCTCAGTCTTGCTGAACCCGAACTGGTGCTCGCGCCGATCCGCACCGGATCGCGGCCGCCTCTGCTGCCGCGTGCGTCGAGTGCCGCCTGCAGAGGATGGCGATGAACCCTCCCGAGACGGCCACGCCCGATCTCCGCGCCAACTCCCAGCCGCGCGAGACGCTGCTCGACCCCCACGAGCTGCTGGCGGCTCTCGAAGCCGTGCGCAACGGGGACTTTTCCGCCCGACTGCCCGGCGACCGCACCGGTCTCGCGGGCAAGATCGCGGACACGTTCAACGACATCGTCGCCTCGAACCTCACCATGGCGCTCGAGCTGGAGCGCGTCGGCCGCGTCGTCGGCCACGAGGGACGCACGCGCCACCGCTTCACGCTCAACCGCTCCGGCGGTGCCTGGGGTGAGATGGAGCAGTCCATCAACGGCCTAATCGAGGACCTGATCTGGCCGACGCGCGAGGTGCAGAGCGCGATCTCCGCCGTGGCGCGCGGCGACCTGCTCACGAGCGTGCGCCTCGACGTCGACGGCCGGCCGCTCAAGGGCGAGTTCCTGCGCTCCGCGACCATCGTGAACAAGATGATCCAGCAGCTCGCCGTGTTCACCGCCGAGGTGACGCGCGTCGTCCGCGAGGTGGGCTCCGACGGCAAGCTGGGCGGCCAGGCGGTTGTGCCCGGCGTCGCCGGCACGTGGAAGGACCTCACCGACAGCGTCAACTCGATGGCGAACAACCTCACCGCGCAGGTGCGCAACATCGCCGAGGTGACGATCGCCGTGGCGAGCGGCGACCTGTCGAAGAAGATCACCGTGGACGTGCGCGGCGAGATCCTTCAGCTCAAGGAAGCCATCAACACCATGGTGGACCAGCTGCGCTCGTTCGCCTCCGAGGTGACGCGCGTGGCGCGCGAGGTGGGTACCGACGGCCGCCTGGGCGGACAGGCGCTGGTGCCCGGCGTCGCCGGCACATGGAAGGACCTCACCGACAGCGTCAACTCGATGGCGAACAACCTCACCTCGCAGGTGCGCAACATCGCCGAGGTGACGACGGCCGTGGCCCGCGGCGACCTGTCGCGCAAGATCACCGTGGACGTGAAGGGCGAGATCCTCGAGCTCAAGAACACGATCAACACCATGGTCGATCAGCTGAACTCGTTCGCAGGCGAGGTGACGCGCGTGGCGCGCGAAGTCGGTACCGAGGGCAAGCTCGGCGGCCAGGCGCTGGTGCCTGGCGTCGCCGGCACATGGAAAGACCTCACCGACAACGTCAACTTCATGGCCAGCAACCTCACCTCGCAGGTGCGCAACATCGCCGAGGTGTCCACGGCGATCGCGAACGGCGACCTGTCGAAGAAGATCACCGTCAACGTGAGCGGCGAGATCCTGCAGTTGAAGGAGACCATCAACACCATGGTGGACCAGCTCAACGCGTTCGCGGGTGAGGTCACCCGCGTCGCGCGCGAGGTGGGCACCGAGGGCAAGCTGGGCGGCCAGGCGCAGGTGCAGGGCGTGGCCGGCACGTGGAAGGGCCTCACCGACAACGTCAACTCCATGGCCAGCAACCTGACCTCTCAGGTGCGCAACATCGCCGAGGTGACGACGGCCGTGGCGCGCGGCGACCTGTCGCGCAAGATCACCGTGGACGTGAAGGGCGAGATCCTCGAGCTCAAGAACACCACGAACACCATGGTCGACCAGCTGAACGCGTTCGCGTCCGAGGTGACGCGCGTGGCGCGCGAGGTGGGCACCGAG
>DATNFC010000091.1:0-2590 GCA_035606545.1 Candidatus Methylomirabilota bacterium
GATCGCGCAGCTCAAGGACACCGTCAACCAGATGATCCGCACGCTCGCGGAGACCACCAAGGTCAACCAGGAGCAGGACTGGCTCAAGACCAACGTCGCGCGGTTCACCCGCATGCTGCAGGGCCAGCGCGATCTGCTCACCGTCGCGCGCCAGATCCTCAACGAGCTGGCGCCGCTGGTCAACGCGCACCACGGCGCGTTCTACATGACCGAGAACGACGACGCTGGCCCGCTGCTCAAGCTGTTCGCGTCGTACGCGTACCAGGAGCGCAAGGCGGTCTCGAACGTGTGGCGGTTCGGCCAGGGCCTGGTCGGCCAGGCCGCGCTCGAGGGCAAGCGCATCGTGCTGTCGAAGGTGCCGTCGGACTACATCCAGATCTCGTCGGCGCTCGGTGAGGCGCCGCCGCACGCGATCGTCGTCGTGCCGATCCTGTTCGAGGGCGAGGTCAAGGGCGTGATCGAGCTGGCGTCGTTCGAGCGGTTCTCGGGCATCCAGCTCGCGTTCCTCGACCAGATGCTCGAGTCGCTCGGCATCGTGATCGCGACGATCGAGGCGACGATGCGCACCGACGAGCTGCTCCGCCAGTCGCAGAACCTCACCGACGAGCTGCGCAACCAGCAGAACGAGCTGCAGCAGACCAACGAGGAGCTCGAGGAGAAGGCGGTCCAGCTCACCGAGCAGAAGGCCGAGGTCGAGCGCAAGAACAAGCAGGTCGAGCTCGCCCGCCAGGAGCTCGAGGAGAAGGCCGAGCAGCTCGCGCTGACCTCGAAGTACAAGTCGCAGTTCCTCGCCAACATGTCGCACGAGCTGCGCACGCCGCTCAACTCGCTGCTCATCCTGTCGCGTCAGCTCGCCGACAACATCGAGGGCAACCTGACCGACAAGCAGATCCGCTACGCCGACACGATCCGCCAGGCCGGTACGGATCTCATGACGCTGATCAACGAGATCCTCGACCTCGCGAAGATCGAGTCGGGCACCATGGCGGTCGAGATCTCGCCGGTCCGGTTCGGCAACCTGCGCGACTATGTCGACCAGACGTTCCGCCAGGTCGCCGAGGAGAAGGGCCTGACGTTCACCGTCGAGCTCGACCCCGGGCTGCCGCCATCGATCGACACCGACGACATGCGGCTGCGCCAGGTGCTGCGAAATCTACTGTCGAACGCGCTCAAGTTCACGGAGCGCGGCAAGGTCAAGCTGCGGGTCTACCGCGCCGCGCCCGACGTCCTGGCGTTCGCGGTGGCGGACTCCGGCATCGGCATCCCCAAGGACAAGCAGCGCCTGATCTTCGAGGCGTTCCAGCAGGCCGACGGCTCGACCAACCGCAAGTACGGCGGGACCGGGCTCGGCCTGTCGATCTCGCGCGAGATCGCCGGCCTGCTCGGCGGCGAGCTGCGCGTCGAGAGCGCCGTCGGCGTGGGCAGCACGTTCACGCTGTTCCTGCCCGCGGTGTACGACGCGCAGCGCCGCGAGCCGCGGCGAACCACGCTGGTGGCGCCCGCCGCGAGCGAGTATGCGATCGTGCGTCCCCTGGCGCCGGTCGTCCCCGCGCCCGCGGAGCCCGAGGGCACGGTACGCGAGACCCCGGCGCCGCCGCTCGCGCGCTCGGTGCCCGACGACTACGAGAACCTCGAGCCCGGCGACCGCGTGCTGCTCGTGATCGAGGACGATCTGACGTTCGCAGCGACCCTGCTCGAGATGGGCCGGCAGTCCGGCTTCAAGGGCGTGGCCGCGACCTCGGGCTCCCAGGCGCTCGAGCTCGCGCGCGCGGTCAAGCCCGATGCGATCACGCTCGACCTCCGGCTGCCCGACATCGACGGCTGGGTCCTGCTCGATCGACTCAAGCACGATCCGGCGACCCGCCACATCCCGGTCCACGTGATCTCGGGGCTCGACGAGGAGCGCCGCAGCCTGCAGTACGGCGCGCTCGGCTTCCTGCAGAAGCCGGTCACCGTCGAGGGCCTGCAGGCCGGGCTGTCCGAGATCCACAAGTTCGTCGAGAAGCGGGTCAAGAACCTGCTCGTCGTCGAGGACGACCCCACGCAGAGCCAGGCGATCGCCGACCTGATCGGCGACGGCGACGTCGCGACCACCAGCGTGGCCTCGGGCGAGAACGCGCTCGAGAGCCTGGAGGAGCAGAACTACGACTGCGTCGTGATGGACCTGCGGCTGCCCGGCATGTCCGGCTTCGAGCTGATCGAGCGCATCAAGGCCGACCCGCGGCACCGCCGGCTGCCGGTGATCGTCTACACCGGCCGCGAGCTGACCGACGAGGACAAGCAGCGGCTGCACGGCCTCGCGCAGACCGTGATCATCAAGGACGTCACCACCATGGAGCGGCTGCTCGACGAGACCGCGCTGTTCCTGCACCGCGTCGAGGCCAACCTGCCCGAGCGCAAGCAGCGCGTGCTGCGCCGGCTCGCCAAGAGCGACCCGCAGCTCGCCGACCGCAACGTGCTCGTCGTCGACGACGACGTCCGCAACATCTTCGCCATCACCAGCGTGCTCGAGCGGCACAAGATGAACGTCGCCTACGCCGAAAACGGCAAGCGCGGCATCGAGCTCCTGCAGGAGACCCGTCCCGACGTG
>DATNFC010000092.1:0-8882 GCA_035606545.1 Candidatus Methylomirabilota bacterium
TGTTACGCAGGGACCCCGGTGAGGTGGGCGTACGCTCGATCGCGTTCAAGTCGTGAATGCGGAAGCGTGCCATGTAAGAGTCACCTCCCTTCCTTAGGGACGACCGGCCCTGGTCGCAAGTGCCTCGGGGCGTGCCTGTCGGGCCTGGACCGAACCTCCCGTGTTGACCCCGACCTCTATGTGAACGGCATTTACTTCGTCGGGGTGTCCGTCGCCCCAAAACAGCAGGCGAAAACCACTCGGTACGTCATGCCTTCCACCTTCGTCGTGGCGCGCTGCGTGCCGCGCGCGCCGGATCGTGGGCTCGTGTGCCCGAGCCGTGTGCCCGGGCGTTCCGCGAGCCTGGGCGGCGCGGGCGGCGCCAGCGCGGGGTCGGGACCGATGCCCGCCCATACGGCCGGCGTGCGCCCCGCCTCGGGCGTCGCGCTCACCACCGGCGCCGCGGTGGCCTGCGCCACCTCGTCGTGCTCGGCACCTGCCGGGGCGACGCTCGCCCCCGCGGATGCTGGCCTCTCGATCATGCTCGAGGCCTCCTTCTTTGCCGTCGCTGGCCGTGCCGCGACGTCACTCGATGCTCGCCGCCGGAGCAGTTGCTCTCGCAGCCAGCGTTCCTCCGTGGCGCTCAGGGGTCGCGGCGCATCGTCCGTGCGAACCCGTCCTGTGCTCACGGCACGCTGGCTCCGCTCAGTTCCGGCACGCGAGCCCGGCGCGCTCGACGGAAGATGTCGTTCCACTCGCGCCGCTGCGAATGGAAACGCCCGCAGCGATGAACCCGCGGCGGGCGATGTCTTCGAAGCGGCTGGAGTCGCGCAGGGCCTTCACGATGGCCTCCGTGGCCGACGAACTTCTCCGTACGGCACGCTACGGCGGAGACTCGACGCGGTCAACGGCAAATCACCGAGCGACGGGTAAGAAGTGTGTCGCGCTACGGATTTTTCAGAAGTCGGACTCCTGCACGTGACGCTCGGGCAGATGCTTCACGCGGAGTGAACCAGGCTCCGACGCGGTGAGGAGCACGGCGCCGCAGGCCAGGCACACACGAGCCGTCACGGGACTCGAGTGTTCTTCGTCCACGACGAGCCGGAGTCCCGCCGCGCCGGCGAACGTCGCCTCGGCCAGATCATTGCCTTTGCAGCGGATGCATGCGGTGGGCTGGGACATCGGGCCTCCTCCTGACGGCCCGCGGCCGGGCGGACCGTCTCCCGCCGGGGATCAGACGGCGTCGCTGGGCTTGCCGCGGAGTTTGTTCCAGATCAGGCGCAGGAAGTCGTAGTGCCGGTCCACGACCCTTTCTTTAAGCGGGATGATGGCGTTGTCCGTGATGTGGATCCCCTCCGGGCAGACCTCGGTGCAGCACTTGGTGATGTTGCACAGGCCCAACCCGGCGGTCTCCTTGAGGAACTTCGTGCGGTCCTCGCCGTCGATCGGGTGCATCTCCAGCGCGGCGACGCGGACGAAGAACCTCGGCCCCGCGAACTTGTGCTTGAGCTCGTGGGCGCGCAGCACATGGCACACGTCCTGGCACAGGAAGCACTCGATGCACTTGCGGAATTCCTGGACGCGGTCCACGTCGGACTGCTTCCACTTCAACTCCGCGCCCTCGCGCGGCTTGAACGGTGCGATGCGCTTGTTCACCTCGAAGTTCCACGACACGTCGGTCACCAGGTCGCGGATGAGCGGGAACGTCTTCATCGGCCGCACGCTCACCGCCTCGCCCGCGGCGAAGTGGTCCATGCGCGTCTTGCACATGAGCGAGGGCTTGCCGTTCACCTCGGCGCTGCACGAGCCGCATTTGGCCGCCTTGCAGTTCCACCTCACCGCAAGATCCGGAGCGCGATGCGCCTGGATCCAGTGAATGGCGTCGAGCACCACCATGCCGGGCTCGATGGGGACGCGGTACTCGACCTCCTGGCCGCCGCTCTTGTCGCCGCGGAACACGCGGACGACGGCTTCGCGGCCCGTCCCGTTCGCCGTTGCGCTGCTGCTCATCGCGCCACCTCCTGTTTCGCGGCCGGCTTCGCGTCGAACAGCGCCTTCAGCTCCGCCGGCATCTGCGGCAGCGGCGTCGCAGCGACCTGCATTCCCGAGGGCCCGCGCGTCACGCAGTGGTTGACCTGCCCCAGGGCCGGGTCGAGCGCGGTGAAGTCGAGCCGCGAGTGGGCGCCTCGGCTCTCCTTCCGGAGCAGCGCCGAACGCGCGATCGCCTCGGACACGGTGAGCATGTTGTGGAGATCCCGCGCCAGGTGCCAGCCGGGGTTGAACATGCGCGTGCCTTCCGCGCGCACGGCGGCGGCGCGGGCTTTCAGGCCCTGGAGCTGCTGGATCGCGGATTCGAGATCGGCCTGCATGCGGAAGATGCCGACCAGCCGGTCCATCACGTCCTGGAGCGCACGGTGCACTTCATAGGGGCTCTCACCCGACGTGCGCTCGAACGGCTGGAGCAGCGCGCTCGCCTCGGCTTCGACCTCGGCGTCGTTCACGCGCGGCGCGCCCGCGAGCTTCTTCGCGTAGGCCGCCGCACCCGCGCCGGCGCGACGGCCGAAGACGAGCAGGTCCGAGAGCGAGTTACCGCCGAGCCGGTTGGCGCCGTGCATGCCGGCCGCCGCCTCGCCCGCGGCGAACAGCCCGGGCACGGTGGCCGCTGCCGAGTCCGGGTCCACGCGCAGGCCGCCCATCATGTAATGAGTGGTCGGCCCCACCTCCATCGGCCCCTTCGTGATGTCGACGTCGGCCAGCTCCATGAACTGGTGGTACATGCTCGGGAGCTTCCGCTTCACGCGGTCGGCCGGCAGGTAGCTGATGTCGAGGAACGCTCCGCCGTGCGGCGAGCCGCGGCCCTCCTTCACCTCGGTGTAGATCGCGCGTGCGACGTTGTCGCGGGTCGAGAGCTCGGGTGGCCGGCGCGACTGGCCCTGCCGGCCGGCGACCGCGTCTTCGACCCACTGCCGCGCCTCGGCGTCGTTCTCGGCGTACTCGTGGCGACGCGCCTCCGGCAGGTACTTCCACATGAAGCGCTCGCCCTTGCTGTTGCGAAGAATGCCGCCCTCGCCGCGCACGCCCTCCGTGACCAGCAGGCCCATCACGCCCGGCGGCCACACCATGCCGGTGGGATGGAACTGCACGAACTCCATGTCGATCAGCTCGGCGCCGGCGTCGTAGGCGAGCGCCTGGCCGTCGCCGGTGTACTCCCACGAGTTGCTGGTGATGCGATAGCTCTTGCCGATGCCGCCGGTGGCGATGACGACAGCCTTGGCGCGGAACACGACGAACCGGCCGGACTCGCGCCAGTAGGCCAGCGCGCCGGCGATCCTGTCGCCATCCTTCAGCAGCCGCGTCACCGTGCACTCCATGTAGACGTCGAGCCCGGAGTGAACGCCCCGGTCCTGGAGCGTGCGGATCATCTCCAGCCCGGTGCGGTCTCCGACGTGCGCGAGCCGCTTCCACGTGTGGCCGCCGAACGCGCGCTGGAGGATGCGGCCGTCCGGCGTGCGGTCGAACAGCGCGCCCCAATGCTCCAGCTCGCGCACGCGGTCGGGTGCCTCCTGCGCGTGGAGCTGCGCCATGCGCCAGTGGTTCAGGAACGAGCCGCCCTTCATCGTGTCCTGGAAGTGCGTCTGCCAGCTGTCCTGCGGGTCGACGTGCGACAGCGCGGCGGCGACGCCGCCTTCGGCCATCACCGTGTGCGCCTTCCCGAGCAGCGACTTGCACACCAGCCCCACCGACACGCCCGCCGCCGAGGCCTCGATCGCGGCGCGCAGCCCCGCGCCGCCGGCGCCGATGACGATGACATCGTGCTCGTGCGTTTCGTAGCGCTCGCTCACATCAACCTCACGTCGTGGATGAGACCCATGGAGCAGGCGCGCACGTAGGCGTCCGCCGCGCAGACGAAGAACAGGCTCCACCACGCCCAGCCCATGTGGTGCTCGTTCAGCCAGCTCTGCGCATGCCACACCTTGTGCCGCGGCCCGCCGGCGACGACGCAGGAGAAGCAGTCGACGCGACCGCCGACCAGGTGACGGATCGAGTGGCAGGAGAACGTGTACATCGTCAGCAGCGTGTTGCTCGCGAGCAGCATGAACGAGCCGATGCCGATCCCGAAGCGGCCGTCGAAGATGAAGCCCTTCACGATGTCCACCCAGAGGAAGAACAGGATCGGGATCGCGAGGTAGATCAGATAGCGGTGGATGTTCTGGAGCACGAACGGAAAGCTCGCCTCGCCCGTGTAGCCGCTGCCGCGCGGCTCACCCACCGCGCACGCGACCGGGTCCGCGAAGAACGCGCGGTAATAGGCCTTGCGGTAGTAGTAGCAGGTGCCGCGGAATCCGAGCGGCGCGCCGAGCACGAGCAGCGCCGGCGACAGCGGCCACCACTTGGGCTTGAGGAGCGGCGAGTAGAACGGCGACAGGTAGTTGCCGAACTCGTAGTGGTTGCCCTGGAACGCCGCCCAGGTGGCATACGCGCCGAGCAGCAGCAGCGCCGCGCCCTGCACCAGCGGCTGGAGCCACCACGTGTCGGTGCGCTCCGTCTTGCCGAACGGCTCCCCGAGACCGTGGCCACGATCCTGGCCGGGCGGGGCCCCAAGACCTCTCATTGTGCCCTTCGCCCCGCTCCGGGCGACCGCACCGCCGGCCGATCCCACTTCCACGCTGCGTGTCCTGCGCGCGTCCACCGGCATCAGGTCCCTCCGGCACGATCCGTCACCCGTGACGAGCCCGGGATGTCACGCGACCTTATCACCGCGCGCGCGTGCGCGGAAAGCAGGGGACGAGAGTCACTTCCGTTGTTCGGCGGCTTGCCGTGCGAGGATCGCCGCACGCAGCCGTTGCGCGGTGGGCAGGTCCGGCTCGAGTCGCATCAGGCGGTCGGCCTGCTGCATCGCCGCATCGAGTTCTCCACGCATGAGGAGCACCGTGCCCAGCACGTTCAGTCCGTTGACCTGGTCTGGGACCAGCACCAGTGCGCGGCGGGCCTCGGCTTCGGCTTCTTCATAGCGGCGGAGCTTCAGGAGCACGAACGCGCGATAGCCGGCGTTGTCGCCGTGGAAGAGCTCGTAGCGTGGGTCTGGAGTGAGCGAATCCGCGAGCGCGAGTGGCTCGAGGCCGGCGGCGACCTGGCCCGCGAAGATGCGGCGGTAGGCGCGGTCCTGCGCGCGCAGGGCCTCGGGCGGGAGCAGGACGATCGGTGTCGACTCCAGCGACTGGTACTGGACGCCGGCCACGATCGACAGCGTTGAATCCCGGTTCAGGCGCGTGTAGTTCATCATGGTCAGCGTGGTGTCGCGGTACCACACCTGCACCGCGCGGTCGCCGCCGAGTGCGTACATGAGTCCGCGCGGGAGATTCATCTCGACCACGTGCGTGTGCGTGGCGGGCCGCGGGTACTGGGTCTGGAGCGCACGGCGCACGATCGCCATGAAGCGCTGGAGCCGTGTCAACCTCGCGAAGTCCATGAACGCGCCGGCATCGGGTGGGTCTTCACTGATCGTGGAGGCTGCCGGCGGCGCCACGAACAGCAACACGCCGCGGCCGAGCACGAGCGCGCCGGCGAGCGCCGGATGCGCCCCCTCGAGCGCGACGGCGGCAGTGATGCCGGCCCCGGTGCTCGCGAAGTGCGCGCGGTTCGGTTGCCAGAGCGGGAAGATGGGCGTGAGCGCCAGCGCGCCGGTGGCGAACCAGGCGCCGCCCCATGCCATCCACCCGCTCTGGGCCCGCAGGCGTGCGCGCCGCTCGGGCGAGCCAGCGAGGCGCAGGACGAACGCGACGAGCACACCGATCGCCAGCGCGATGGCGATCACGTCCGCCGGCCCGTGCGCGAGCGGCAGGCTCATGAACGCGCGAAGTGTGCCCCCGATCGCCCAGGAGATGCGCATGGGCAGCGGTGACGCCAGCAGCTGCGTATCCTGCTCGAGCCCGTGCGGAAGGTGGAGCCCGGCGGCGCGGCGGACCACCAGGTAGACCGTGGCCCAGGCGATGAGCAGCGCGCCGAACGCGATTGCCCAGCGGCGGCGCTCCGCGCGCGGCCGACCGTCGGGGAACCAGGGCAAGAGCAACGCCGGGATCACGGCCAGCTCCTTGCAAAGGAAAGCGAGCAGCGTTCCCGCGAGCGCCGTCGGCAGGCGTCTCCGCGCCGTCTCGTGCAGCGCCACGGCGCTGAACAGATAGAGGCCCACGTCCACGAACTGGCTCGGCCAGCTCACGAGCGTGCGCGTGGACTCGGAGAGCATCGGGAACGTGGCCGCGACGCACGCCGCCGCACCACCCAGGTGCGGGCGCAGCGCGCGAAAGACGAGCAGCGAGCCCGCGAGCAGCAGCAGGACGTGGAACATCGCCACGGCGAGCGGCCGGGTGACGATGAGCGGCCCGAGCGCTGCGTAATAGACCTGGTGCGCGAGCGGCCGCCAGAATGCGGACGAGCCGCCGCCGTCCAGCAGCGTGCCCATGCCGCCGAACAACGAGCGGCGGAGGAAGTCGAAGTCCTCGGCGACCGGCTCGCCGAGCGGGGCGCCCCAGCAGCGCACGAGCAGCGGCACCACGGCGAGCGCGGTGGCGAGCGCCCAGGGATCGCGCGCGAGAGGTGGCGGCGGCGTGGCTTCCGGAGCCGGGACCTTCGCCGGGGCGGGCCGCCCCGGGCGCGGCCCGCGCTCGCGACGGTTCACCGCGTGCCGCCGTCCTTCCCCGACAGCTCCTTGACGATGCCCTCGAGCAGCTCGATCTGGCGTTGCTGCATCTTCACCAGCTCGGACCAGTCGCGCTCGCGCAGCTCGTCGAAGCGCGAGTGCAGCGTCTGGAGCGCCACCTCGGAGCGGAGGTTCACCTCGTAGTCGTTCGTGGCCATGAGTCGATCCTTCGCCGCCTGGCGGTTCTGGCTCATCATGATGACCGGCGCCTGCAGCGCCGCGACGCACGACAGGCAGAGGTTCAAGAGGATGAACGGGTAGGGATCGAATGGTTTCTGCAGCTGCCCGTTCAGGATCATCCACAGCACCATGAGCAGCAGGAACGTGCCGATGAACGTCCAGCTGCCGCCGAATTGCGCGACCTTGTCGGCGACGCGCTGGCCGAACGTCATGCGCTCGGCGAACTCGACGTTGAGGTCGCGGGCGGGTCCGCGCTTGAGCACGCGATCCAACGCGCCGCGCTCGAGGTTCCCGAGCTTCCGGATCGCCGCCTCGAGATCCACGATCGTGCCGCCCTCGCCGAACGCCTTGCGCGTCTGCCGCGCCACCGGCCGCAACCGGCGCGCCAGGCCCAGCGTCAGCATGGCGCCGAGCAGCGACACCAGCGCGTGCCGCCACAGGTCCCGTGGGCCCGCGAACCCCAGCGCGTCGAACACCCAGCCGCCGACGAGGCTTCCGAGCATGCCGAGGATGATGTTGCCGGACACGCCGTAGTCGCGGCCCTTCATGAGTTTGCCTGCGGCCCACCCCGACAGCGTGCCGGCCGCCAGCCAGATCAGGGCTTCCATGTGCGCCTCCCGCGCGGTCCATGCCATGGCGCACGTGCACTGCACGCGCGCGCCTCTTGCGTTCAACCCTGCGCGAGCAATACCACCGCGGCCAGCGCCACGACCACGCCCACCTTCTGCACGGGGGCGAGCCGCTCGCGGAGCACGAGCTGGGCGAGCAGCACGGTCGTGGCCGGCGCCAGCGAGACCAGCGTCGCGACGAGGCTCAGCGGCGCACGCTGCACCGCGACCAGGTAGAGCACGTTCGCGCACACGTCTGTCACCGCGGCTCCGAGCATCGGCGGCCGCGCGGCGGCCGCGAGCTTCCACGTCGCGCGGCTCGCGAGCACCATCACCCACAGGAGGATGCTCGCGCTGGCGCGCCCCGCGACCAGTGCCCACGCGCTGGCGCCGCGCTCGACACGGCCGAGGCAGACGAGGAAAAGCCCGATCAGCACGCCGCTCGCGACCGCGGGGAGCAGCGACGCGGCGCGGCCAGCGCCTGTTCCCGCAGAAGCGCTGCCGGCCTCGGCCGGCGCGCCGTGCGCGCTGATCAACGCCACGGCGATCACACCCAGCCCGATGCCGGCGAGCGGCAGCACGCCCGGTCGTTCACCCATGCCCAGCCCCACCAGCACGGGAACGGTGAGCGCGATCATCGAGATGAGCGGCGCCGCGGTGCTCACGGTGCCGCCCGCGAGTGCGCGGTAGAGCAGCAGCACGCCCGCCCCGCCCGTCAGACCGGCGGCGGCGCCCCATCCCAGGTCGCTCACGCGGGTCGCTCCCGGCGCGAAGCAGGCGTAGGCGACGAGGAACGCCAACCCGGTGACCTGGAACCACGCCGTCACGGTCACCGCGGGCGCGCGGCGCGAGCCCATGCCGCCGAGGAAGTCGGCGACGCCGTAGAGCATCGACGACAGCACGGCCATCACGAACGGCATCGCGTGTCCGCTCAGCGCGCGCTCGCGCGCCAGCCCTCGCCCGCGCGCTCGGCGCGACCCTCGCGCTCGAGCTTCTCCAGGTGCGCGAGCAGCGAGCGCTCCGCCCATCCCCACAGCTCGCGCGGCGTGTCGTCGTAGACACGCGGCACCAGGTCCTCGAGCGGGCGCGGGCCCACGTCGAGCGCGGCGAGCACTTTCCCCTCGCGTTCCAACCGGTGCGCGATCAACGCGCGGATGCGTCGCACGGCGGCGCCCGACGGCGAGCCATGCGCGGGGAACAGCGTCACCGGTTCGAGCGATGCACAGCGCTCGAGGGATGAGAGGTACGCACGCATGTCGCCGTCCGGCGGGTCGATCACCACGCTGCCGGGCCCGCCCGGGAGCAGGTCACCGCAGAACAATGCCCTGCGCTTCGGCTGCCAGAGCGAGATCGAGTCGCGCGTATGGCCCGGCGTCTCGAGCACGCGCAGCGTCCAGTCGTTCAGGCCGGGCGCCAGC
>DATNFC010000093.1:0-6672 GCA_035606545.1 Candidatus Methylomirabilota bacterium
TCCCGTTCTTCGCGTAGCCCACCCACATGGTGTTGAACCGGTCCACGGCCAGCGCGCGCACCTGGCCACTTCGCAGCCCCGGGTAGCCGGGCTGGAAGCTCCGCCGCAGCGTGCCCGACGTGTCGTAGACGTCGATGCCGATCGGGTTCTTCTCGGGACAGCCGAGGCAGTTCGTGTCGAGACCGAACCAGCGCCCGGCCTGCTCCCGCGCGTTCGAGTCCGCGGCGGCCGACCACACGAACGAGTGCAGGCCCACGGTGTCGCCGCTGGAGCTCTGGAAGACGATGTTGTCGAAGAACGGCGGCTCGATCTCGTCGTTGAACCGCGCCAGCGGTCCCGACCAGATCCCGATCCACTTGTAGCCGAGCGGATCCACGAGCGCCCCGGTCGGGAACGACGAGCTCGTGAACGTGGTGTCGCACGTCCCCAGGCAGATGTCGCCCCCCGGCCAGTTCCGCCACACGCCGTCGCGCAGCCGGGCCACGCCCTGACCGTCGTAGCACGCGTACGTCGAGCCGTTCGCTGTGAAGACGTTGAACGCCTGGTTGCCGACCGGGCCGGGCGGCGTGATCGGGGTCCAGTTCGGGCTCGTCTTGAGCGTCCCGAGCGAGAACGCGAACACGACGCCGTCCGGGTCCATGCCGACCTCGAGCCCGATGTCGTCGTTGTTGTCCGTGCGCGGCGAGCCCACGAGCAGCTCCCAGTCGCCCGGGCCGCGGCGCTTGTAGACGCCGCCGTTGACCGCGGGCAGGACCGCCGTGGTGCTGAGGATCGTGCCGTGCTCGTCGCGCACGCGCCGCACCAGCGGATTGGCCGAAGGGAAGTCGCTCCCCCACACGCCCGGGCTCGGGAACCAGGTGAAGCTTGTGAGCAGGCGCGAGCCGTTGACGGGGTTCGCGCCGTCGGCCACGACCGTGATGGTGTGGCCATCAGTGGCAAGGCTCGTCACGTTCGGGTTCAGCGGCAGTCCGGTGTTGATCCGCGTCCACGGGTCCAGGCGCTGCGACTTGCGCGCGAAATACACCCCCACCGGCGTGCTCACGAACATGGTGTCGCCGGTGAAGCCGATGCCGGTGATGCGGTCGCTGCCGAACGGCGACGGGGTCCCGAGGTCGGGGATCGAGCCGGCGATCGCGCTGCCGTTCCACAGCGCCAGCCCGCGCGTGGTGCCGATCCACACCGTGTCGCCCTGCGCCCGGAACACGAGCGCCGAGTCCGAGGGCAGGCCGTCGAACTGGTTGATCAGCGACCAGCGCCCGTTCGTCGCCCGCCGGCTCACGCCCTTGCCGGGCACGGAGACGTAGGCGTTGCCCGACTGGTCGAACGTGAGCGCCTGGAGACTGTTCCCGGCGAGCCCGCTCGGCTCGCGCGTGGTCGATGTCCAGTCGCCCGTCGACGGGATGTAGCGCACGAGACCGGCCTCGCCGGTCGCCATCCACACCGTGTCGCGCAGGCAGACGAAGTCGTGGACCGTGGCGAGGTGCAGGTACGTGGTCCAGGCACGGTTGTCGAACTGCGCCGTCGCGGCTCGCGGCAGGAGGCAGAGGGCGGTGAGAGGAATCAAGGCGAGGCGTGCGACACGATACATGCGACTACTCCAGGCGGCCGAACAGGTCCAGTAAGCGGAGCTTCCACACCAACCACGCAGCCTCGGCGATGATGCGCCGGTTCATCTTCGAGATGCCGGCGCGGCGGTCCACGAACACGATCGGGATCTCCTTGATCCGGAACCCGCGCTTCCAGGCGCGGAACGACATCTCGATCTGGAACCCGTAGCCCTCGGTGCGCACGCGGTCCAGGCGGATGCCCTCGAGCGCGCGCCGGCGGAAGCACTTGAAGCCCCCGGTCGCGTCCACGACCGGCATCCCGGTGATGATGCGCGTGTAAAGGTTCGCGGAGAAGGACAGGATCAGGCGCGACAGCGGCCAATTGACCACGGTGACGCCGTGCAGGTAGCGCGAGCCCAGAACGATGTCGGCGTCCTTCACGGCCTCGAGGAAGTCGCCGATCGCGGCCGGGTCGTGCGAGAAGTCGGCATCCATCTCGAACACGTACTCGACGCCGTTCGCGAGCGCATAGCGGAAGCCGTCGCGGTAGGCCGAGCCCAGCCCCATCTTGCCCGGTCGCTGGATCAGGTGCACGCGTGGCGTCTTCGCCTGCCACTGCTTCACCTGGTCCGCGGTCCCGTCCGGGGAACCGTCGTCGACGACGAGCACATCGAGGCCGAACGGCAGCCCCAGCAGGCGGTCGAGCAGCGGGTCGATGTTCTCGCGCTCGTTGTACGTGGGCACGATCACCAGCTTCTCCATCAGGGCGACGCCCCGGACGCCGGGGTGCCGGTCAGGAGCGGCGCCGGGCGGCGCTCGAGCCAGAAGCCCACGGCGAGCAGGGCGAGCGACAGGAACGTGCACACGATCGACACCCACAGGCCGGCCTTGAACGCGCCCGACTCGTACGTGAACAGCACGGTATGGTGGCCCGCGGGCACGGCCACGGCGCGGAGCGCGTGATCGGCGCGCAGCAGGCGTTCGGGCTTGCCGTCCACGAACACCTTCCAGTCCGGGTAGTAGAGGTCGGCGAGCCGGAGCACCGCCGGGCGGGTGGCGTTCACGTCCACCTCCACCTCGTGCAGCTTGTAACGCGTGACCCGCGCCAGGCCCGCCGATTCGGTGGCGCCAGCTGGGGACCCGCCGGAGGCGGGTACGCCGGGGTCGCGGTCCAGCCACGTGAACGTCGCCGGGTTGTGGACGACCGCGGTGACCGAGTCGAGCACGGCGAGGCCCGCGGGCTCGATCGCCCAGTCGCCGAGCAGCATGGTGCGCGGCAGGGTCAGGGCGTATTCGTAGACGGCGCCGGCCTCGCTGCTGTGCACGAGCTTGAGCGTCTGGTACCAGCCTGCCGGCAGGTCCGTGGCCGCCACCGGCCGCGAGAACACCCAGTAGCGGCAGTTCAAGAGCGCCAGCCACGGCAGCTGCATCAGCGAGTTCGAGTCCACGAGGTCCTGATACAGCTTCGTCTTCGCCGAATGGCGGCCGCCGAGCATCGAGATGCCGAAACCGGCCATGCGGTTGTCCATGGCCAGGTCCAGCTCCAGGGCGAATACGCGCGCCTCCCCGGGCGGGGCCACCTTCTCCAGGAACTCGACGACGTCGTCGCGACCGGTGTCGAGATCGCGCACGTGCGCGTCGCCGATCGTCGGCAGCATCACCGCGCGGCTCACCGGCCACAGCTCGACCAGCAGCAACGCCAGCACCGCGACCGAGGCCAGTGCCACCGGGAACTTCCCGCGCCGCGTGAACCAGGTCATGCCGACGATGACCAGCCCCAGGAATGACACCTTGCCGAGGTCGCCGGTGAACGCCGCGAACGCAGCGCGCGCCGCCTCGGCGCTGAACCGCGGCTGGTGCGCGAGCGCCATGCTCACGTAGCCGCCGCGCGCCGACTCGGCGCCGAACAGCGCGAACAGCCCGAGAAAGCCGAGTGCCGCCGCGGCGCCGGCGAGCAGCTTGTCCACGAGGTCGAAGCGCCCGCGTGACTCGCCCACGCGCACGAGCAGGCCCCACCCCCACGCCGCTGCCATCGCCATCGCGAGCTGGAACAGCACCAGCACCATCACCGGGATGCGGAACTTGTTGAACATCGGCAGGTAGTCGTAGAGGAAGCCGTAGAGCGGGAAGTGCTTCCCGAGCGACACGAGCAACGCGAACAGCGCCAGCGCCCCGGCGAAGATGCGCGCGGCCAGGTCGCCGCCGCCGCCCGCCGCGAAGCCGACGACCGCGAGCAGCAGCACGATCACGCCGACATAGCCGTTCGGGTAGTCCGTGAACGGCATGGCGCCCCAGTACGTGGGGCCGCCGAAGCCGACGAAGTTCGGGAACACGATGCTCGGCAGCTCGTAGAACGCCATGCTCCACGACGTGGCGTACTCGAACGGCGCGCCGCCGTTCGCCGACGACCCGCGCATCGAATAGCGCGCGTAGTCGCGCAGCGGCAGGTTGTAGAGGCCGGCGATGCCGAACGCGAGCGCCGCCGCGCCCAGCAGCGCCCCGGAGCGGATCGCGACCTTCACCAGCTCCTGCGGCTGCCGCGCGACCATCGCCAGCTTGACGACCGTGTACAACGCGATCGCGATCCAGGTGTAGAAGCAGATCTGCACGTGCCCGCGCAGGAACTGGAAGCCGCCGGCGAGCGCCAGCCAGCCCAGCTCGCCGAGCGAGCCCTTCCGCAGCCAGCGCGAGGCGAGCCAGAGCATGAGCGGCAGGTACGCCGAGTCCACGAGCTGGCTGCCGTGCCCGTGCGCGCCCACCGCGACCAGGTTCGGCTGGAATACGAACGCCGCCGCGGCGATCAGCGCCCCTTCCGGTCGCGCGCCCCACTCGCGCGCGAGCAGGTAGGTGAACAACCCGGCGAGGAAGTAGTAGATGAGCAGCCACGTGAGCTCGGGCAACGGCAGCGCTTTCTGCAGCAGCGCCACCGGCCAGTCCGGCGGATAGATGAGCGGGTTGTAGGCGCCCGAGCCGAACGACGGCATGCCGAGGAACACGAACGGGTTCCACAGCGGGTAGACGTGCTCCTTCCACAGCGAGTGTTCGCCGATGCGCACGAAGCCCGCCGGTGCGGTCGCGTCCGGCGACACGAACGTGCGGCCCTCGAGCGAGACGTCGTGGAAGAACACGAGCGTCAGCAGTGCGAGCAGCACCGCGACCCAGGGCGTGGTGAGCGTGAAACCCCGCGGCTGCTTCGCGGGCTCGACGCGCCGGCTCATGAGGTGGCCTCCCGGCTCACGCGGCGGCGAGCCGCCGCTCGATCTCGGCCACCATCTGCTCGCTGAGCGCGCCCCAGTCGTGCGGTCGCGCCAGAGCCTGGCGTCGCCCGGGATCGGGTGCGGCCTCGAGCACGCGGTCGAGCGCCAGCTCCCAGTCGGCGTGGCCGGACGCGAACAGCAGGTCCGGCGGCGACGCGGCCAGGTCCAGGAGCGGCGTGGTGAGCACCGGCCGCCCGGCGGCCAGGTACTGGTAGACCTTGTTGGGATTGATCCCCTGGACGTATGGATCGCTCGCTCGGAACGGGATGAGCCCCACGTCCAGGCCCTGCATGTAGGCGGGGACGTCCTCGTAGGGCTTCGGGCCCAGGAGCGCAACGCCGTCGCGGCGGCTGAACTCCGCCACGGCATCGCGGGTCGCGGGTGAGCCGGGGCCTATCAATACCAGCGTGCCCCCGCGCCGGTTCCGGCGCAGCGTCTCCAGCACCTCGAAGTCGAGGAAATGCGAGAGCAGGCCCACGTACCCGAGGCGCGGCCGGGGCAGCGCAGCCAGGTCGGGCGGCGTCGCCCGGGGCGGCTCGAAGTGAGCCGTCTCCACGCCGTTGCCGAGCAGGATCAAGGGGCGGTCGGTCTCCGAGGCCAGCTTGCGACGGTAGTATTCCGAGACGACGAACACCCCCTGCGCCTGCGCCAGTGTGCGGCGCAGGTAGGGTTCCGCCCACGGCGGCGTGGCCGAGAACTGCAGGGGGTGGTCGTTGAAATCGTAGAGTAACAGCTTCTTGGGAAGCCGCGAAAGCAGCGCCGGGGCATAGATGTTCGAGGCCAGCACGGCCGGTCGGGGCTCGATCCCGAGGCGCTTCGTCATCCGCGCGAGGTAGCGCTCGGCCCCCCACTCCACCGCCGCCCGCCCGGGCGCGAACGACGTCAGCGCGTTGTAGAGCGGGCTCGTGGTTCCGGGCTTCAGGAACGGCACCGCGAACACGGTGACGCGTCCCTCCTGCCGCGGCGTCCACGGATCGTCCGCGCCCGCCGCCGGCGGCTGCGCGAAGAACACCCGCCAGCGCTCGGGAAAGCGCGACAGCAGAAACTGCTTGCGCGTGCGGAAGTATCCCCAGCGCACCTCGGAGAGGACGAGCAGGTCCAAGTGGTCGATCAGCCCGCGACCAGGGTGCTCTCGAAGTTCGCCACCGCGTCGACGTAGTCGAGATGCCGACCCGCAGAGCGGGATGGATCGGCGGGCCGCTCGAGCACGCGCGGGTCACGGGCGACGTAGTGCTGCCCCCACGCCTCGAGCGAGAGCCAGCGCCAGACCTGGAGTCCGATGTCGCGCCGGCCGGCGATGTAGTCCTCGACCGCCGCGGCGACCACGGCAGCGTCGACCCAGTCGTGGAGCGGGCTCTTGCGGGAAAGCCGGCGGCGAAGCTCGCCGGCGTAACGACCGCGCAGCCACAGGTCGGTCGGCGTCTCGAAGCCCATCTTGTCACGGCGCTCGAGCACGCTCTTCGGCACGCGGTCGCCGAGCGCGCGCCGCGCGATCGCCTTCGTGGTCGCGCCGTCCAGGCGCTCGTGGTCCGGGAGCGAGAACGCGAACTCCACCAGGCGGTAGTCGAGGAACGGCAGCCGCGTCTCGATGCCGAACGCCATGCTGCTCCGGTCCTCGTAGCGAAGCAGGCTCGGCAGCTGGCGCACCGTGGTGTCGAACGCGAGCTGTGACCACAGGTCCGAGCGCGTCGTGGCCGGCATCGCCGGGGCCTGCGAGCGGAGCTGGCGCAGCGCGCTCGAGAGCACGAGGTCCTTCCCCTGGCCGAAGCGGCGGCGGAGCGTGGCGACGAGCGGCGGCGGCAGCCACGGCTCGAACGTGTGCAGCAGCGTGGTGGCGAGGCCGAGCCGATCGGCGACACGGCCCCAGA
>DATNFC010000094.1:0-3027 GCA_035606545.1 Candidatus Methylomirabilota bacterium
GTGCGCGCGCAGGAGATCGCGATCGAGAACCGGGGCGCCGACGCCGCCACGAAACGACGTCCCGGCTGCACGGCGACCGTGCGGCTGCCGCTCAGTGGAAGGCGGACTTGAGCGCTGATATAAGTCCGCGGCTGTACCAGATCGCGGCGGCGCCCGGCCCGGAGTGCACACACATGGAACGTATCGACTCGCACTTGGACACGAGCAGCGCCGAGTTCAAGGCCAACGCCAAGCACCACCAGGCACTGGCGGAGGACCTGCGCCGACGGCTGGCGGAGGTGAAGGAAGGCGGCGGCGCCGCGGTCGTGAAGCGGCACACGTCTCGCGGCAAGCTGTTCGTGCGCGAGCGGGTCGAGCGGCTGCTCGATCCCGGCACCGCGTTCCTCGAGCTCTCGCCGCTCGCCGCGAACGGGATGTACGACGGCGACGCACCGTGCGCCGGGCTCGTCACCGGCATCGGCACCGTGCACGGCCGCCACGTGCTCGTGGTGGCGAACGACGCCACGGTGAAAGGCGGCACTTACTACCCGATCACGGTGAAGAAGCATGTGCGCGCGCAGGAGATCGCGATCGAGAACCGGCTGCCGTGCGTGTACCTCGTGGATTCGGGCGGCGCGTTCCTGCCGCTCCAGGCCGAGGTGTTCCCCGATCGCGACCACTTCGGCCGCATCTTCTACAACCAGGCGCGCGCCTCGGCGCTGGGGATCCCGCAGGTCGCCGTGGTGATGGGCTCGTGCACCGCCGGCGGCGCCTACGTGCCGGCGATGAGCGACGAGACCGTGATCGTGAAGAACCAGGGCACGATCTTCCTCGCCGGCCCACCGCTGGTGAAGGCGGCGACGGGCGAGGAGGTGACCGCAGAAGAGCTGGGCGGCGGCGACGTGCACACGCGCATCTCGGGCGTCGCCGATCACCTGGCCGACGACGACGCGCACGCGCTCGAGCTGGCGCGCGAGATCGTCTCCCACCTCGGCGTCTCGCGCGGCGCGCAGCTGGATCTGCGCGCGCCCGAGCCGCCCGCGTACGATCCGGCCGAGCTGCACGGCGTGCTGCCTCGCGATACGCGCACGCCGTACGAGGTGAAGGAGGTGATCGCCCGGCTCGTGGACGGCTCGCGCTTCCACGAGTTCAAGGCACGCTACGGCACCACGCTCGTCTGCGGGTTCGCTCACCTGATGGGCATGCCGGTTGCGATCCTCGCCAACCAGGGCATCCTGTTCAGCGAATCGTCGCTCAAGGGGACGCACTTCATCGAGCTGGCCGCACAGCGCGGCGTGCCGCTGCTGTTCCTGCAGAACATCACCGGGTTCATGGTCGGCCGCCAGTACGAGCACGGCGGCATCGCCAAGGACGGCGCCAAGCTCGTGCACGCGGTGGCGAACGCGCCCGTGCCGAAGATCACGGTGATCATCGGCGGCAGCTTCGGCGCCGGGAACTACGGCATGTGTGGCCGCGCCTACCAGCCGCGCTTCCTTTACATGTGGCCGAACAGCCGCATCAGCGTCATGGGCGGCGAGCAGGCGGCGAGCGTGCTGGCGGCGGTATCGGGGAAGAAGATGAACGCCACCGAGGAGAAGGCGTACAAGCAGCCCATCCTCGACAAGTACGAAGAGGAGGGGAGTCCCTACTATTCGACCGCGCGACTGTGGGACGACGGCGTCATCGACCCGGCGGCGACGCGCGACGTGCTCGCGCTGTCGCTGGCGGCGAGCCTCGACGCCCCGATCCCGGAGATGAAGTTCGGCGTGTTCCGGATGTAGCCTATTCCAGCCGCACCGACGCGTCGCCCACGCCGACGTGGAGCCTGACCGAGGCGCGGCCCTGCCCCTCGTCCCACACGGCGTGCGAGCCGATGAAGCCGCGGCTCCTCGTGCCCGAGCCGCCGCCGTGGATGTCGGCGTCGCCGATGCCGGTGTCGACGGTGACGTGGCCCGCCCGCGAGCGCAGCGCGCGGATGTCGGCTTCGCCCACGCCCAGCTGCACGTCGAGGTCGCCCTCGATGCCGGAGATGGTCAGCTCGCCCACGCCCATCTCGATGTCGACCGCGAGCGTACGCGGCACCGACAGCGTGCCGATCACGGTCATGCCGTGGTTGTTCCAGTGCGGGAACTTGTGGAGCTTCAGGTTCAGCGTGCCGCCGGTGTCGTCGCTGTCGAGGATCAGGCGGTCCGCCATCTCCGCGCAGCGCTCGTCCGACCAGCGGCGACAGCGCACGCGAAGGTCGAAGCGAACGTGCGGTTCGTCGGTGGCGAGCACCTTCAGCTCGCCGACCGGGAACTCGAGCCGGACGCGGTGGTTCGACGTGACCGGATAGACGTGCGGGTCGGTGACGAGCATCGCGCCGCGCGCCGGCGCGACACCCATGACAACGGGTCCGGCCAGCGCTGAGAGCGTGGCGAGGGTGAGCGCGAGCTTCATGGCGACCTCCGGAACGAGGTTCCCGTGCAGCGCACGGGGCAGGGGATCGGGGCCGGCGGGCCGAGCGGCGCGAGCGGGGCAGCCGGAGCCTGACCGGGATACGAAGCCGCCCGGGGCGGGGTTTCGCCGGGCGGGCGCGGGCCCGGGGGCTGGCGGGCGTTCTCCACCCGCCGCTAGGATGCCGCTCATGGCCCGCCGCTCCCATCTTGCCCCGGAAACAGCGGCCGAGGCGCGTTTTGCGCGGGTACCCCCCGGCTCGCCGACCCCGATCGGTCGCCTCGACCATGGGCCGACCGCGCTGGGCGGCCGGCCGGTGTTCGGCTTCACGCTGGACGACTGAGCGCGCGCGCGCCGTGCCGCTGTTCGTCCTCGGGCTGGTGCTGGCGTCGGCCGCGATCCACGCCACCTGGAACCTGTGGACCAAGCAGCTCGGTCCGAACGTGCGCCAGCCGGCACTGCTGTTCCTGCTCACCGGGATCTCCGCCGTCGGCTACGCGCCGTTCGCCTGGGCCACGATCGTCACCACCCAATGGCGGCCCGACGCGACCGCGCTCGTACTCATGGCGGGCAGCGGGCTCATCCATGTCGTCTACTTCTTCCTGCTCCTGC
>DATNFC010000095.1:0-13698 GCA_035606545.1 Candidatus Methylomirabilota bacterium
GGCGTACGTGTGGTTCGCGACCGAGGAGGATTGCGGGCCCGCGCTGGTGCCGTCGCCGAACTCGAACCGGTACGACACGACGCTGCCGTCGGCATCGGACGACGCCGAGGCATCGAGGCGAACGGCAAGCGGCGCGGTGCCTGACGAGGGGGATGCCGTGAGCCTCGCGACCGGGGCCTGGTTGCCAGGCGTCGACGACACGGTCACGCTGGCCGAGGCGGTCGCGGCGGCGCCTTGGTTGTCGGTGACCGTGACCCTCGCGGTCCACGATCCCGCGGCGTACGTGTGGTTCGCGACCGAGGAGGATTGCGGGCCCGCGCTGGTGCCGTCGCCGAAATCGAATCGGTAGGAGACGATCGAACCGTCCGCGTCCGACGACGCCGAGGCATCGAGTCGAACGGCAAGCGGCGCGGTGCCGGACGAGGGGGATGCCGCGAGCCTCGCGACCGGCGCCTGGTTCCCGCCGGGGCTCGAGCCCTGGAACTCGAGCGCGCCGCGGTCGGCGAACGTCACCGGTCCGAGCCCGTTGTTCGGCACACCCGGATCGTCCCTGCGTGCTTTGCCATCGGCATCCGTGCTCGGCCACTCCGCGACGCTCGAGTTGGCGTTGTCGATCGCCGGCGAGCCCGGCTTGAGGCTGAAGTCGCCATTCGCGGCGTCCCCGAACAGCGGATCGTCCTGCAGGCTGCGCGAGTCCTGCGCGCGCGCCGAGGAATAGCTCGAGACCGAGGTGTACACCGTGCTTCCGACCTTCACCGGGGGCTGCGGCCCGGAGTTCCACAGCACGTTGTCGTTGGACTGCAGCCCCGTGGTGGACGCTTCGTCGACCCACAGGTCGAACTCGTTCGTGGTGACGCCGTTCTCGATGGCGATGCAGTTGAACAGGCGCGTGCCGGTGGAGCTGCCCTCGACCGAGAACCCGTCCTTGAAGTTGCCGTACGCGACGTCGTTCACGTGCAGCGTGCCGGTGGCCTGGTTGTGGTCGTAGCCATGGTCGCCGTTCGCCCATGACCGGTTCTGGAGCGAGATGTTGTCGGCTGCGCCGGGACTGAACTGCTCGCCCGAGTCCTGGTTGTGGTGCCAGCGGTTGCCGCGGATCGTGTTGCGGGATGCGCCGCCGACGAACAGGCCGTTCGCGCGACGCTGGGTCGGGTCGGCATTCTCGAACGCCTCGTTGTTCTCGACCGTGCAGGCCGTGGCGCCGTTCAGCAGCGAGATGCCATGGTCGTTGTTGTTCGAGGCGCGGTTCCCCACGATGCGGTCGCCGAAGTCGCCGCTCGCCTGCAGGCCGATGCCACCCGAGAACGTGAGCGTGTTGCTCTCGACCGCGATGCTGGAGGAGTTCGTGAGCTGGATGCAGCGGTCCTCGGTGCGCGTGACCGTGAAGCCGCGGATGATGACGAACGACCGGCCGGAGGCGAAGATGCCGCGCGCCCGGGCCCCGACCTGGGCGCGGTGCGAGCCAGGGTTGCCGCCACCGGCGTTGACGTAGAGGCCGGAGCCGGCGACGAACGTGAAGCTGCGCGCGGGCAGCGAAGCGGGCGGCGCGGTGGACGGGGTGAGTCGCTGGTCATCGGCGAAGACCTGGCGCGGCGGGAGCATGACGCTGGCGGCGAGCCAGACGTCGCCGGAGAAGGCCGACCACAGCGCCGGGTCGGAGAAGTCGTCGGTGCCGTCGACCACCGCGCCGGCCTGCGCGCGGAGCATGATCGGGCTGTCTGCGGCACCGGAGGCAGGCACGGTCACCTGCTCGCGGTAACGCCCGGGCATGACGGTGATGACGACGCCGGGCTCGTGATGTGCGGTGAGCGCGGCGGTGATCGAGCAGTAGGGCTGCGCCGCCGTGCCGGCGCCGGCGTTATTGCACGAAGCACTCGAGTTGTTCACGAAGAACTCGGCGGCGCGGGCCGCCGGTGCGAGCGCGAGCGAAAGTGTGAGTAGCGCGACGACGCCAGCCACGGGCGTGGCCAGCGAACGGGTGGACGCGGGCATGATCTCGCCTCCTGGAAGCTACTTGCCGTGTCCCCCCATCCCTGCAACAACGAGCGTGTTATACCTGCGATCACCGCACCAGCGGGCGAATCCCCGAACTTGCCCTCGGTGATGGCCCGAGCGCGAGCCCCGCAACGACCGCGGCGTGTGGTGTCGCCGCGCGTAAGCACACCTCACTTCAGCAGTACGACCGGCGCGCTCGCCATCCGCCCGGCCTCGAACAGCCGTACCCAGTACATGCCGGGCGGCGTCCGCGAGCGGTCCAGTCGCACCTGGTGTCGCCCGGGTCCTGGTGCGCCCAGATCGCTCCTCAGCACGACGCGCCCGAGCAGATCCAGGAGCTCGATGCGGGCGTCGTGCCCGTTCTGGAGCGAGAACACGAGGTACGGGGTGTCTTCGGTCGGGTTCGGGAAGACGCCCTCGAGGGCGAACTGGGTGGCCGGCGGGGGCGGTGGGGGTGGCAGTGTGTCGTCCGCCGTGTCCGCGAACTGCACCACGTAGTCCTTCACCTCCGAGATCGCGCCGCAGGAATCGCCGCAGTCCGTCGCCCAGTTGCTCGCGAAGAGGACGCGCTTGCCGTCGCGTGACGGGACCGGGTGCGCCTCGCACCGGTAACAGCCGGGCGTGAGGCCGTGGTAGTGAACCCAGTGCTCGACCTCCCGGCTTCCGTCCAGCTTCACCGCCATGATCTCGCCGTTGAAGTGCCTACCCGGGGCGCGGAAGTAACTGACGTAGGCCCAACCCGGGCGGTCGGTGTTGCGCGTCGAGATGTGCGAGACCGCGGCCTCGCCCGCGGGGTCGGTGAGCGGTGTGACCAAGCCGTCGCGCAGGCGCACCTTCACCACGCGGCCGATGTTCGAGCCGGGACAGGAGCGACCGCCCACCAGCACGTCCTCGTTCCCGTCGAACGGGTCCGCAGCGAGATCGCCGTGCTTGAGCGGGAACACCCAGCCGTTCGGCCGCGCCGCGAACGAGCCGCAGCGCAGCGCCCCGTCGTCCATGGGGTGAGGCGAGAGCGCGAGCGTCGTCGAATCCACCTCGAAGATGCGGTGCAGGTCCGTCGTGGTGTCGGTGCCAGCGGCGTACTTGAGGTCGATGTAGCGGCCGGATGGCGAGATCGTCAGCGCGCCGAGCGCGCAGTTGGTGGGAATCGTGATGTCGAGGCTGCATGGGGGGAACGAGTAAACGGGGCCGATGCGGACGGCGGGCCACGGGGCGAACGGAGGCTGCGGATCCATGTCCACGACGAACATGCCGCGCTCGTTGCCGAGCGCGAGGAAGCGACCGTCCAGCGAGGTGTTGCCGCTGCCCGCGCTGAGGTTGGTGTTGACCGCGACGGGGAGCGACCACGAGCGCGTGCGCGTGCAGGTCATGATGTCGAACCACGACAGCGCGAGCCCGTTGCTCGAGACGTTGATCAGTTCGTGCGCGTGCGCGCGCGAAGGGTGCCAGCGGAAGTCGAACAACCCCGCCTCCGCGCACGGGGCCTCGACCGGCTCGTACGTCTTGCCGTCGAGCAGCAGCCGCGAAGGCGAGCCACCGGCGCGGTTCTCGATCAGCAGCAGCGTGTGGTCCGCGTTCCACGGTTCCTGGTTCGCGTACACGTGGCGCGCGTCCGAACCCCAGACGCCGGGCACCGGGTCGGTGGGCTGGCCGGTGTTGTTCCCGATGCGCGTCACCAGCGTGCCGTACGCCGCATCGACGCGCGTGACCAGATAGCCGGGCCGCGCGGCCGGCGGGATCGAGTCCGGCGGGACGGCGGCAGCGCCGAACGCCGGCTGCGCCGCCAGCATCGCCGAGATGCCGATCAGGAGTCGCAGCGCGGCGCTCCGTGCGCCCCCCGCGCCTGGAGGGCGCGGGGCCGTGGCCGCTCGGATCACGGGTGCCTGCTCCTTTGTCCCCTCATTCCACCATGACCAGACGGCCGCGGGAAAGCGTTCCCGGGGCACGTATCTGCGGCTCCCGCGTGAGTTCGATGACCAGCATGAGCCGGGCGCGACCTGCAAGCCAGTAGGACATCTCCCGAACTTGTGCTCAGCGAGTTCCTGAACGGATCGGCTTCTTGCGCTGTGCGCGAATGCTTCAGGCGTTTGCTGGGAATGATTTGCAGCAATGACCTCATGGAGCCGCCGCTCACCGCGCCCTACCTTTGAAGCGCGAAGCCGCACACGGATGGCCGGCGGGGGAAGCGTCGGGGGGCCGATCGCGATGGGAGAGGCACGATGACTTCGACAACGCCGCATTGGGACCGGGGGCAGCATGTTGCAGCGATTGGGCGCGAGCGCCCGCTACAGGAGCTGGAAGATTCCAGTGTTCACGCCTTCAGAGCGACGCATCAGCATCGCCTACGCGATGCCGCTGCGGTGCCAGGTGTGGTTGAGGATCACCGAGTCGCAGAGCGCGGCGGGACCGCAGCTGTGCGTGCTTGCGTCGCTCGTGCTCTCGGCCGTCCATGTGCGCGTTGTCTATCGCGGTTCCGTGCAGCCGAGCGAGACGCCGGCGGGGGAGATCGTCCAGACGCTGCCGCTGGTGCCGATGAACGAGCGGTTGACGCGGCCTTCGCGGATGTTCAGCGGCCCGGCGGGGGGCTCATGGATGAGCCTGCAATTGTTCGACCACGAGCGTGCACCGCTCACCGAGGAGCGTGAGATCGGTGTGTGCGCCGATGGCATCCGTGAAGCGGACCTTTCGCTCGTGGCGCGCGTCCACCCCACCTCGTGGCTCTCGAGCCGGGGCGGACGCGAGGGTCCCGGGCCGCTGCTGCGGCTGGACGGCGAGCTGGTGTTCGTCACCGGCATCGGCCTGCGCCTGCGGATGCGACCGCTCGCCGGAGCGGGCGAGAAGGGCACGTTTGACGTCGCGCTCACCAGCGTGGGCACCACGATCCACTGCACCGATCGCGTCGTGGAGCGCGACCTGCCGGGCCTGCCGGCCATCCTGCTCGCGTTCCTTGACGCGGACGGACGGCCCATCGGGCGCGAGCGGCTGGCTCACGTACGCGAGTAGCCGCGGACACACGCGGCTCGGGTTCAGCACCTCATCACTCGCGGTGGCGCTGTGGATGGCGTTCGCGCTGCCCGCCGCAGCGGCCGATTGGTCGGCCTCCGCCGGCTGGGGCCTCCGGCTCGATGACCATCGCGTGCTCGCTGTCGCACCGGGCTCGAGCCCGGTGCGCTTCGCGCCGTGGACGCAGGCGATCACGCCCGCGTTCGAACTCGTGGCACGGCCGCTCGGCGTACAACTCGACGCGGCCGGGACCGGTCGCATCGAGATGGGTGCGTCGGTGCCGGGTGAGGGCGTCGGCCCCGTACGACGCGGCACCGCCGCCGAGGCCAACGCCGCTCTCGAACGCTCGTTCGCGGCCGGGCTCCTGCTCGCGGCGCGAGGCTCGGTGGCGCGCTCGAACGACCTGCTGGATGTGGACCACGCGACCGTGAGCGCGGATGCCGACGCCGCACGCTGGGCCGCGGCGGTGCGCGGCGAGTCGCGGCGGCTCGAGGGCGAATGGCACGTACGCGGCTGGCGGTCCAACGATGCGAACCCCGTCGAATCGAGATCGTTCGGCTGGGGCGCGCGCGCCTACGCGCTGCGGCCCGCGTCCGGCGCGGTGTTCGTCGGCGCGCGTGAGCGACGCATGGACCGCGACCGCCTGCTGCTGCTGCGCGCGCGCACCGCGGCACTTGGCCTGAGGCGCGACCTCCTCCCCGGGCTCGCGGCGACGCTCGAGCTCGGCGCGGTGGACGAGCGCATCGGAGCGGATCATCCGGCGTCCCGCGGCGCCGCCGCGCTCGAGCTCGCGAGCCCGCCCGACGGCGCGACGCAGGTGCGCATGCGGCTCGCGCGCGAGCTGGGGCCCGAGTTCGAGCTGGAGATGACCCGCTCGCGCGGCCGTGCGCGCGCGTGGGTGCGCGCCAGCTCCACCGTGGACATCGAAGGTTCGAGCAGCGCGACGCCCGCGGTGATCCAGCGCGCCACGATCGGCGCCGGCGACACGCTCGCCGCCGCCAACGTCCTGAACGTCGAGGCGAGCCTGGCTCGCAGCCGTTCGTATCGCGGCCTGCCGCTCGAGAGCGTGGCCGCGGTGCGCGTCGGCGCCTGGCTCGAACGGCGCGTCCAGCCATGGCTCAGCTGCCGGGCCGGCTGGGACCTGCTCGTGCGCGACGGGAACGAGGTGGGTACGAAGCCGGCGTTCCGGCGCTCGCGGTTCGAGCTCCAGGTACAGGCGCACGCGCGATGAAGAGGGGGCGTGAACGGACCGCGCCGGCGAGGCGGGTGGCGGTCGGGGAGGGCATCATGATGATGAACGCAGCTCGCAACCTGGCGATGGCGGTGTTCACCGTCGTCGCCCTCGTGCTCGCGCCACGCGCGCTCGCGGACGCGGCCAACGCTGCCGACTACCGGGTCGGCGCGGGCGACGTGCTCGATATCTCGGTGTTCGCGGGCGGCGAAGCGCAGGAGCACATGATCGTTGTGATCGCGCCTGACGGCAGCGTGACCTGCCCGCTCGTCGGCGCGTTGAGCGCTGCCGGCCGCTCGCTGGCCGACCTCACGGCCGACCTGCGCGCACGGCTCGCGCGCGACTACTACAAGGATCCGCGCGTGGTCGTGGTGGTGCACGAGTTCGGGGCCACGATCGCGGTCTCGGGCGAGGTACGGCGGCCCGGGGTCTATCGCCTGAACGAGGCGCGCACCGTGCTCGGCGCCTGCGTGCTCGCTGGCGGTTTCACCGATTTCGCCTCGGCGCGCAGCGCCCGCGTCGTGCGCGTGCGCGGCGGCAAGACGGAGACGCTGCGCGTGGACCTGACGAAGGTCCGACAGGGCCGTAGCGAGGACGTGGCGCTCGAGGCGGGAGACCGCCTCGACATCCCACGCCGCATGTTGTGAACGGCCGGGCCGCAGACATCCCAGGGGACGAACGTGCAAGGACGAGCCATGAACGATAACGACGGGATCCTGCAGGCATTGAAGCGGCACAAGGGAATCGTGATCGCGTGCGCCGTGTTGTTCGGCGGCGTGGGCCTGGGGGTGTCCTCCATCATCCCGCCGCTCTACCAGGCCACCGCCCGGCTCGAGATCCGTCAGCCGGCGCAGCTCAGAGCGTGGAGCGAACAGCCGCTGGGCCAGAGCAGCGCGCAGGTCGAGAACCTCAACCTTTATACGTGCGCGGAGCGGATCAAGCGCCGCGACCTGCTCACCCGGCTCGCCGAGGAGCTGGAGGTTCGCGGCGAATGGGTGGCGAGCGCGCGTGGCGGCACGAAGCCGATGCCCGGCGTCGCGCTGGCGCAGGCGCGCCCGGCCGGAGCCGGGCGGCTGTCGGCAGCCCCGGCGGGGATGATCGACGCCTGCGTCCTCGAGCTGGGCAGCATGATCGCCGTTCACCCGGTGAACGACACGCGGATGGTGGACGTCGTCGTGCAGGCCAGCGGCCCCGACCTCGCGCGCACGATCGCCGACCGGGTCACCACGTTGTTCGTCGAGGACGAGCGCCTCCGCACCTCTGCCGCGGACACCGCGGGGCTGGCCACGCTCGAGCAGGAGCTTTCCGAGGCGAGGCAGCGGCAAGTCGAGCTGGGCGCCGGTGTGCGCGGCGCGTCGTCGGGTAGCAACGAGCTGTTGAGCGCGCGCCGCACGCGCCTGACGCAGGCGATGGCGCAGCTGGACGACGAGCGCCAGCGCACGAATGACGCGCGCCGCGACGCCGAGCTCAAGCTCAGCAAGCTGCAGCGCTACGCGAGTGCGCCGGACACGGCGCTATGGGAACCGAGCGGCAACGAGTCGCTGGACGCGCTCCACCGCGAGCTGGTCGAGTGCTCGCGGCGTGTCGCGGCGGCGCGCGCGATCTACAGGCCGCTCCACCCGAAGCTCGCGGCGCTGGATTCCGAGTACGCCGAGCTGCGCGCGCTGGAGCGGCGGTCGCTGCCGCTGGCCGCGCGCGAGCTGCGCGGGGTCGTCGGCTACGAGGCGGCGCACGCGGCGCGGCTCCAGGAGGCGATGGCCGACAGCGAGCAGGCGCTCGCCGGCATCCAGGCGCGCGAGGCGGCGCTCGGCGGCGTCGCCGCGCTGGCGCAGGCCGACCGCGAGCTCGAGGGCCGGCTGCTGGATCGCATCCGCGACCGGCTGCTCGAGGCTCCGCTCGATTCGCCGCCGGTCGATCGCGTCGATGCGGCGATGGTGGACCCGGACCCGGTGCGGCCGCGTCGCGCGCTCAACGTGCTCGTGGGCACGTTGGCCGGGCTGCTGCTCGGCTCGGGCACCGCGCTCCTGCGCCGTGCGCCCGCGCGCCTGCACGAACGTCCGGACCAGGTCGAGGCGCAACTCGAGGTCCCGGTGATCGCGGTGATGCCTGATCCGCTTGGGGAGGTGAACTCATGAGCGCGCGTCCGCAACACGTGCCCGCGTTCGAGTCGCTGGCCGAGCATGCCGAGCCCGCAGGACCGCACTACCGGGTCGTGCACCCGGAGCCCGCGGCCCGCCGGCTCAACGGACACGGCCACGCACTCGCGCGCCGTGCGCCCCAGCCGATCGCGCGCACGCCCAGCCATGCGCCGGTGGAGTGGACCGATCCCGCGGGCCGGCTCGCCCCGCACGCGGCACCGGCGCTGCCCCGGCATGCGCTCGCGGCCACGTTCGCGGCGCTCGCGGCCGAGGGCGCTCGCGCCGTGCTGGCGAGCGGCCCCGCGCGCCACGCCGGCACGTCGTCGTTCGTCGAGGCCGCCGGTCGCGCGATCGCTGGCTCCGGCCTCGGCAGCGTCGTGCTCGTGGACGCCGATCCGCTGCACCCGACGCTTCACCGTCGCTTCGGCCTGCCGTGCACGCGCGGGCTGACCGAAGCGCTGGACGAGCTCTACGGCTTCGACATCACGCGCGAGGAGGGCAGCCAGTTCGGCATCGGTGACTGGCTCGAGGTGCTGCGTGCGCAGGGGCGCACCGGGCAGCTCACCGTGCGCGGGGATGGACGCACGTGGGTGATCGACATCGTCCGCGGACGCGCGTGCGCGCTCTCGTGCGTGAATGCCGCACCGGCGTCGCGGCTCGGGGACCGGCTGCTGCAGCGCGGGCACATCACCGGCGAGCAGCGCGACCTGGCGTGTCGCATCCACGAGGAGACGGCACGGCCGTTGGGCGAGGTGCTCTCGGCGCTCGGATTCGTGGATGCACGAGATCTCGTCGATGCATTGCAGCAGCAGTGCGTGCGCGCGCTCGTGGAGATGATCGTGCTGCGCTCGCCCGACTGCCGCTTCGACGAGCGCGCGGAGTCGCACGTCTGCGGCGGGGGCTCCGGCCGGTTCACGCTGCCCGCCGCGCGCGGGCTCGAGCGGCTGCTGCGTGGACAGGTGCTCGAGTACCTCAAGCAGCCGTTCCTCCGCAGCCAGACACCGAGCTTCGTGCGCGACACCGACCTGCCCGACCTCAAGGTGCTCGTGGCCGGACAGGAGCCCTGCGACCTCACGAGTCACTCGCACCAGGCCGCGTTCGGGCTGCTCATCGAGCGGCTGGCGCAGGCGTTCGACTTCGTGCTCGTGGACGCTCCCGCCGGCGGCGTCACGCCCGCGCTCGCGGCGCAGGCCGACGGCGCGATGCTCGTGGTGCCGGCGCGCTCGGCGGCCAGCATCACCACGCGAGCCGTCATCGAGGACTTCCGCCGCGCGGGCGCTCGCGTGCTCGGCGTGGTGATGAACCGGGCCCGCATGCGGGGGCGGCCATGAAGCGGCTGTTCGACATCGTGTGCTCGGCGCTCGGCCTGCTCGTGACCTCGCCGCTGCTGCTGCTCGCGGCGATCGCGGTGCGCCTCGCCGGCGGCCCGGGGCCCGTGCTGTTCCGCCAGCAACGGATCGGACGTGGCCTGGTGCCGTTCACCATGCTCAAGTTCAGGACCATGGTCGCGGGCGCAGACCGGCGCGGTCCCGGGGTCACCGTGCGCGACGACGAACGTGTCACCGCGGTGGGGCGGCTGCTGCGCGACAGCAAGCTGGACGAGCTGCCGCAGCTCATGAACGTCCTCCGCGGCGACATGAGCTTTGTCGGCCCGAGACCCGAGCTGGAGCGCTACGTGCGCCAGTTCGAGCCGGAGTACCGCGCCATCATGAGCGTGCGCCCGGGGATCACGGACCCGGCGTCGCTCGCCTACCGGCGCGAGTCCGAGCTGCTCGAGGCCGACGGGGATCCCGAGGGCAAGTACGTCCGCGAGATCCTGCCGGAGAAGCTGCGGATCACGCGCGCCTACGTTCAGCGCGCCACGTTCGTGTCCGACCTCGCGCTCGTACTGCGCACCGTGTTCGCGCTGCTCTATCCCGCGGGCGCGATCGACCGGGCATTCGAGTGGCTCGGCCGGCACCATGGCGTCTGGGCGATCGGCCTGCAGCTGCTCGCCGCCGTCGCGGCGCAGGCACTGGCGATGCTGCTGCGCTTCGACGGCCAGCCGCCTCGGCCGGAGTTCGAGCTGGGCCTGCGCGCGCTGCCGCTGCTGCTGCTCGCGCGGCTCGTGTGGCTGCGCGTGTTCCGGCTCGACCGCGACCTGTGGCGTCACATCGGCCCGCGGGAGGTCGCGGACGTGGCAGGCGCCGCGGCGCTGGGCACACTCACGTTCTGGGGACTCGTGGCGTGGCTCCTGCCCGACCGCGGCTACCCGCGCTCGGTGATCGTGCTCGACGGTCTCCTGTGCGCGGCGCTGTGGGTGGGGCTCCGGGCGCTCCGGCGGCTCCACCGCGGCCTCCGCCGTCGCGTGGACACGGGCCGGCGCGCGCTCGTCGTCGGCTCGGAGGATGCGACCGCACGGCTGCTGCACGAGCTCACGGGGCGCGAGCCGCGCACGCATCACCCCATCGGACTCGTCGTGGACGATCCGGCCGGAGCCGGCCTGTGCGTCCACGGCATACCCATCCTGGGAGGCTACGATCGACTGGAGACGATCGTGGCCACGCGAGTGCCGGACGCGGTGCTGGTCGCCGCGTCCGCGCTCGCGACCCCGGGCGTGCGCGAGGCGCTCGCCCGGATCGGCGCGTCGGGTCACAAGGTGCACCTCGTGCCCGACCTCGACGAGGTGCTGGCGGGACCTCCCGTCAACGGCGGGCCCGCGGAGACGGACACCAACGAGCTGTTGTGCCGCGATCCGGTCGAGGTGGACGTGGCGCTGCTGGGCGAGCGCTTCCGCGGCCGCCGCGTGCTGGTGACCGGCGCCGGCGGCTCGATCGGCTCGGAGATCTGCGCCCAGGTGGCGGCGTTCGCACCCGCCAGACTGCTGCTGCTGGAAAAACACGAGGCGGCGCTCTACGAGATCGACCGCCGCCTGCGCGACCGTCACCCCGGGCTCGAGCTCGACAGCCGCATCGGCGACGTGCGCGATTCCGCCCGGGTGGACGAGGTGGTGAGCGCGGCGCGCCCCGAAGTGGTGTTCCACGCCGCCGCGTACAAGCACGTGCCGCTCATGGAGCGCAATGCGGGCGAAGCGTTCAAGACGAACGTGCTCGGCACGAAGGTCATGGCCGAGGCCTGCGGCCGCGCCGGCGTGGACGTGTTCGTGCTGGTGTCCACCGACAAGGCGGTGGAGCCGGTGAGCGTCATGGGCGCGTCCAAGCGGCTCGCCGAGCTGGCGGTGCAGGGTCTCGCGCCGCACTACCGCACCCGCTTCCTCACCGTGCGCTTCGGCAACGTGCTCGGGAGCAGCGGCAGCGTCGTACCCCTGTTCCGCGAGCAAGTGCAGCACTCGGGTCCGGTCACGGTGACACACGCCAACGTCACGCGCTGGTTCATGACCATCCCCGAGGCCGTGCGGCTGATCCTCGAGGCGGCACGCCTGGGCGAGGGGGGCGAGGTGTTCATCCTCGACATGGGCCGGCCGGTGCGCATCCTCGATCTCGCGCACTCGATCATCCGCCAGCACGGGCGCGAGCCCGGGCGCGACGTGCCGGTGGTGTTCACCGGCCTGCGTCCCGGCGAGCGCCTGTTCGAGAAGCTCACGCACGACGACGAGACGCTGTGGAAGTCGGGACACCCGCGTATCTTCATCGCGCGGAACGGGCTCGTGAACGGGCATGGCGCGGCGAAGCGGCTCTCGGAGCTGCGCCGCCTCATGCACATGATCCACGGCGACAAGGGGATCGCCAGCTCGCCCGAGCTGCGCACGGCCACCCAGGAGTTGGAAGGGCTCTGCGCGTGAGCGCGCGGGGCCCGTACGCGGTCGCGCCGCCGCTCGGTCCCATTCGGCTTCCCGCGCGCGGGGTGGATCCCGCCCGCGCGCTGGACGCGCGCGGCTGGGACGTCTACCTCGTGGGCGTGACCGCGCTGCTCCCGTTCACGACCGGGCTCGGCGGCACCCCGCTCGCCCTGGTCGATCTGGCGAACGCGATCGCGCTGGGGATCTTCGCCGCCGTCGTCTACGCGAACCACCTCCGGATCGAGCTGCCGCTGCTGTGGCCGGCCCTGATCGCGGCCGCGGGCAGCGTGCTCGCCGTGTGGAACGCGGAATCGGTCAGGGCGAGCGCGCTGTCGTTGGCGCAGGACGTCTACCTTTACATCTGGACCGCGGTCCTGGTGGCGCTGCTCCGACGCCGCGGCGAGCTGCTCGCCGTGCGGAGCGCCACCACCGTGATCGCACTGTGCGTGGCGTTCGGCGCGCTCGCGGAAGCCTGGACCCATGGCTCGCACAGCCTCCTGAGCCTGCTCTCGCCGCGGGGCCATCGCTCGTACGGATCGTTCGGGAACGCGAACATGCTCGCCGAGTTCCAGATGCTGGGCGTGTTCATGGTGCTCGGGCTCGACGGCCGGCTACCGCGCTGGCTCGCCGGGGCGGCGATCGCGCTGCTGTTCGCCGGCATGGTCACGGCCAAGTCGAACGGCTCGCTGATCGCGCTCGCGATCGGGCTCGTCGTCTGGGCGGTCTGTCGCGCGCACGCGAACGGCATCCCGGGCCGGCGCCTGGCCGGCGCGGCCGCGCTCGTGGCCTGGGTGCTCGTGGTCGCCGCGTGGTTCGTGAGCGAGACCGGGTTGGGCGAACAGTTGAAGGCGATCGAGAAGAAGACAGTGCTTGCGCGGCTCGGGCACAGCACCGATGTCCGCAACCGCATCTGGCAGCGGCTCGAGCACCGGGCGGCAAAGCACCCGATGGGGATCGGGCCCGGGAACTCCTCGACCGGCTTCGTGGAGATCGGCGAGCGCGAGCGCGAGGGCGCGATGGATGCCAAGGAGGCGCACAACGACTACGTGGGCTACGCGGTCGAGCGCGGACCGCTGGGCATCATCGGCCTGTTCGCCGCGCTCGTGATCATCGGCAGACGACTGCTGCGCGGCCGCCGCGCGCTCGCGGCGCGAATGGGCGATGCCCGGCGCGGCGCCGCCGTCCACGCCGCGGGCGTGGGCGGGCTGGCCGCGCTGCTCGTCCAGTCCACGGTCATCGAGCAGCTCCACTTCCGCCACCTGTGGTGGTTCGTGGCCTGGATGTGGGCGGCGACGGCACCGGAAGCGGTACCGAGCGACGCGCGCGAGCGCGTGGCCACCAGCGCGCCGCTCCAGGGCGTGCGCACTTCCACCGGCGCCGTGGCACCCGACGGAGCGCCCGCGTGAGCCCCGGGACGCTCGTGCCACGCGCGGCGAGCGCCTACCGCATCGTCGATGTCATCAACTTGAGCTCCTCGGCAGACGCCCTGCTTCGCGACCGCGTGCTGGCCATGCGCGCGAACGGGTTCGACAACCGCATCGTGTGCATGGACG
>DATNFC010000096.1:0-18066 GCA_035606545.1 Candidatus Methylomirabilota bacterium
ACGGCTGCGGCGGCGGCTCGGCGGCGCTCATCTCGACGGCCGAGTTCCTGCACCTGAACACCGCCAGGGCCGGCGCGGACGCGATGTTCGGCTGCATCATCGGCTCGATCTCGCTCTCGGGCAGCGTCGTGGCGTTTGCCAAGCTCCAGGGCCTGGTGAGCGAGAAGGCCATCAACTCGCCGGTGCAGAAAGCGGTGAACGCGCTGCTGTTCTTGGGGCTGCTGGGCCTGGTCGGCATGCTCGGGTTCTCGGGCGGCGGCGCGCCGGCGTTCTACACGCTACTCGGGGTCTCGCTCGCATTCGGCGTGCTGATGGTGATGCCCATCGGCGGCGCCGACATGCCGGTGGTGATCTCGCTCCTCAACTCGTTCACCGGCCTCGCCGTGGCCGCCACCGGGTTCGAGCTCCACAACAACGCGCTCATCATCAGCGGCACGCTCGTGGGCGCCTCGGGCACGCTGCTGACGATGCTGATGTGCCGTGCCATGAATCGCTCGCTCGCGAACGTGCTGTTCGCCGGCTTCGGCGCGACCACCACGGCGAGCGCCGCGGGCGGCGCCGCGGCCGGCGCGGCGAAGCCCGTGCGCGAGGTGAGCGTGGACGACGCCGCCGTGCTGCTCGCGAACGTCCAGAACCTGATCATCGTGCCGGGCTATGGCATGGCGGTGGCGCAGGCGCAGCACTCGGTGCGCGAGCTGGCCGACCTGTTGACGAAGAAGGGCGTGGACGTGAAGTACGCCATCCACCCCGTCGCCGGCCGCATGCCCGGGCACATGAACGTGCTGCTCGCCGAGGCGAACGTGCCGTATGACCAGCTGTTCGACCTGGACCAGATCAACCCCGACTTCGAGCGCGCCGACGTGGCGCTGGTGATCGGCGCCAACGACGTGGTGAACCCCGCCGCGCGCAGCGACAAGGCGAGCCCGATCTACGGCATGCCCATCCTCGACGCCGACAAGGCGCAGCACGTGATCGTGATCAAGCGCAGCATGAACCCCGGCTTCGCCGGCATCGACAACCAGCTCTACTACGAGCCGCGCACGTCGATGCTGTTCGGGGACGCGAAGGGCGCCGTGTCGAAGCTCGTCGAGGCGGTCAAGACACTGTAGTAGCCTGCTCGGCGGAGGTTCCCCATGCGCCGCTCGTGCCTGCTTTCGACGCTCGTCGTGATGCTCGCCCTCGCTGGCTCGATCCCTTCACTGCAGGGGGCTCGAGCCGCGTCGAAGCCCGCCCCTCGCGACGTCCCCGGCCAGACGTCCGACGGCCGCGTGCGCCTGCCGAACGGCTGGTTCCTCTCGCCCGCGGGCAAGCAGGTGAAGGTGGGCGACTTCCCGCTGGGGCTGGCGATCAGCCCCGACGGTCGCACCGCGGCGGTCACGCACAGCGGCTGGCACGCGAAGGGGTTCGACCTCGTCGACCTCGAGTCGGGCATGCACGTCCAGAACGTGAAGCTCCAGGACACGTGGCTGGGTGTCTCGTTCATCGACAGCGGCCGGACGCTCGCGGTGGCCGCCGGGCACTCGAACCGCGTGCTGCTCTTCCCCATCCGCGACGGGCGGGCGGGCAGCGCCGACACGATCGTCGTCGGGCCGCGGTGGACGGCGGGCGGTCAGTATCCGCAGGGGAAGAAGATCGACTACGGCCCGGGCGCGATCTGGGTCACCGGGTTGGACGCCGACGAGCCGACGAACCGGCTGTACGTCGTGTCCTATCACGACTCGGCGCTCAACGTGCTCGATACGCGCGCCCGCAAGCTCGTGAAGCGCATCCCGCTCGGGGCGGTGCCGTACACATGCCTCGCCTCGCGGGACGGCTCGCTCATCTTCGTCTCGCTCTGGAGCCGCGCCGAGCTGGCGATCGTCAATGCGACCACGTACGAGATCGTGAAGCGCGTACCGGTCGGCCAGCATCCGACGGACCTTGCCGAGTCGCCGAACGGCCAGCGCGTATTCGTGGCGAACGCGAACGAGAACAGCGTGTCGGTCGTGGACCTCGCCGCGGAGAAGGTCGGCGAGCTGCTGCGCACGTCGCGTGACCCGCGCGAGCCGGCGGGCGACATGCCGAACGGGTTGGCGCTCGACGAGGCGGGCGCGCGGCTGTACGTCGCGAACGCGGGCGCGAACCACGTCACCGTGTTCGACGTCTCGCGTCCGGGACGCTCGCGCGCGATCGGCTTCATCCCCGTGGGCTGGTACCCGACCGCGGCGCGCATCCGGCCCGGGCAGAAGATGCTCGTGGTGGCGAACGCCAAGGGCGCGGGCTCGGCGCCGAGCACGGGTGGCGATACCGACACCAGCTCCTACTGCCAGTACATCTCCTACAGCCCGAACGCGCGCGGCACGCTGTCGCTGGTGCCCGAGCCGGACGAGTCCACGCTGTCCCGGCTCACGCAACAGGCTTGGGACAACATGCCGGACCTGCGCGATCCGCCGAAGCGCAAGAAGCTGCCGCCGATCACGCACGTGTTCTACATCATGAAGGAGAACCGCTCGTACGATCAGGTGTTCGGCGACCTGCCGCAGGGGTTGGGCGACTCGTCGCTGTGCATCTTCGGCGACTCGATCACGCCCAATCACCACGCGCTCGCGCGCCAGTTCGTGCTGCTCGACAACACCTACTGCGACTCGGACGGCAGCGCCGACGGCCACAACTGGGGCATGGGTGCGATTGCCACCGACTACGTCCTCAAGGGCCAGTCCAACAACCAGATCTACGACTACGAGGGCGGCAACCCGCTCGCCTACCCCGCCTCGGGCTATCTCTGGGACCTGTGCGCGCGCAACGGCGTCAGCTACCGGAGCTACGGCGAGTTCGTGTTCAACGGCGCCACGCCGCAGGACACGGTGCGCGCCGGCATCGAGGGCCTGGAGGGCCACGTCGCGCCGCGCTACCAGGGCTACGGCTTCCACGTCTCCGACCTCGACCGCTACCAGTCGTGGCTCGAGGAGTTCGACCGCTACGACCGCGACGGCGGACTGCCGCAGGTCTCGATCATCCGGCTGCCGAACGACCACACCGAGGGCACGTGCACGGATCGGCCGACGCCGCGCGCACACGTGGCGGAGAACGACCTCGCGTTGGGTATGATGGTCGAGCGCATCTCGCACAGCCGCTACTGGAAGGGCGCGTTGATCCTGGTGATCGAGGACGACGCCGCGAACGGGCTGGACCACATCGACGGCCATCGCACCGTGGCGCTGGCCGCGGGACCGTACGTGAGGCGCGGCGCCGTGGACAGCCGCCTGTACACGAGCTGCAGCGTGCTCCGCTGCATCGAGGACGTCTTCGGCATGCCGCCGATGTCGCAGTACGACGCCCGCGCCGACGGCCTGAGCGGCATCTTCGCGAAGACGCCCGATCTCAAGCCCTACCGCCACATCGGCGCGCGCATCGACGTCAACGAGAAGAACATGGCGGGCGCGTTCGGCCAGGCCGAGAGCGACGCCATGAACTTCAAGGTCGCGGACGTCGTGCCCTACGACGTGCTGAACAAGATCCTCTGGGTGGTGTCGCGCGGCACGCTGGCCCCGGCCCCGCCGCCGGTGCGCAGCGGCTTCGCGCTCGGCATGCGCCGCGCCGGCGGCGACGGGGACGACGACGACGATTGAAACGCGTGGTCGCGGGCGCGGGGCCGGTGTAGCCTCGCCCTGCGAACCGACATGAATCCCCCGCAGACCCTCGCACGGGAGGATCGCATGCCCGCTGAGGAAGCCCCCACGATGCGCACGCCCGCCGCGGCCGAAGAACGCTGCGCCGAGTGCGGGAAGCTGCTGACGCCCACGGACCGTGTCGCCGCCGGCGATCGCGTGTTCTGTGCGAGCTGCCACGCGAACCTGCGCCAGCAGATCGAGAGCGCGGTCCAGGCGATGGGCGAGGACATCAACTACGCGAACGCCGCGCTGGGCGCGGTGCTCGGGGGCGTCGTGGGCGTGCTCGGGTGGTGGGCCGTCACCGTGGCCACGGGCTGGTCGATCGGCCTCATCGCGGTGGGGCTCGGGTGGGCGGTGGGCTGGGGGACGGTCCACTTCTCCGGCGGCAAGCGCTCCCAGGGTCTGCAGATCCTCTCCGCGGCCGTGGCCTGCGCGAGCTGGGTCGTGGCGAGCTACCTCGTCAACATGACGTTCATCAACCGCGCACTCGCGCAGAAGGGCGACGCCGGCCGCGTGCCGTTCCCGCCCACGTCATTGGACATGATCGGGATGGTGCTCGGGGCCGGCTTCGGCATCATGGACGTGGTGTTCCTGGCGATCATGGCCTGGGAGGCGTGGAAGATGCCACGGCCGATCCGCGTCGCGCCGCCGGCTGCGGGATGAGCACGCCGCCGGACGACGAAGCGAGGCGGCGCGCGGAGAACCTGCGCGCGGTCCTCGCGGGGATGCGGGGCGAGCGACCCACGACGAACCCCGGGCCGGCGCCGTCCGCACCGCCGCGTGCGGAATCACCGCGCTCCTCGACCGGGCGGCGGACGCTGGTCGGCTCGATCGGAGCCGGGATCGTGCTGCTGCTCTCGAAGCTCAAGTTCCTCGCGCTCCTCGGCAGCGTGCTCAAGCTGAAGACGCTCGCGACCATGCTGCTCTCGATCGGGGTCTACGCCACGCAGTGGGGTTGGGGGTTCGCGACCGGGTTCGTGATCCTGATCCTCATCCACGAGGCCGGCCACGCGGTGGCCATGCGGCGCGAGGGCATCCCCGCCTCGGCGCCCGTGTTCATCCCGTTCGTGGGCGCGTTCATCGCCATGCGCGGACGGCCGCGGAACGCCTACGTCGAAGCGAAGGTCGCGCTCGGCGGCCCGCTCGCCGGATCGATCGCGGCGTGGGCGACGCTCGCGACAGGGCTCGCGTTCGACCTGCCGTTGCTGGTCGGCGTGGGACACGCCGCCGTGTTCCTGAACCTCTTCAACTTGATCCCCGTCTCACCGCTCGACGGCGGCCGCATCGCCGGCGTGTTCACGCGTCCGTTCTGGCTGGTGGGCTACGCGGTCGGAATCGCCGTCACCGTCATCACCCGCTCGCCGATCCTCGTGCTGGTGATGGTCGTGGGTCTCTACACCATGTGGCAGAGCGCCCGCCACCCCGTGCCCGGCTATCACGACGTGCCGGGCGCCCAGCGCTTAGGGATGGGCTTGGCGTACGCAGGCCTCGTGATCGCGCTGGCGCTCACGCTCGACATCGGCATGCCCACACCGCCGCCGGCCTGACCGCTCTACTTCAGCACCGACCAGTAGAGCGAGTTGAACACGAACGGGAACGTGGCGTTCGTCTGTGCGCGGTGCTGCGCGCGGAAGCCCAGCAGCACGATGCGGCCCTGGCCGAACGTCGTCGCCACCGCGGCCGCCTTGCGCGTGAGCTTGTCCTCGCCCTTGATCCAGCCCGACAGCAGCACGTCGTGCGCGTCGTCGGGATAGGTCGCGAGCACCCAGCGATTCAGCTCGCTCGCTGGCGGCGCGGTCTGGAACGCGATCGGCTTGTCGACGAACACGCCCATCTCGTCCGGGAGGCCGAACGTCACCGGATTCCCGGCGGCGACCGACACGCGCAGGATCGAGCCTGGGCAGCCGAAGTCGCTGCCCGCCTTCGCGAGTGTGTTCATCACCGGGATGTTGAACTGCTCGATCACGTAGTCGGTGGCGGCGGAGAACGCGATCAGCGTGCCGCCGGCGACGACGAAGTCCTTGAGCGCCTTGGCACCCTCCTTGTCGAGCCCGCCCTGGTACTCGGGCGGCAGTTCGACGAAGTAGCCCATCTGCCCGTCTTCGCGCTTCGGCTTGCCGGTCGCGATGACCTCCTTCGCCACGTCGGGGAGGATGATGGCGTCGAACTTGCCGCGCAGCGCGCCCTTCTTGATCGTGGCGTTGTCGAGCGACACGGGCTTGAAGCCGTACTGCTCGAGCAGGAAGCGCGTCCAGCCTTCGTCCATCGACGCGGCCCACGGCTTGTAGAGCCCCACGCGCGGCGCGGTGAGCGGCTGCACGCCGGAGGGCGCCGTCGCGCCTGCCGCGAGTGCCACGCCGGGCGGCAGTGCCTTCGCCGCTGCGGCCGCGGCCGTGGCGTCCAAGAATGCGGTGCCCGCGGGCCACGTGGTCTTGGCACCCCCGCCCACGAGCATCGACACCTTGCCGCCACTCCGGAGCGCCGCATTGAGCGCGCGCGGTGACTCGACGCCGGGCATGAGCGCCGAAAGCCCGCCGTGCGTGGTGCCGCCGGCGGCCGGCGGCCGGGCACCCGGCAACGCCGGGTCCGGCTCGGTGCCCGAGGGCAGCGTGCCCTTCTCCACGCTCACGCCCATCATCAGCGGCAGCGACCACGCGGCCACGTCGTACGGCCGCACGATGTCCGGACCGGCGACCAGCTTCACCTCCGGGTAGCGCTGCGGCTCGAGCATCTCGCGCACGAACACGCCGTACGGCTGTGCGAGCGGGATCCACAGGTCGCCGTCGCCGCTGCTCACGATCTCGACGTTGTGCTCCTCGAGCAGCGCTGCGAGCCTCAGCGCCGTCGGCCAGTCGCGCTGCGCCTTCGGCATGCGATACGCCTCGCCGGGCGTGGCACGATCGATCGCCGCCTTCGCGCGCGCCACCATGTCGCGCAGGATGGTCTCGCGCTCGCTCGCGCACGTCTCCAGCAGCGCGTCGGAGGCGATGCGCTCGTAGTCCATGATGTCGCGCAGCCGCCACCAGCCGCCCGGCCAGGGATTGGGGAAGTTCACCTGGCGCTCGTACTCGACGAGCCCCTTCCGGCCGCCCGCCAGCTCGCTCGGGTCGACGTACAGCGGCGACGCGAGCCGGCACGACGCCACCTCCGTCAGGAGCCCGCTGATGTTCTTGAACCACGCCGTGTTCTTCGTGCCGCCGGGCCAGTAGGCATCGAACGAGTAGCCGTAGATGACGCCCGATTTGCCCGCCTGCTCGAGCCGCAGCGACATGTCACAGCCGATCAGGTTCACCTCGCGCCATACCAGCGGGTGGATGTCGGCGTCCACCGGCTCGGAGTAGGGCGGCGTGAAGATGCGCGGGCCGTTGTTGCCCATCTGGTGCTCGTCCAGCCACACCTGCGGATACCACTCGTGGTAGACGGCGTGCGACATCGCCAGCGACTCCTTCTGCGTGAGCATGAACCAGTCGCGGTTGTCGTCGTGGCCCACGTAGTGGTGGTAGAGCCACGGCATGCGCCCGCCCTCGTACTTGGTGCCGAGGTACTTCCGGTACCACTCGGTCTCCATGATCTGGCCGTCGGGGTTGAGCGACGGCACCAGCAGCAGCACCGCGTCGTCGAGCGCTCGCAGCGTGGCCGCATCCGTGGCGGCAGCCAGCCCGTACGCCCACTCCATCGCCATCTGCGAGGCGCCGATCTCGGTGGAGTGGATGTTGCACGTCACCAGCACGAACGCCTTCCCCTCCTTCACCAGCGCGTTCACGTCCGCGTCGGTGAGCTTGCGCGGGTCGGAGAGCTGTCGCGAGATGTCCTTAAGCCGTTTGAGGTTGTTCATGTTCGCCTCGGACGAGATGACGGCCATGAACATGTCCTCGCCGAGCGTGGTCTTGCCGAGGCTCACGACCTGCACGCGCGGCGACTGCCGATCGAGCTCGTTGAAGTAACTGCGGATCTGCCGGTAGTCGGCGAGCACCCGGTCGGCCCCGATGTCGAGCTTCAGGAACTCCTTCGGGCTGGAGATGGCCGCGGTGGCGGCCGAAGCGACGAGGGCGAGCAGGACGGACGACGCGAACGCGACGAGGGGACGCACGGACGACCTCCTATGAGTGTGTGCGACAGAGGTCGCGCATGGTGCCACGTCGCCCGGGCACGATGGAAGGGTTCGCCCCGGGGTCGGACCGCTTCGGCGACCGCGGGCGTTCGGTTAGTCTGCGGCGCCGCCCTGCCCTGGATCCCTGCGGAGGACGTCCGACCGTGCACGAGAGCCACGACTTCCTGCGCAACATCGCCGTCGTCCTCGGCGTGGCCGCACTCACGACCGTGGTCTGCGAGCGGCTGCGCCTGCCGGTCGTGTTCGGCTACATGCTGGCGGGGCTCATCATCGGGCCGCACGTGCCGATCCCGATCGTCGCCGATCCCGACATGGTGCACACGCTCTCCGAGCTGGGCGTCATCCTGCTCATGTTCTCTCTCGGGCTCGAGTTCAACCTGCGCCGCCTCGTGAGCACCGGCTGGGGCGTGGTCATCGTCGCCGTGCTGCAGAGCAGCTTCATGGGATGGCTCGGCTTCGAGGCTGGCCGCATCCTCGGGTGGTCGCCGCTCGCGAGCCTCTACACCGGCGCCGCCATCGCGATCTCGAGCACGACGATCGTCGTCAAGGCGCTCCAGGACCGGCGCGCGCGCGGCGCGTTCACCGATCTCGTGTTCGGCGTGCTCATCGTCGAGGACTTGATCGCCATCCTGCTGCTCGCGATGCTCACGCCCGCCGGCGGGTCCGGTGCCGGCTCGGCCGCGACGATCGGCTGGGCGTTCCTCCGCCTGTTCGCGGTGTTGGCCGGGATCCTCGTCGTGGGCCTGTTCGTGGTGCCGAGGTTCGTGCGTTTCGTCGTCGGGCTGCGTCGTTCCGAGATCACGTTGGTCGTCAGCGTCGGGTTGTGCTTCTCGATCGCGCTGCTGGTGAGATCGTTCGGCTACTCCGTGGCCTTGGGCGCGTTCCTCGCGGGTGCGCTCGTCGCGGAGTCCGGCGAGGAGAAGCGCATCGAGCACCTGGTCGAACCGGTGCGCGCGATGTTCGGCGCCATCTTCTTCGTCTCGGTGGGGATGATGATCGTGCCGGACACCGTGGTAAAGCACTGGGGGGCGGTCGCCTCGCTCACGTTGCTCGTGATCGTGGGCAAGATCGGCGCGGTGAGCGTGGCGTCGTTCTTGACTGGCACCGGCATCCGCACCGCGGTCCAGGCAGGCATGAGCCTGGCGCAGATCGGCGAGTTCTCGTTCATCATCGCGGCGGCGGGCATCGCCAGCGGCGCGACGCCGGCGCCGCTCTATCCGATCGTGGTCGCCATCTCCGCGCTCACGACACTCTCCACGCCATGGCTCATCCGCTTCGCCGACCCGGTCGCGGCGTGGGTGGACAAGAGCCTCCCACGCCCGCTGCAGACGTTCGCCGCGCTCTACGGCACGTGGATCGAGAGCGCGAGAGAGAAGCCCGCGACGTCCGAGGACCGGCGCCGGATCGGACGCGCGATCCGGGCGCTGGCGCTGGATGCCGCGGCGATCGTCGTGCTCTGCGTCGGCGTCTCGATCGCGATGCAGCCGCTGGTCCGCATCGTCGTCGAGCGGACGCCGCTCCAGCCGCCGGTCGCGCGCGGACTGGTCGTGGGCGCGGCCTTGGCGCTCTCGGTGCCGTTCTTGAGCGGCATCGTGCGCACGGGCCGCGTGCTGGGCGACGCGCTGTCGCGGCGCGCGTTCCCCGAGCCGCAGCCCGGCCGCCTCGACCTGGCCGCCGCGCCGCGCCGCGCGCTCATCGTCGCCATCCAGTTCGCCACGGTCGTCATGATCGGCGCGCCGCTCGTCGCCGTGACGCAGCCGTTCCTGCCGGCGTTCATGGGCGTCGTCATGCTGCTGGTGATGATCGCGGCCGTGGGCGCGCACGTGTGGCGCAACGCCGCCGATCTCCAGGGGCACGTGCACGCGGCCGCGGAGGCGATCGTGTCGGCGATCGGGCACCACAACCGCGCGGCCGGACCGGGCGGCGCGGAGCAGGTGCTGCAGAAGGCCTACCAGCTGCTGCCGGGCCTGGGCGAGCCGGTGCCGGTGGGGATCGGCGCGTCGTCGCCGTTCGCCGGCCGCACGCTCTCCGAGATCGCGCTCCGCGGCCGGACCGGCGCCACGATCATCGCCATCTCGCGGGGCGAAGACGTCGTGCTCGTCCCCAACGGCCACGAGGTGCTGCAGGCGGGCGACGTGCTGGCACTGGCCGGAACCAGCGCCGCGGTCGAGGCGGCGAGGCTGCTGCTGGAGCGCGGGGAGGATGCCGGGCCGACGGAGTCGGAGAGCGGCTCCCGCTGACGCGCCGGTTCGCCATGCTGAGCGGGATGAGGCCTCGGCACTCGGGCGGATTCGGCGGGCGCTCGACTGCAGGGCGTTTCCCTAGCGCGGATGCTCCATGGAGTAGAGCGTCGCGAACGCCACGACCAGCGCCAGCGCGGGGACCACGAGGCCCATCACCACGCGGCCGGGCCGGCGCCAGTCCGCCGAGAGCAGGTAGACGAGGCCCGCGGGTACCGAGAGTGCGACCGCGAGCTGGAACAGGTGCGCCGCGGTGCCCTCGTCGGCCGATGGCTGGAGCCTGCCGAGCTTGGTCAGCACGGTCGCGCCGACGATCAGGCACGCCGCGAACAGCGACAGCACGTGCATCGCCCAGCTGCTGAAGCGGTTGATCACGGCGGCCGCCTTAAACGGCCCCTGCCTTCATCGGCGCATCGTTGCGCGCGGAGAGGCCCAATGCGTTCGCGATCGAGCGCGCGGCGCGCTTGCCGTCCTGCACCGCGGTCACGACCAGCTCGCCGCCGGTAGCGTCGCCGCCCACCCACAGCCTCGGGTTCGCCGTGCGTCCGGTGCCCTCCTCGGCCTGCACGCGGCCCTTGGCGTCGGTCTTCACTCCGGGGAACGACCCGGCGAGCGAGCCGAGCGAGCCCTGGCCGATCGCCAGCACCGCCAGCTCGCACGGGAACTCGCGGCTGTCCGCGAGGCGGATCGCCTTCAGCGCCCCGCCGTCGCGCACGAACGACTCCGGCGTCGCGCGCTCGATCAGCCGCACGCCCTCCTCGCGCGCGTGGTGCAGCTCGTGCTTGTAGCCGCTCATGTCCGCCTCGGTGCGGCGGTAGAGCAGCGCCACGTCGGGCACACCCAGCCGCGCCAGCTCGCGCGCGGCGTCGATCGCGGTGTTGCCGCCGCCGATCACCACGGCGTGCGTGACTCCGGCGAGCGCGAACTTCGGCTCCAGCTTCAGGCGCTCGATCCACGCCACGGCGCCGGTGACGCCCGCGCCGTGCGCGCCGGGGATGTCGAGCAGCGAGTCCGTGCCGAGGCCGCAGCCCAGGAACACGGCGTCGTGGTCCTTCAGCAGCTGCTCCGGCGCCACCGTCCTACCGATTTCGACGCCGGTGCGAATGTCCACGCCGAGCGAGCGGATGAAGTCCACCTCCGCGAGCGCGCCCTGGACGTGCATCTTGTACGGTGCGACGCCGGTCGAGTTGAGGCCGCCGGCGACGGCGCGCTTCTCGTAAACGGTCACGCTGCAGCCTTCGAGCGCCAGGTAGCCGGCGCACGCGAGCGACGCGGGCCCGGCGCCGACGCACGCGATCTTCTTCCCGTTCGCGGGCGCCTTGCTCAGCAGCCCGGTGGCGGCCCCCGCGGTCATGACCTTCTCGGTCGCGTAGCGCTGCAGCCGGCCGATCGCGATCGGCGTCCGGTGCCAGGCGTTGTACACGCACGCGCCGGCGCACAGCACCTCGACGGGACAGACACGCGCGCACGAGTAGCCGAGGATGTTCGCGCTCAGGATCGTGCGCGCCGACCCGAGCACGTTTTCGGTGCCGATCTTGCGGATGAACGTCGGGATGTCGATGCCGGTCGGGCACGCGGCGATGCACGGCGCGTCCTGGCAATAGAGGCAGCGATTTGCCTCGGCGATGGCTTCACCATCGGTGTAGAGCGGCTTCAGATCGACGAGCTTGGTCTCGAGACGGCCATCCGGGAGCCCGTTCACGCTTTCACCTCCGGCTGGCGGGCGAAGTGCGTCGGCTTGCGGGCGATGAAGCGGCCGCTGCCGCGTTCGGCCATGAGCTTCCCGTTCTCGAACGCCACGCGGCCGCCGACGATGGTGCGCTCCACCTTTCCTTTCACATCGAAGCCCTCGAAGATGCTGCGGTCCGCCTTGCTGAAGTGTGTCCGGGCGCTGCGCACGCCCTTCGCCTCGGGATCGAAGATCACCACGTCGGCGTCCATGCCCACGGCCACGGTGCCCTTCTTCGCGAGCCCGAAGATCCGCGCCGGCGCGGTCGAGCCGAGGTCGACCAGCTTCTCGAGCGAGAACCGACCGGCCGCGACACCGTGCGTGTACAGGATCGCGAGCCGGTCTTCGATGCCCGCGGCACCGTTCGGGATCTTCGTGAAATCCTTCGCCCCCATCTTCTTCTGTTCGTGCGTGAACGGGCAGTGATCGGTGCCGACCGAGTCGAGCATGCCGTTCGAGAGCCCGCTCCACAGCGCCTCGTGGTGCCCGAGGTGGCGCGGCCGGATCGGCGGGCTCATCACGTAGGCCGAGCCGCCGAAATCGGGTGCGTCGAACACCTTGTCGTCGAGCAGCAGGTACTGCGGACAGGTCTCGCCGTAGCAGCGCTGGCCGTTGATCTTCGCGCGCTCGAGGGCGCGCACCGACTCGCGGCAGGTCATGTGCACGATGTACGCCGCGGCGTCGTGCAGCCGCGCCATCGTGAGCGCGCGCTCGGTGGCCTCGCCCTCGACCGCGCTCGGGCGCGACACCGGGTGATACTCGGGGCCGGTGAGGCCCTTCGCCACCAGCTCGCGCTGCAGGTTCCACACCACGTCGCCGTTCTCGGCGTGCACCGTGACCACGGCGCCGGTCTCGGCGGCCACCTTCATCACCTGGTAGAGCGCGTGGTCGTCGACCATGATCGCGCCCTTGTACGCCATGAACACCTTGAAGCTGGTGATGCCGTGGTCGCGAACCACGGCGCGCATCTCGTTCGCGGTGTTCTCACCCCAGCCGGTGATCGCCATGTGGAACGAGTAGTCGCTCGTCGCCTTGGCCGCGCGCTGCTTCCACGTCTCGAGCCCCGCCAGCAACGACGTGCCCGGCGCCGGGATGCAGAAGTCGATGATGCTGGTGGTGCCGCCGGCGATGCCACTCGCCGTGCCGGCCTCGAAGTCGTCGGCGCTCACCGTGCCCATGAACGGCAGCTCCATGTGCACGTGCGGGTCGATGAAGCCGGGCAGCACGTACCGACCGGCCGCGTCGATGACCGTGTCGCCGGAGCCCTTCGCGAGGTCGCTGCCGATCGCGGTGATCGTGCGCCCCTCCACCTTCACATCGGCGTCGAACCGTTCGCCTGCATTCACGATCGTGCCACCGCGGATCACGAGACCCATCCCATCCTCCGTTAGCCTCTTCGGTATTCCACGAGCCTCATCCATGGCTCCTCGGTGACCGTGTCCTCGTACGACTCCAGCAGCACGTCGTGCTCGTCGATCCACGCCGCGAACGCGGGCACGGGTCCGAGCGCGTCGCTGAACTCGATCCGCCGCGCCGGCCGGTCGCCGAGCGGCGTCTGCCGCATCGCCGCCGCCGTGCACACGATGCGCTGACGGCCCGGCTCCACCGCGAAGAACGGTGGCCCGATCACCAGCGACGGGAACTCGTGCTCGGCCCCCGGCGCCATCGCGTAGCGGCGCAGCATCACCGTCTGCAGCACGTGCGAACCGAACGCCACCTCGGCCTGGCCCGGAAAGTCCCCCGCCTGCTCGCGCGTGTGTCCGCCGGAGGCGATGCGCGCGTGCCAGCGGTTCGCGAACGCCTCGTGCTCGGCGCGCACGGTGCGCGTGCCCACGCGCCACTCCATCTCGAGCCCGGCGATCCGCCCGTCGGGCGTGAGCCGTGCGCGCCACTCCAACTCGCTCGCGAGCGGGTGCGGCGCCGCCAGCACCTGCTCGGCGCGGGCGATCGCCCCGCCCTCGGGCGCGGCCTCGATCGACCAGCGCTCCTCGCCCACCTCGATGCCGGCGTGGTAGATCGCGTAGCGGCCCGAGGCCAGCAACGCGGCGACTCCAAGCGTGGTGGTCACGGCCGGGTGCAGGAGCACGATGGGCGCCTGCACTGGATGAGTCCGCCGACCAGCTTGCGGGGCATCGCGGGGGCTCCAAAGAACCGTCTCGAGAGCCCGGGCCGCCACGAATCGTGCGACCGGCCACGGGCGTGGCATTCCGCCTCACGGGACGGCGCCGGGTGGACGACAGGCCGTGCAGCATACACCCAATCCGGGCCGCGGCACTGCTATGATGAAGCGACCGGATCGTGGACCGAGCCTGCATCGAACCGCTCCCAAGCGCCGAACGACGTGACCCGACCGGCCCAGGAACCCTCATGCGAACGAACCGCTGGCTGCCGATCCTGCTCGCGCTCGCGTGCTCGCTCGCGCACGCACGCCCGAGCACGAGCGTGCCACCCGTGAACCAGCCGCTCGTCGGCCCGCAGGCCGCGCTCGAGCGGTTCGCGGATGCCTATCGCGACCGGGCACCGGACTCGGTGCTCGCGAACCTGACGCTGGACTACCGGTTCCATACGCTCGGCATGGGCGACAGCCTGCTCAAGTTCACGATCGGCTCCGATCGCGAGATGGAAGCCCACGTCATCCGCGGCATGCTCCACGGCGTGATCCGGAACGGCGACACGCTGATGGCGCCCGCCGACAGCGTCGGCATGACCATCGATGGCATCAGCGAGGGCGTGGACCCGGAGCACCCGGACAGCACGCAGCACTATCGCGTGCTCAACGTGCGCCTGTTCAGTTTCGGCGTGCGGACCACGCGGGGCCTGCGCATGAACAGCACGGGGCTCAACATCTTCCACGTCGTGCGCGGCGACGCGGCATTGCTCGCGGACGGCCAGCCCGCGGACTCGTTGCGCTGGTACGTGCGGCGCTGGCTGGAGGACATGACCGGCGTGAACGCCGAGCTGGCCGGCCGTCAGGGCGGTTGCGGTGAGGAACCGCCGCCGATCCAGGGCCCCAGCTCGAGGGGCGACTCGCCCGCACTGCCCACCGCGCTCGCCGTGCGCCCGCTCACGAACCCCGCGTGCACGAAGCTCGAGGTGCGCTGCGACCTGCCGGGAGTGGAGCCCGCTCGCGTCGAGGTGTACGACGCGAACGGCCGGCGCGTGAACCGGCGCGACGTCGACGTCGCGGCCGCCGGCACGATGACGATCGAGGCCGGCCGCGGCGCGAAGCTCTACCCCGGCGTCTACTGGGTGCGGGTCGGGCAGGGGCTCAGGCCGCCCGTCACGCGCATGGTGGTGGTCGGGCGCTAACGACGCCGCTTCCCGAAAATGCGGCGACCACCCCCGGGCGGAGGTGGTCGCCGATCTCATATTCGCCGGTTCAGATCAGTGATAGAGCGCCTTCACCCTGCCCCACGTCGACTTCGCGGTCGGCACCGGGTCAAACGGCTGCAGGAACCCGCGGATCTCGCCGCCGGGGACCTGCGTGGTGTGGATGTTGAAGTACGCCTTGCCGGCCGCGATCCCGGCCAGGAGCGCCGCCTCGGCACCTGCCGCCGTCCCGCCGTTCGCGGTGACGAACGGCGCGTTGTAGCTCGCGGTGTTCGTGAGGTCGAACGTGTGGTCCATCGATCCGGCCGTGACGCCGAGCGGGAAGCCCGTGAACGCGGGCGTCATCGTCGCGACGCCGGCCGTGCCCGTGCCCGCGACCGCGGTCGGAGTGTGGATGTGGCAGGCGGTGGTGTTGCCCAGCAGTCCGAGGAACGTGCACTGCACGCGCATCGTGTTCGCCACGTTGTCGATCGTGACCTCGGCGCCGCCGATGCCCGGCGATGCGTTGGGCGGGGCTTCCGCCGGGCCCGAGAGCGTGCAGTGGTAGTGGAGGGTGGCGGCGCTGGCAGGCACCGCGGCGAGCAGCAGCGAGGCCGTGAGCAGCAGCAGGGCACGGGTGAACCGGGGGATCCGTCGATGCATGGGGTGCTCCTCTCGAGTGTCAGTGGACGGCCGAGCAAGGGGGGCTCGAGAGCCCGATGGGATGCGACCGGCGCTTGTCCTGAGCGCCCGACTGGCTTCTGGCAGGCGAAGCCGCCGTGTACGGACACGCGGAGTCATTCCGCGCAGGCTGCATCGTAGCGGGCGGCTCCGCGTCGCAACAGGGGTATTTGGCAGGAACCGGTCGTGACCCGGCGGAGTGGCCCCAACGGGTGGGAGGAATGCGACCGCTCGCGCGACCGGTTCGGCGCAGCTCGAGCGGGCCGCCGATCCGCCAACGAAAACGGCCGCGGGCGGGAGCCCGCAGCCGTGATCGGGAAACGGCTTTCAGAACCAGCGCGTGATCGTCACCTTCTTGTCGGTGTAGAACTCGATCGCGTCGCGGCCGTGGGCCTTGAGATCGCCGAAGAAGCTGCCCTTGGCGCCGCCGAACGGGAAGAACGCCATCGGCGCGGCCACGCCGATGTTGACGCCCAGCATGCTCGGCTCCACCCGCCAGCGGTACTCGCGCGCGTACTTGCCACTCGAGGTGAAGATGCTCGAGGCGTTCCCCAGCTCGTGCTTCTTCACGATCTCGACCGCCTCGTCGAACGTGTTCGCCTTCATCACGCACAGCACGGGACCGAAGATCTCCTCCTGTGCGATCACCATGCCGGGTTTGACGTCGGTGAAGATCGTGGGCCCCAGATAGTAGCCCTCGGGCTGCTTCGTGTTCTTGTAGCCGCGGCCGTCGAGCGCCAGCGTCGCGCCCTCGGCGATGCCCCTCTCGATGTAGCCGAGCACCTTCTCGCGGTGCGCCGCCGTGATCACCGGGCCCATGGTGACGCCCGCCTCCTGGCCGTCGCCGACGCGGATGCGCTTCGCCTCGTCGACGAGCTTGGTCTTGATCGTCTCGTAGGCGTCGCCGACGGCCAGCACGACCGAGTTCGCGAGGCAGCGCTCACCGGCGCAGCCGAAGCACGACTCGGTCGAAACCTGCGCGGCGCGCGTCATGTCGGCATCGGGCATCACCAGCACGAAGTTCTTGGCGCCGCCCAGGGCCTGCACGCGCTTGCCCTTCTCCGCGCCGCGCTTGTAGACGTAGTGCGCGACCGGCGAGCTGCCGACGAACGACACGCCGACGATGCCGGGGTGGTCGAGGATCGCGTCCACCGCGTCCTTGGCGCCGTGCACCAGGTTCACCACGCCCTCGGGGAAGCCGGCCTCGTGCAGCAGCTCGAACATCTTCTGCTGCGACAGCGGCACGCGCTCGCTGGGCTTGACGATGAACGTGTTGCCGCAGGCGATCGCGTGCGGCAGGAACCACATCGGCACCATGGCCGGGAAGTTGAACGGCGTGATCGCGGCGAACACGCCCATCGGCTGGCGGAAGAACTGGCTGTCGATGCCGGTCGCGATGTCCTCGAGCCCCATGCCCTGCATGAGCGACGGGATGCCGCACGCCAGCTCGACGTTGTCCACGGCGCGGCGCACGCTCGAGCGCGACTCGTCCAGCGTCTTGCCGTGCTCCTTCGTGATCGTGCGCGCGATGTCGTCAAAGTGCTTCTCCAGCAGCTCGCGGAACTTGAACATCGGCCGCACGCGGTTGACGGGCGGCGTGGCGCGCCAGCCCGGGTAGGCGGCCAGCCCGGCCTTGACGGCGCGGTCGACGTCGTCGGCGCCGCCCATGGGGACGCGGGCGAGCAGCGTGTTGTCGGCCGGGTTCCTCACCTCGCCGGTCGTCTTCGCGCTGGAGTCCACCCAGCGGCCGCCGACGTAGATCTTGATCGTGGGCGCCGTGCCGGTGGTGGGGCTGCCGGTGAGCGTCGCCTGCTCCTGGGGTGGGTTCATTTCGTCCTCCGCTGCTCGTGGTGGGGCGGTCAGTCGATGGCGGGAGCATACACGCCGGGGGCGCTTCCTGCGCGGGCTTTCTCAGTGCGCCCAGCGCGCGAGCGCGCGCAGGAGCGCGCTCATGTGCGCCCACGCGAAGCGCTTCCGCAGCCGCGGCAGTGATGCGATCGGCACCCACGCCGCGCTCGCCGCGTCGTCGGCGGCCCGGGGTTCGCCACGCCGCCAGTGCCCCACGTAATAGAAGTTCATGACCGGGAATCTTCCGAAACCCTTGATGAAGTAGGTATCCCAGAAGAACCCCAGCCACTCGGCGCGGCCCAGCGTCAAACCGGTCTCCTCGCGCAGTTCGCGCCGCGCCGCGGCTTCGAGCGACTCTCCCGCCTCGACGAACCCGCCCGGCACGTCGAGGTAGCCCGCGCGCGGTTCGTGCGCGCGTTCGAGCAGCAGCACGTCGCCGCGCCGCACCACGAGCATCCCCGCTGCGGAGCGCGGGTAGTCGTAGATCATGTAGCGGCA
>DATNFC010000097.1:0-3104 GCA_035606545.1 Candidatus Methylomirabilota bacterium
GGCTGCGTCCGGAACAAGTGAACGCCGGGCGCCACCTCGGTGTGAACGGGCGGCGGTGGTGACCAGGCCGCGAAGGTCAGCGGCAGCATCAGCGCGAGGAGCAAGGCCTCGCGTCGGTGGCGGCTCATGGCAACACCCTACGCACATCGTCGCGCTGTCGCATGTCGCATCGCATGGACGCGGGCTTCGCCCGACGCGGCTGGTGGAACTCGTGACGAGCGCGACCACCGGCTTGGTGAACGGGAATCCGCCCGTCGCCGCCGCGCATCCCGAACGTGGGTGCCGTTTCCGGCTCCTGGCGGGCCCAGTGGATGCCGCGATGCGGGTCGGGACACCGTCCTGCGTCGCGACATCTGCCACCCGGTCCGCGTTCCGATGCAATCCACCAGCCCGGAGGACACGATGTGGGTCCCCCTGTGGGTGATAATCCTGGGCGTTGCGGTCCTGGTCTGGGTGTTCAAGCACTAGATCGAGAACGCACGCTGTGAATAGTCGACGGCCCGCTCCGGAAGGAGCGGGCCGTTCGTCATCGTCGGGATGCCACTCGAGTCCAAGGAACGCGAGCGCTTCCGGTCGAGCAGGAATCCACTATCCTCCACACGCTCATGGAACCGGACCCGAAGGCAGCGACGGGGCCATCCGCGACCGGGGCCCGCCCCCGCTGGCCGTGGCCGCTCGACGCGCTCGCGTTCCTCGTCATCGTCGCCGGCAGCTTGTTCGGCGCGCTCTTCGGTGCGCTGCTCGTCCTCGGCTTGGCCGCGCTCTCCGGCACGCCGTGGCGCGACCTCGGGTTCGTGCGTCCGCGCCGCTGGCCGCTCACTGTACTCGCCGGCGTGGCCGTTGGGGTCGCGTTCAAGCTGGCGATGAAATCGATCGTCATGCCGTTGCTTGGCGCCCCGCCGGTGAACCAGGCGTACCACTATGTCGAGGGGAACTCGGCCGCGTTCCACAAGCTCGTGGTCACGATCCTCGTCGGCGCGGCATTCGGCGAGGAGGTGCTGTTCCGCGGCTACCTCTTCGAACGGCTCGGCCGGCTGCTCGGCCGGGGTAGGGCCGCGAGCGTCACGGGCGTCGTCGTCACCTCGGGTCTGTTCGCGGCCGCGCACTACGGCGGACAGGGACTACCGGGCGTCGAGCAGGCGCTCGTGACCGGACTCGTCTTCGGCGGCGTCTACGCCCGCACGCGCGCGCTGCCGTTCGTCATGATCGTGCACGGAGCGTTCGACCTCGCCGCAGCCTACCTGATCTACCACGGCCTCGAGACCACGGTGGCGCACTGGTTCTTCAACTGAGAGGCGGCGTCAGCCGCCCGCCATCGCCCCCACCACCATCAGCGGCTCGCGGCCCTCGGCGACCGCCTTCGGCAGCTCGGCTTCGGCTGGCTCCAGCGACAGGTCCTCGCCGCAGGCGAAGAAGCGCACGAACGCGCGGCGCTTGAGCGTGTCGTGGTCGCGGATCGTGCCGCGCAGCGTCGGGTAGCGCGCCTCGAGCGCATCCAGCACCGAGCGCACGCTCACCGCCCCCACCACCTCCAGCGCCACCTCGCCCTCGACGCGGGCGAGGTTGCGGAGGTGGTAGGGCAGCGTGACGCGGATCGTCATTTCAGCGTCTGCACCGAGACCGAGAGCACGGCCGGCAGGTCGCGCACGATCGGCGCCCAGGAGTCCCCCGAGTCGGCCGAGGCGTACACCTGCCCGCCGGTGGTGCCGAAGTAGACGCCGCAGTCGTCCAGCGAGTCGATCGCCATGGCGGTCCGCAGCACGTTCACGTAGCAGTCCTTCTGCGGCAGGCCGTTCGTGAGCGGCTCCCACTTCTCGCCGCCGGTCCTGCTGCGGTAAACGCGCAGCTTGCCCTCCGGCGGATAGTGCTCGCTGTCGCTCTTGATCGGCACCACGTAGATGGTCTCGGGCTCGTGCGCGTGCACCGCGATCGGGAAGCCGAAGTCGGTCGGCAGGTCGCCGCTGATCTCGCGCCAGGTCTCCCCCGCGTCGTCGCTGCGCATCACGTCCCAGTGCTTCTGCATGAACAGCGTCTCGGGCTTCGCGGGGTGCATGGCGATGCAGTGCACGCAGTGACCCACCTCGGCGGCCGGGTCGGGCAGCTCGTACTTGGACAGCAGCCCCTTGCTCATCGCCTTCCAGCTCTTGCCGCCGTCCTCGGTGCGGAACGCGCCGCCGGCGGAGATGGCGATGAACATGCGGCCGGGCTTCTTCGCGTCGAGCAGGATCGTGTGCAGCCCCAGGCCGCCCGCACCGGGCTGCCAGAGATCGCCCTTCACCGTGCGCAGCGCCGGCAGCTCCGACCACGACTTGCCGCCGTCCGTGGTCTTGAACATCGCCGCGTCCTCCACCCCCGCGAACACGGTGTCGGGATCGGTGAGCGACGGCTCGAGCCGCCACACGCGCTTGAACTCCCACGGATGCTGCGTGCCGTCGTACCACTTGTGGGTGCCGGGGACGCCGTCGTAGGCGAACTTGTTGTCCACGGGCTCCCAGGTCTTGCCGCCGTCGTTCGAGCGCTGGATCACCTGCCCGAACCAGCCGCTCGTCTGCGACGCGTAGAGCCGGTTCGGATCGGCCGGCGAGCCGCTGACGTGGTACATCTCCCAACCCGCGAAGTGAGGCCCCGCCACGTCCCAGTTCTTGCGCTTGCCGTCCGACGTGAGGACGAACGCGCCCTTCTTCGTGCCCACCAATACCCGTACGCCGCTCATGACGCTCTCCTTCGACCTGGGGCCGGTCTACTGGTACTGCGGGGATGGACCGCGGAGCCTAGCGCGGCTACTGCGCAAGGCCAACCCGCTTCCTGGAATCGCGGAGTAGGCTAAGGTCGAGTGGACGCGCGCGCGCCGCGTACGCCCACGCTCGTTCCGGGAGGCCCCCCACGTGACCCACGACCCCCTCACGCGTGCGACGCATGCCCTGCTCCGCATCGCGTCCGGACTGATCTTCTTCTGTCCCGGTGCGCTCAAGATCTTCGGCTGGTTCGGCGGCATGCCCGCGGGGTTCGAGTTGACGCCGCTGCTGCGCACGGCGGGCTGGATGGAGGTCATCGGCGGTCCGCTGCTCATGCTCGGGCTGTTCACGCGGCCGGTGGCGTTCCTG
>DATNFC010000098.1:0-18643 GCA_035606545.1 Candidatus Methylomirabilota bacterium
CTTGTCGGGCCACGCGGAGGGCCAGGTCCGGGGATCGCTGCTGATCCCGACCGAGCGGCCGGGGTTCTTTCCCGGGTCGGGCTCGAAGTACCCGGGCCGCGGCTCGAACCGCATGATGCGCTCGCTGTACGGGCTCTCGGCCTGGCGCTCGCGGAAGCCCGTCTCCATGAGGTAGTAGGTTTCGCCGTTCGTCAGCGGGATCTTCGCGAGCACGAACGGCGTGATGCCGTCGCTGTAGTTCATGCCCGTGCCCTTCGGCACCTCGACCGAGTGGAAGATCGAGAGGTCCGCGGTCTGCGGGTTCAGCGGGTAGTCGCCGACCATGCCGAAGTTGTAGAAGATCGTGCGGATGTTCGCGGCGTCGTGCGTGCCCGTGCGCTCGGCGCTGATCTTCGCGCGCTCCGCCTTGGGCACGAGCGGCAGCGGCGATTGAGCATGCGCGGGGATGCTCGCGCTGAGGCCAGCAAGCAGCATGACAAAGCTGCGAACACCGCGGCTCATGGCATCGACCCCCTCTGGAGCGCGATGCCCAGCTCGATGCGGCGGGGCGCGAAGTAGCGCGTGGGGTCGGCGAGGATCGCCTGCTGTCCCGGGTCGCTGAACCGCGAGTAGTCGGGCGAGCCGCTGCTCGGGAACACGAAACCGTTGAAGAAGCGCGAGTCGAACACGTTGAAGACGCGGACGAACGCACTCGACGCCATGCCGAACGCGCGCACCGGGTGCTCTGCGCGCAGGTCCACGACCGAGCCCATGGGCTTGCGCGCCGAGTTCGCCATGAGCGGCGTCGAGTTGTCGAGCAGCGGCGTGTACGGCTGGCCGCTCGCGAAGCGCAGCACGCCGCTGCCCGAGAAGCCCTTCGGCGTTCCCGCGCTCACGGTGAGGTTGAACGTGTGGCGCTGGTCCCAGTTGAACGGGATCTGCCGCGGCAGCGCGTCCTGTCCCGCGGCGGCGCGGTTCAGCGTTTCGTCCGGGTCGCTCGAGTTGCCCACGGCGTGCTGCCAGGTGTAGTCGGCGGAGACCGCGAACGGGCCCAGCGCGCGCTGGTCGAGCGTGAGCGTGAGCCCGATGACGCTGCCGAAATCCACGTTCGTCCAGCGCACGTACTGGGCGCCGTTGTACGTGCTCACGAACTCGATGCCGAGCAGGTCGCGGATGTCCTTGTAGAACGGGCTCACGTCGAGCCCCAGATCGCTGGTGATCGCGTCCTTCACCCCGACCTGGTACTGCACCGTGCGCTGGGCGCGCAGGTCGGGGTTGCCGAGCACGCCGTTCTTCTCCACGTCGTCCGCGGCCTGCAGGTCCGCGAGCACCGAGTAGTCCGCGTTGTTGAACAGCTCGCGCATCGGCGGGTACTGGTAGAAGTGGCCGTACGAGAAGTAGATCGCCGCGTTCGGCGCCACCGGGTACGACACGCCGATGCGCGGCGCCACGTTCAGCTTGTTCGTGGTCGCCTGCGGAGTGGATTGCGGCACGTCGGGGATGCTGTTCGCCGGGTTCTGGAGGTCGCTGGGCAGCGTCGTGCGCGCGTCGAACCAGTCGAACCGCGCGCCGACGCGGAACGTGAGCTGGTTCCACTCGCTCTGGTCCTGCGCGTAGCCGGAGAAGAACACCGGCAGGTACTCGGACTGCGGCTTCTGCTTGACGTTGACGCCGAACGCACCGGTGCCGCCCTGCACACCCGCCGACAGCTCGCCTCCCGCGGCGCCGAAGCGCATGAGCGGCGCCTGGTACTCGAGGCCCAGCTTGATCTGGTGCGTCTGGCTGCGCTGGTCCACGAACGTGCCCTTGGCGAGGAACGCGTTCGTCGTGAGCTGGAAGCGGCCGAGGTCAACGCCCTGCACGTTCGCGTTGTTCTCGTAGCCCTCGAGGGACTGGAGCGGGCCATACTGGAAGTAACGCGGGTCGTTGACGTCGTCGAACGCCATGTCGCGGTAGTCGTAGTAGTTCTGCCTCACATCGATCTCATAGTACCGCTTCGGCGACAGCGTGTGCGTGAAGCCGAGGCCGTGCACGATGCTCAGCGAGCGCTGCCGCTTGGCACCATCGGGAACGAGGTGGTTGACCCACGCGACGTTGTGGCCGTCGAGCGCGTTGACCATCGCCTGGTAGCTGAACTCCTTGCCGGTGAACTGCCGCGTCGACAGCTTGAGGATGCCGGACCACTCCTCGTTCTCCTTGAGCGGCGAGTTCTCGCCGTCGCCGTCGGGCGCCGCCACCTTCGCCGCGGGCGACAGGTCGCCCACCGGCACCGGCGTGAACCGGCGCTCGGAGTAGAAGGCGTCGCCGGTGACGTGGCGGTTGACGTTGGCGAGGAACGTGGTCTTCGACAGCCCCGTGGGGCCGCTCATCGTGAGCTGGAAGTTCCGCTGCCCGACCGGATCGAACAGGTACTCCTGGCCGCGGCTGTCCGTCGTGTAGTAGTAGCCGCCGAGCAGCGCTTCACCATCCCACTGGAACCTGTCGCCGCCGCGCCGGAGCACGGCGTTCACCACGCCGCTCATGGCCTGGCCGTACTCGGCGTCGAACGTGCCCGAGACCACCTGCACCTCCTCGAGCAGCGAGCGGTCGACGCGCACCGAGTTCGTGTTGTCGTAGGCGTTGTTCGTGCTCAGGCCGTCCACCTGGTACTGCACCTCGTTCTGCCGGCCGCCGCGGAAGTGGCCGTCGACGACGCCCGCCTGCAGGTTGACGACGTCCTGCAGTTCCTGCACCGGCAGCTTCTGGATCTCCTCGCGTGGCACGATCGCCACCGTGCTGGTGCGGTTCACCTCGACCACCGGCCGCTTCGCCGAGACCACGACCTCCTCGAGCTGCACGGGCGCCTCCTCGAGCACGAGGTCGAGACGCGTGGTCTCGTCGGCCGAGACGAGGACGTTCGTGGTGGTGATGGCGCGATACCCGAGCAGCGCGGCGCGCGCGGAGTACGTGCCCGAGGGAATGTTGAGGATCGTGAACGCGCCGTTCTCGTCGGTGAGGGCCCCGAGCTGGACGCCGATCATGGCCACGGTCACGCCGGGAAGCGGCTGCTTCTTCGCGTCGAGCACGCGCCCGGCGATCCGGCCCGTCGTGCCCGCCCACGCGCTCGAGGCGGCCAGCCCCGCGCACAGGCACGACCACAACAGGCGATGCCGGCGGTGGGCACGCCGCCCGCCGCCGGCATCGCAATGCACACCAGGGCTCATCGAACCACGAGCAACCGCCCGTCGAGCGAGGCCTGTACGCCGCCCGAGACCGGGTCGGTCATGCGCAGTCGGTAGAGGTACACACCGGTGCGCGCGGTGAAGCCCACGAGCGGCGCGTGCCGCTCGCCGGCGTCCTGAACGCCCAGGTCCTTGTGCAGGATGACGCGGCCCTGGGCATCGTAGACGTGGAGCTCGACGCGGCTCTGGCCCCCGAGCAGGTAGTTGAGCGTCGTGGCGGTACGGAACGGATTCGGTGCCGCGCTCAGCAGCTGATATCCGCTCGTATTCGGGGCTCGGCCGGGCACGTCGGTGAGCACGTTCATGAGCGGATCCATGTACGACCACGCCGGGCAGCAGGTGTTGTCGTACTCCGCCCCCCACCACGTGCGCGTGCCGTAACTGTCCGTGAACGGGATGAACGAGTCGCCGTCGTAGTAGTTGACGTTGAAGAACACGACGTGATCGCCCAGCCCGTGCGCGTAGCCGATCTTCGTCAGGTCGATCACCATCTCCGCCGTGTAGCCGGCGTCGACGTTCGTGCCGAGCGTGTCGACCGTCGTCCCCGCCTTGAGCACGAGCTTGACCCGCGCACCGCCGTTGCCGACGAGCGTCGTGAGGTAATCCGCCGTGCGCGCGCTCCCGGTCGGGCTGACGTCGAACGTCAGCCGGTGCGGCTGCAGCGTGTTGTCGAGTGACTCGCGCGCGATCCGGTCGTAGATGCCGACGACGAAGCCGTCCATGCGGTCGGTGGCGGTCACGCTCTGCACCGCCTGGTCGCGCACGTCGAAGCCGAAGAACAGCGAGTCGTCGCGGAAGAAGTACTTGACGGTGGCGTCACCGGGATCGAGCACCGCCGCCTGGCCGCCGTTCACCACCGGCTGGTACTGCCCGCCGCGCCACTTGAGCACGCCCGGGTAGGAGTTGCGCAGCGCGTCATCCCCATAGCGGATGTCGACCTTGGCCGCGTTCGCCCACACCGCATCGGTCAGCAGGCCGTCGATGTTCGGCGACGGGAACAGCTTGCCGTTCGGAACGATGACCTCGGGCGCCAGGTACGGCAGCGGGTTCGTGTTCACGGTCACGCTCGGCTTGGCGTAGATGCGGACTTCGTTATAGCCGAGCGAGTTTCCCCACGGCCCCTGCCACCACACGCGGTTCGACGCGAGGTTGATGGGCACGAGCGGCCAGTAGTTGTCGCAATCGTAGATCGAGAGATTGAATTCGACGATGTCGCCCTGCGGCTGCGCGATGTTGTAGCCCAACGCGCTCAGGTCGAAGCGCATCTCCACGGTCCAGCTCGTGTCCTGGGCCGCGTCCGTGTTCGCGATGCCCCTGACCACCGTGACCGCGTTGCAGGCCGCGATCTGCGCCGGCGTGCGCGGCGCGTACGAGGGTTGCGCAGCGAACGGGCCGCCGCCCGCGAACACGGGCTGCTGGCCGGCGGGCTGCGGGTCGGTCGCCGCGGGGTCGGTGTTCCACCACACGTAGAAGATCTCCGTGGGCGGCGCCGGGTGGTTCGTCGACAGGTGGTCCTTGATCGACATCAGCAGTCCATCGAACCGGTTGAACGTGATCGAGCCGCCGATGGACTTGTCCGGCAGCACGACGCCCATCCACAGGCTGTTGCCCACGGTGAGGAATTTCACCGTGGCGTGGGTGGGATCCGTGGGCAGGAAGCCGCCCTCGGGTTTCCATCCGCCGCCGGGGATGCCGGTGTCAGTCATCCAGTCGATCACCTTGGACTCGGCGAGCGCCCACTGCGGCTCGTTGAGCTTCCCGTCCAAGAGGAGCGACACGCCATCGGTGGAGCGTGCCCAGATGGCGTCCTGGCGTGGCGGTTGCGCCCCGGCCGTCGCAGCGAGCATGCAGGCCGTCGCGCACGAGACGGCGAGCGTCGTGAAGCGCTTCATGATGCGATCCTCCTCGGATGCCGTGTGCGGCGCTCGTGGGGGTGGAGCTAAGGCGGGCGCGGACCTTGCGCCGTCGGCACCGGCGAACTCTGCGTACGGGCAGGTTCGCACATCGTCCGCTCGGCGTTGGGGGAGGTCGCAACCCGCCGTCGATGTAAACGATTACATCCCCAAAATGGGCAAGTCAACGAACTGTTAGTAGGAAACGGCCCGACCCCTCGCCGATCCAGCAGGTGTGCCCCTGACGGGGGCTCCGTGGCCCACCCGACGCGGGCATGCGCGACCCGGGCGCCGGGCCGTCGCGGCCGTCAGCCGAGGACGATCACCCGGCGGATGATCGAGCGCGACCCCGCGCGGAAGCGCAGGAAATACAGGCCCGGGTTCGCCTTGTGGCCCGCCGGATCGCGCAGGTCCCAACGCAGGTCGTGCCAGCCCGGCGCGAGCACCCCCGGTCGCAGCCGCCCCATGACGCGGCCCTGGACGTCCATCACGTCCAGGCTCACGTCGCTGCGCTCGGGCAGCCCGATCCGGAGCCGGACCTCGGCGCGTGCAGGGTTCGGTCCGTTGAGAGCGAACTGGAGCACGGCGGGACGCGCCTCCTCGGCGTCCGCGGTCGAGGTGACGCGGAACGTTCCGCTCAGCGCCAGGACGCCCTTCACCACGTGCCCCGTGATGACGCTGTCCACCTGCACGATCGCGAGCCGCACGCTGTCCAGCTCGCCGCCAGGCGCGGTCCAATCCATCGATCCCGAGTTCGGCAGTCCGAACGACACCAGCGTCCAGTGCCTGCCGGCGTCGACCGACTGGAGCAACGCCACGCTGACCGCGCCACTGTCCGCGTCGGGGTCGTAGAACACGCGACGCGTGCGCGACGGTGGCACGAGCCGGCCCGGCTCGGGCTCGAGCACGATACCGCGGCGCACGCGCATCGTGTCGCGCGCCACGAACGTGCGCGCGCCCATCCGTCCAGTGATGCTGACGACGATGTTGTCCCCGGTCGGGACCACCGTGGGCAGCCGGTCACGGTCGAACGCCGCCGGGCGCTCGGGGGTGCCGTTCCCATTGGCGTCGGAAGCCCCCGGGCTCGCGGCGGAGTCCGGGCTCACGAGCCCGCTCATGCGCATGCTCGCCAGCGTCAGGTCGCCGGCGCTGAAGCCGGGGATCGGCTCGATGCGCGCGACGGCGAAGCGGCTGAACTGGTCGAGGTCGAAGCGATCGAGCGGCAGGTCGAGCGACAACTCGGCCGGCAGCTGCAGGTCGGGCACCAGCTGGCTCAGGAACGGCGAGCCCTCATTCGTGACGAGCGCGAAGCGACCTGCGGGATCGACCGCGATCCCGCCGGGCGAATCACCCACGCCGAGCGTGGTGAGGAGCCCGATCGTGATCGGGTGTGGGGTCGCCGCGGCGCCGGGTGAGCTGGGCACGAAGCCACCCGTGATGTTGTAGACGAACGTCACGGCGGCTTCCGAGGAGCTCACGTACAGCACCGAGCCGGACGGGCTCGAGGCCACGCGCGAAGCGGGCGCCGGTGGCTGGATCAGGGCCAGCACCTGGCCGAAGCTCGGGCTCCCCTGCCCCACATCCATCACCACCACGTCGCCTTCGCCGTTCACCCCATAGAGCACCTGGCCGGTCTTGCGATCGAGGTCGATCGAGCCGAGCCCGGACGGCACCTGCACTTCGGCGTCGGCCGTGAACGTGTCCATATCGATGCGGGTCGCCCCCAGCGGCGTGCTCAACCAGCAATTGGCGCCGCTCTGGTCGATCACCACGCTCACCGCGCCCGTGCCCGGCTTGGTCGACTTGAGCACGCCGTTCTTGAACGCGCTCGTCGAGCCGACGTCGATCGCCATGAGCGTGCTGTCGCCGGAGTTCATCACCAGCAGCACCGTGCTCTGGTACGCCGGGATGTCGCCGGCCGCGAGGCTCGTCGGCTGGTGGCCGACGCGGATCGACTCGACGAGCTTGTGGAACGTCGTCGGATCGGTCGACTGGGTCCCGATCACGCTCACGTCGTCACTGCCGTAGTTCGCGACGTAGACCCGCGTCCCCGCCGGGTGCACGGCCGCGGCCACGGGCAGGTGTCCCACGGCGATGGTCTTGACGCGCGTCGGCGGCACCGCCTCGAGGTCGAAGACATCGACGTTGTCGCTGGACGGGTTTACCACGTAGGCGTAGCGGCCGTCGTTCCCCACCACCACCTCGCGCCCACCGAGTCGGCCCGGGAGCGTGGCCCCGCTCACCGCGGCGGGGGCGCCGCTCGGCAGCACCTGGAACACCGGGCCCGTCCTCTCCTTCTCGCCCACATGGACGCTGACCGGCCCGCTCGTCGCCTCCGCCGGCACCAGCACCTCGAGCAGCTCGGGATCCGCCTTGCGCACGGTGGCCAGGCGTCCGTTGAAGAACACCGTGTTGCCCGTGATCACCGGGCTGAAGCCGTGACCGATCATATTGACGACCGAGCCCGGCTGGGCCGCAGCCGGCTGCAGGTAGCTGATGCCGAGGCCAGGGTCGGCGATGGTGCTGAAGTTCACGTCGAGGCCGGGCGCCTGGAGCGTGAAGCCGCTGGTATCGCTTGCGCCGGCCGTCACGATCAAGTGTCCCGTCGTGACGGCGTACGGCAGCGAGCGCTCCGGCTGGAACACGAACCCACGCCGATCCTGGAGCATCTGGAACGAGCCCGCGACCGCGTTGCCGCCGATCGTGATCGACGAGTGAGCAAGCAGCGACGTGGAGTCCATCGTCTTGTCGAAGCGCACGAACAAGCGAGAGGTGACGTCGATGACGTCGCCGGCCGCGGGGCCGCTCGCGACGACGCTCGGGTTGGCCGAGGCGAGCACGTTGCGCGAGGCGTGCGCCTGGACCGCGACGCCCGACGCCGGGTCGGTGGCGGTGAGCGTGAACGACGAACCCGAGTTGGGGAGTGTCCAGCGGACCGAGGCGTAGCCCTGGATGTCGGTGACGTGATCCACGGCGAGGCTCCCAGGCGGCGCGTCGAGCGAGCCCATCGCGGCCGAGGCGAGGCCGAAGTGGACGACGCCGCCGGCGACAGGGGTGCCGTCATCGCGCATGAGCCGGACGCGGATCGGCACCGGGAGCGGTTGGCCGCCGGGTCCTGACTGGCCGTCGCCCTGCGCCAGCGCCAGGTCGCGGCTCGGCGCCAGCGACACGAGCCGCAGCGTATCGCTCGCGGCTGGCGATGCTGACACGCGGTCGCCGCCGCTCGACGCCAGTGCAAGCCGGCGGCCGTCGGCCGAGCGCGCCCACGCCGTCCCCTGCCCCGGCAGCGGCCGGAGTCGTGCCGTCACGGCGTTCCCCGAGAACGATAGCTGGACCAGGCTGTCGCGGCCGGCGATGCGCGCGAGCATGCCGTGCGCATCGAGCGCGGGGACGAAGTCACGGAGCGTGTCGGTCGTGGGGAGAATGGCCGCGAATGAGCGCTCCGTCCCCCGGTCCGCCGCGAGCGACGACCACACACCCAGCGACGCCCCGCTCGTGAAGCCCACGGCGCGCGCGCCGTCGGCGGTGACACCGATCGCGTTGATGGCATGCGTGGGGCGCGCCGTCGTCGACACGCTCACGTTCCGGGTTGCGGGATCGACGCACCAAGCGCGGTCCTCGCCTCCCACCCACAGTACCGCGCCATCACGGGAGGCTGCGAGCGACAGCGGCTGGTGCCCGCTCATGGTCAGCGTGTCCACGAACGACCCGACCGGCGACAGGAACGCGATCCGACCATCGAGCCTCGACGCCACGGCCGCATGCCGCGTGAACGGGTCCCACGCGATCGCGCTCGCGCGCCCGATCTGGGCGATCGTGATGTCGAGCGCCGGCGCGAACGTGCTCGTGGACAGGTCGCAGTCGAGCACCTGTACGTGCCCGGTGCCCGGCGTGCCGGAATGGCCCGCCACCCAGAGCCGCTTGCCGTCGGGTGCGAACGCGGCATCGAGCGGCGTCCACCCGGTCGAGAGCGGGACGCGGCCGAGGATCGTGCCGAAGCCGCTGCCGGGATCCGAGCCGCGGACGAACTCAACTGTGGCCGGCACCGAGCACGCGCCCACCGTCGCGGCGCCGAGCACGCGCGCGAACAGGTCGCCCGCCGGATCCGCGCGCAGGAACAGGAGCGGCGTGGACGCCGTCGACGGCCCACACGTCTCGGGGAAAGAGGGCCAGCGCACGCCCGTGTCGTGCGGATCCACGGCGCCCACCGTGTCCATGACCGTGAACGCCCGCGCGACGGTGCGCGGCGCCCCCGCGGGCGCCAGGCTCACGGTCGTGGCCTGAGCCGCCAGGGGCGGGATCAGGAACGAGGCCGCGGTCGAGGTCGTGGCGACGGCGCTCGCGACGCTCGAGCCGAACTCGGCCGTCGTGCCCGCACCGAGCCCTCCGCCCTGCGACACGACCGCGACCACCTCGCCCGCTGCGGCAAGAGCCGGCGTCACGGCGTCCAGGCTCGCGGCGTTCCCGAGCGAGTAGATCGACAGCGACGAACTGGTCTGGTTCGCGACCACGACGACGGTGGCATTCGCGTCCAGCGCCACCGCGGAGGGGTTGCCGCCCGTGCCGACGCTGCTGAGCAGCGATCCGAGCGTGCTCCCCGTGCGTGCATCCACCGCGGACAGCCGGTTCGTCCGCGCCGAGGCGACCAGCACGGACTGTTCGTCCGGCGCCAACCGCACCGCGCGGCTCTTGCCGCCGGAGGTGAGCGCCTGGTTCACGAACGGCGCCGCGCCGCCCGAGAACACGAGCGAATCCTGGACCCCGGCCGCGAACAGCCGGAGCCCATCCGCAGCGGGCGCCAGGACGGGCGTGCTCGTCAAGGGGCGTGCCGTGCCGCGGCTGTCGAACGACACGGAGTCGGGCGGAACGTCGAGCCGCAGATCGATGAGCCCGCGGCTCGATGTGGAGACGATGAGGCCCAGCCCGTCGGGCGACACGGCGAGCGAGCCGTCCAGCGTCTCGCCCGCGAGGTTGAACACGCGCAGCACGCCGCCGAGGGTCGCGCTCGACGGATCGCAGTCGAGCTCCGTGACCCGTTGCGCCAGCGGATCCGCGACGTACGCGCGCAGGCCGTGCGCGGCGACCGCGATGCCCTCCGGATGTCCGCCCGTGGTGTAGGTGCGCAGTTTCTGCAGGAAGTCCGGGTCGCCGGCGTGCATGCCGATCTCGATCACGCGGCCCGAGTCGGGCTGTGTGACCAACGCGCGCAGCGTGTCGGCGGTCAGCGCCAGGTGACGCGCGGACCCCCACGTCGAAACCGAGGTGAGCGGATGCGTGCTGGTGAGCAGGTCCACCACCGCGACCCCGACGGTCCCCACCGCCACCGCCCGGTGTCCATCGGGGGTCACGACGACGTCGGTCGGTGCGAAGCCGGGCAGACCGACCGTGGGCGCCAGTGGGGTCGGTGATGGCGACAACACGCGCATGCCGGTCGTGACGACAACAGGCAACGGCAGACTGTTGAGCGTGTTGTCCACGGTCACGAACACGTTTCCGGAAATGGCCGTCGTCGGCACGCGGACGGTGAACCAGCGTGGCGTCACCGTGAGCGCGGTCGCCCCCACCGGGCCGCCGGAGCCCGCGAACGTCGCCTTGTTGCTCGACGGTGATGAAGTGTCGAAGCCCTCGCCGAGCACCGTCGCGATGCCACCGCGCACGAGCGGCGACGGCGACACGCGCAGCAAGCCCGGCGCGGACGGCCGCCGCGCGGTGCGGAACGTGTCCGAGAATGCCGCCGCCAGATGCACGCCCGAAACGTCCGTGAGCTCGGTCCCCACCACGACCTGATAGGTCGTGTTCGAGTCCAGCGGCGTGGACGGGAACACGACGAAGCGCGAACCCGGGTCGAGCAGCATGCCCTTGAGCGCGATCGTCCCCGAGTTGCCGAACTTGCGCAGCTTGAATGCCTGGCCGAGCGAGTTCTTGTCCACGGGCTCGCTGAAGTCGACGACGACCGGCGCGTCCAGCGACACACCGCCGAGCGCGCGCGGGGCGACGTTGTTGACCACGGGGGGCGTCACGTCGAGGTCGGTGACCACGTCGCGGCCGGTCACGCTCGCGCCGGCGGCGACGACGATCGAGTCCCGCCCTCCGGCATCACCCGTGCTGTCCCCGGTGTTCCAGTACTCGCTGATCAGATTCGGCGCCGGCAGCTGGCCGAGCTTGCTCGAGATATAGAGGCGCTCGAACGCGTCCGTGCTCCGCACCTGCACCCAGTACTGCGCCGGGGGCAGGCGCTCGAGCAGGTACTGGCCGTTCGCGTCGGTGTAGTCCACCGCGACCGTGTCCTGGGCGACGCCGCCCGACTTGCGGATCGCGAGCACCACCGCGCCCGGCACGCGCGCCGTATCGCCGGCCCGGCGCACCATGCCGCGGATGCTGCCGAATGACGTGGCGAGTGCTGCGCCCGGAAACTGCGCGCACAGCGCACTGCGGTCGCCCTCTTCCAGGGTGCCCGCGAGCGTCCCCGAAGGCGGGATCGGGTACATCGTCGCGCTCGGGATCGGACTGTGCGCAAGGCCGAGCAAGTGACCGATCTCGTGCGTGGCGATGGAGCGCAGGTCGAAGCCGTCGGGCACGGCGCCGGTGGTCGAGGTGTAGAAGCGCTTGTTCGGGTTGAAGCGGATGTCGGCGTCGACGATCTGGCCCGGCAGCACCGGCCGGTCCATGAACGACGCACGCTGGGTGAACGTCGTGCGTGTGGTCAGCGCGAGCGTGGCGTCGTCCCAGGGCAGGATGCCGTTCTCGGTCGGGTCCTGGAACGTGATCTGGTTGATGCCGTCGAAGCTGTTCGCCTGCTGGCTGGCGGCCGGCGCATCCTCGGCCGTCGCGAGCGCGGCGCCCGGCACCGCGACCCACGCCGCGAACGCGTCGCGGATCGCCGTGGTGTCGCTGCCGTCGGCGATGTTCGGCGACGCACCCGGGCTCAGGCGCCAGCGAATCGCTCCCGCGGACTTGAGCCAGAACGACGTGCTCGTGAACGTGGCCGTGGCATCGGGGCGACCGTCGGCATCGGCGTCGCGACCGGCCGCGGAGATGGACGGCTGTGCGTCCTGTGCGTCGGCGACGCCGTCGTTGTCGTCGTCCGCGCCCATCGCGGTCACGTAGACGTCGTCGAGCACCGGCAGTCGCGTCGTGGGCCTCGTCGCGGCGCCGACCGGGTCGGCCTCGGCGCGGTCCGCGACCTCGAACACGAGCTGGATCGAGTCCGGAAGCGCCGCCATGAACGAAGCCGGAAGGCGCACCTCACGGCCGGTCTCGAACTGCGTGCTCAGATCGTTGCCAGCGGTTCCGTCCGTGAGCCACGACGGCGCGGGACTGAACATCCGGGGACGTTTGTCGCCGAGTTTCTTCCCGCGCACGTGGAGCTTGAGCGCGCGCAGCTCCGAAAGCGTGTTCAGGCGTGCCGAGAATCCGAGCACGACGCCGTCATTCACGGCGGGAACCGGGATCCACGGCGAGACGAGGCGCGCGAATGCGCCGTCCGGGACGGTGTTGCCGGGCCCGAGGAACGACCACAGGCAGGTCACGTCCTCCGACTCGCCCACCGTGGTGCCGTTTGCGAGCGCGACGGCCGTCGCCTGCGGCGAGGCGAGGTCACGGGTGGCGTTCGGATTCCCGGCGGGCCGGGCGATCGGACCGTTGCGGGCGGAGCGCGTCCACGTGCCGGTCGTACCGTTCTCGAAGTCCACGCCGGCGATGACCGGCGTCGCGCCATCCAGGAGCGTCAGGTTGTCGACCTGCGCCGCGCCAGGTCCGGGGCTGACGAGTCCGTCCTCGGAAGAGCCCGACGAATCCGTCTGGACGACGATTCGCAGCTGCTGGGCGGAAGCGAGCCCGAGCGTGTTGTTGCCGTCGGCGCCCAGCAGCACCTGGGCGGTGTACGGGCCCCGGCCCCTGATCGCGAACGACGTGTCCGTGGCGCCACCGACGCGCGTCCAGCGCGCCTTCAAGAAGACCCAGCTCCCATCGGGGCGCAGGCCCTGCACCGCCAGGAATTCGTTCCCTCCCGTGACCGATGTGATGACGCTCGCATCCTGGAACGCGATGGTGCCCACGAACGACAGCGTCGCGTTCGGGTGCGCAACCAGCGAGAACGATGGCGATGTGAGCCGCTGGCTCCAATTGTTGCCGAAGCCCGTGCCGTAGACCCAGCCCGCGACCTCGGAGGGTGCTGTGGTCGAGTCGGCGCCGAACCAGAGCGTGCGGGTTCCCATGGAGAGCGGCGGCGACGTGACGAGGAAACGCGTGCTGACGTTCGCGTACACGGCATCCGCGAGGTGGGTCCCCACCCACCCGCGGGGCTGGCAGCCCGTCGTCGGGTCATCGAAACCGTAGAACGCCGCGAGCCAGCTGCCGGGGCTCGCGAGGTACTCGACGATGTTGAACGTGCCGGTGGTGTCCTGCGCCAGCCCCGGCGCGGTGGCCACGAACTGGTAATTGAGCGCCACCTTGTCGAGCTGCAGGCCACTGAACGTGGCGACGCCATTGACCGGCGCCACGGTCGTGATACCGGTGAGACGCGCACCGTTCGGATTCGCGAGCAGCTTCAGCGAGACGGACGGGCTCGTGGCCGTCGTGGGGTTGTCGAACGGGTCACGCAGCTGGAACGTGATCGGATCGAGCGGGTGCGCGCGCGCGCCGTCCCCGGGGCCCCCCGTCCACTTGAGCCGCGTGGCCGCGGCGGCGGTGATCGTGAACGTGGGCGTGGTCGTGGCATTGCCCTGGAGCGGGCCCGTCGTCGCGGTGGCCGCCAGGTTGTAGTCGCCGGCACGATCGAACCTGATGGTGTCGAAGATGGCCTTCCCGCCGCTCGCGATCGCGATCGGCGTCCCGATCAGGTGGCCCCCGGAGGGCCCGAGGTTGATCGACAGCGTCACGTGGACCGTCGACGTGTCCACGAGATTGTGGAACGAGTCGTGCATGTCGACTTCGATGGGGCCGACGTTCGCGCCCGCAGCGAAGGAGCCCGTGGGCGGGCTCACGAAGTCGAGATGATTCGAAGCGGCGGCGGTGACGTTGAATGTCGACGCACCTTGCGCAGAGACGAGCGAGCCCGACGTCGCGACGAAGCGATAGCCCGTGCACGCCTTGGCAATGGAGAGGCCACTGAACGTCGCCGTGCCGTTGGTGCCGTTGGCGTTCACGACGGTGCCCGTGCCGCCGCCCATCGAGGCACCGCAGGGATTCGGCACCAGGTCGAGCGTGACCTGGTTCGTTGCGGTGGGCACCACGATGTTGTCGGCGTCACGAACCTCCACGGTCGCACCGAACGTCGTGCCCGCGACCCACGACCCGGTCGGGATCGACGTGAACGCCAGATGATGCGGCGTGCCCATCGTCCGCTGCGAGACCTGATTGGAGTAGCCGGAAGGGCCGCTCACGTTGAACGACTGCACGCGGTAGAAGTAGGTCGTGCGCTCGGTCAGCGGCCCGGGGTCGGTGTAGCTCGTGGCATTCCCCGCCAACGTCGCGATCACGCCGAAGCCGGATGGCGCGCCGGTCGCGCGCTCGACCTGGACGTTCGTGAGCGAGCCCCCACCGCCCACGCCAGGTGTCCAGGACAAGCTGACCGTGCTGGACGTGTATGCCGTCACGGTAAGCCCCGTCGGTGGCGTGGGCGGCAATGGCGCCGTGGTGATCTCGATGAAGAACGCGTCGACCAGGCACTCGTTCGGCTCTTGGGCGACGTTGTGCGTCGCTTGCAGGCGCAGGTTCAGGGTCGCGATGTCGGTTGCGGTCCACGGCCCGGGATGCTCGGGGATACTCGTGATATTCCACGTCTTCTCCAGGCACGAGACATCACCGTTACTCACGCCTATCGACGGCCCGGTCGCCGTGACGCTTCCCGTGAGGCTGAACTGGATCGTGCCCGACAGCCCGGGCCGGAATCTCACCCAGGCTCCCACCACCACACTGACGATCTGCTCGTTGGCCGGTATGGAGAACGTGTCCCAGGAACTGGCGACAAGCTTGTCCGTTGATTGCACATTGCCGTCGCTGATCGCGGTTGTATTCGTGCAATCCGCTCCGCCCTGCCCGATGGCGCGAGTGATGAACGACCAGAACGTCGAGGTTCCGGGTGACGTCGTGGTCGTCACCGCGTTGATCCGGAACGCCCACGCCGGTGACGCGATCAGCAGGAGCCCGGCGATGCTCGACCAGAACATCCCGGAGGGCACGCGGCTCCCGGCCTTCATCGCCCACCCCCGCCGACCGCCTCGCGCACAGCGCCGAGGAAGTTCTCGAGCGTCGGAGAAGCGCCGCGCGTCTGGAGGGCGCGGCTGCTGTTCGCGGACACCGCCTTCAGCGTCTTCGCATCGCTGAACGCGAAGCCCGGCGCCAGCCTGTGCACGCGGGGTGTGCCGGCGGCGTCGACCGTGACCTCGAACTTGCCCTGTGCCATGCCGAGCACGTGCGCCGTTGCATCGCCCGCACGCCGCGTCGCGAACACCACCGTGCGTTCGCCGACGGTGAACGCCGGTACGGCATCCACTTCCACACGCACACCATCCACCTCACCGCCCGGCTCGATGAGCGTGAGCACGGCGTCGCCGCCGCCCTTCACTCGATCCTCGACCCGGACACGCACTTCGGTGATGATGGTGCGATGATCGGGCGTCCAGCGTGCCTGAACCGTTTCCACTCGCCCGAGCACGATGTCGCTCGAAGTGTGCGAGAGGCCGGCGAGATCGAGGAGGCGGAGCGTGGTCGCGGCCGCGGGGCCGAGCGCAGCGCAGGTCGCGCCCGCGATCAACAGGGAGCAGCCGAGGGCGCGCAGGTGACGGGGCGCCCTTGCGGGAGTCTGAACTTCCCTGTCTACGCGGCCCACTCGACGAACCCTCCGCTGCTCGATGGAAGCGCCAGGCGTTCGGAGGGCTCGGGTGGACGGCCCCGCGAATCCCCCGTGTCTCCCCTGCTGACCACCGCCGCCCTGATGAGAACGGATTCGCTCTCAGCCGCCGGGTTGGGCCGCCGCCGGAGGCGGAGACCCTCTGCCACGGCCGCGGGGACGGACGCTCGGTCACTGGTAACCGGACGATTCGTCGTGAGGCCGATCAAAGGATGACAGCTTACATAAAGGGTATGCGAGAAAAACAGGCGAAACCGGAACTGAGATCTCACGCGAAGCGAAGAACGTCCCGCTCCCACATCGCCGCGCGCGCCCTCGCCGCCGCGCTCGCGCTCCCCGCGACTGCCGGTGCCGCTGGCGCCGAAACCGCGGCCGCGCACCCGTTCCTGGCTCCCCGCGGTGTTCTCGCCGACACGCTCCGGGCGCACCGCGGGGAGTTCGAGATGCTGTGGGACTCGCTTCTCGTCTCCGAGTTGCGGCGCTCGATCGCGGGCGACAAGGGGGCGCGCCGGTGGCGCGAGGCCGAAAAGCACGTCGCCGGAGTCGAGCCCGATGCGCTCGGGAGCCGGATCGCGGAGGCGGCGGTGCGACTTCGCTCGCGCTGGGACGCCACCGCGTGCCGGCTGAGAGTCTCCTGTCACGAGCGCGAGCGCGCCGCGTTGCTCGCACGCGTGAGCGATCCGGTGCGGGCCGATAGCCTCTACCAGCTCGTGCTCGCCGACTATCGAACGCTCGGCGAGGCGCGTCGCGAGGCCTGGGTGCTGGGCGGCCTCGGGGTCGCGGCCTTCAATCGCAGCGACCTCGAAGCGGCACTCCTTTGGCATGGCCAGGCCTACGAGGCCCGGCGACGGATCGGCGACGAGCGCATGCAGGGCAACTCGCTCGAGGACCTGGGGACGACGCTCGAGCGCCTGAATCGGCCGCTCGAGGCGCGCGAGCGTCTGGAGGCGAGCGTGGCGCTCCGTCGGCGCGCCGGCCCGGCTGCCCGGCTGCCGGTGACGCTCAGCTACCTGGCGCTGGCGCTCGACGATCTCGGCCGGCGGGACTCGGCGCTCGTGGTCATCGCCGAGGGGATGACGCTGGCGTCCCGGGCGGGCGACAGCGTGGCGGTTCGCGTACTGCTGCAGCAACGCGGCGGAGCGCAATTCCACGCGGGCGACCTGCGTGCGGCCGAGTCGAGCTGGCAGCGCGCCGCGTCCGCCGTGGATGCGCTCGATCGCGACCGCGCGAGCATCGAGACGAACCTCGGACTTGTGGCCGTCCAGTGGGCGCGGTACGCGACGGCGATCGAGCACTTCGAGAACGCACTGGGGCTCCTCGTTCCGCTGCCGCACGACGCCGCGTACGCCAGGGCTCAGCTTGGCCTCGGCGATGCCTGGGCCCGGCTCGGTGACCTGCAACGCGCCCGGCCGCCGCTCGACATCACATCCGACTGGGCTCGCTCGCATCGCGACACCGCGCTCGCCGCGCGCGCGGCCCACAGCCTCGCGCTCGCACACCACAACAGCGACGACCCCGGCGAGGCGGACCGCGTGCTCGCCCGAGCCGACTCCCTCGCCGCGCGCTCCGGCTCGACCGAGATCCAGCGCGACGTGGCCGCGCTTCGCGGCGCGTTCGCGCTCGACCGCGGCGATGCGGCGGGCGCCGAGCGCGCCTACGCCCAAGCTCTGGGGCTCGATGCGGGCGGGTCCGCGCGGGTGCACGGGCAGGATCGCCTGAACCGCGGTATCGCACGCACGCTGCGGGGCGACCTGGACTCGGCCGAGGCCGACTTCCGCGCCGTGCTCAGCGGCGCCATGGCTGCCGGGGACGACGAGCTGGTGTCCCTCGCGTACGTGGACCTGGCGGACGTCGCCACGCGCCGCGGCGACGACACCCGCGCGCTCGCGCTCGGCCGCGAGGGGCTCCACGTCGTCGAGCGCATGCGCGCGAACCAGGCCGGGACCTGGGCCGGGGTGCGTTTCCTCGCCGGCCGCGCCGACGAGTACGAGTCGCTGATCCACCAGCTCGTCCGCTGTGCGCGGTCGCAACGAGACACGACGCTCGGCGTCGAGGCATTCGGCTGGGCCGAGCGGGCGCGCGCACGCGCGCTCCTCGATCGCCGCACGGCAGGCGACACCACGTGGTCGCCCCTACCGCTCTCACGCGCGCGCGCGATGCTGCAGCCGGACGAACTGCTGCTCGCCTACAGCGTCGGCGACTCGAGCACCACGCTGTGGCAGCTCCGCGCTCACGGCTGGCGCGAGTACTCGCTGCCCGCGCGCCGCGTGCTCCGGCCGCTCGTGGCCAATCTGCGAATCCATGCGGCGGATCGGGTCCAGGCGATCTCTGCCCGCACCTCGGAGCTGGCCGATACGCTCGGCCGCGTGCTCCTGCCCGCGGACGAATCGATGTGGCGCGGCGTTCACCGACTCACGATCGTGGCGGAGGACGCGCTGGCGATCCTGCCGTTCGAGATGCTCCGCGTGCCCGGCCGGCGGGCAGGGGGTGCGGCGAGGCAGTGGCTGGTCGAGGCGTACGACATCCGCTATCTGCCGTCGATCTCGCTGCCGATCAGGACCCCAGGTGCCGAGCCGACGTTCGTCGCGGTCGCCGATCCGGCGTATTCCGGGGGCAACGAGGGGCCGGTCGCTGCGGTGCGTGCCGTTCGCCCGGGCACCGCGCTCGAGCTGGTGCCGTTACCGGGCACCCGCCGCGAG
>DATNFC010000099.1:0-4090 GCA_035606545.1 Candidatus Methylomirabilota bacterium
GCGCAGCTCGCGGGCGGCGTTCACGTCCATGCCCAGCGTGGGCTCGTCGAGGAACAGGATCTCGGGGTCGGAGACGAACCCGCGCGCGAAGTTCATGCGCTGGCGCTCGCCGGTGGAGAGCCGGTTGATGCGCGTCTTCGCCAGCGCCTCGAGCTTGAGCGCTGTGATCAGCTGGGCCACGCGCGCGTCGGCCTCTGCGCGCGGCACGCCGTAGAACTGGGAGAACATCCACAGGCACTCGCGCACGTTGAGGATCCCGTAGCCGCTGCTCTCGCCGCCCGAGACCAGCGCGATCCGCCGCCGCACCTCGCCCGGCTCGCGCACGACGTCGTGCCCGGCCACGCGCGCCTCGCCGCTCGTGGGATAGAGCAGCGTGTTGAGGATCTTGATCGCCGTGGTCTTGCCCGCGCCGTTCGGGCCCAGGAGCCCGAACACTTCGCCGCGCTCGATCTTCAGGTTCACGCCGGCGAGCGCCACCACCTCGGGCGAGCCGCGGGACTTCTTGAACACGCGGCGCAGGTCGCGCGTTTCTACCGCGGGCACCGCGGCGGGGGAATGGCCCATCCGCGCACCGTAGAAAGGCCGCGCTGGGCGTGTCAACGCGCCCCGCGCGGCCTCGTCGCGCCCGAGCCGTGCAGCGTCCCCGCTAGCGGCTGCCCCTCAACATCGCCACGCGCGTGCTCAGCACCTGCCCATCCACCGCCAGTCGCACGAAATAGACGCCGTCGTGCGCGTCCGCACCGTCCCACGTGAACGGATGATCGCCGGCTTCGTACGTGCCGTGTGTGATCGTGGCGATACGGCGACCGGCGAGGTCGTGCACCGCGAGATCCACGAGCGCGCTCGTCGGCAGCCGGACGAAGAACGTCGTGCTCGTGCCGAACGGGTTCGGGCGCGCGGCCGAGAGCTGGAGCTTGGCCGAAGGCGGGCCCGGCGGCGTATCCAGCGTGAGCGTGGGCAGCACGCCGTTCGGCGTCAGCACGCCGCCATCCGGCGAGCCGAGGTCGGCGCCCTCGACCTCGATCCGGTCGCCCGCCTGCGGAGCAATCGGCGTGAACACCAGCTTGAACAGGACCTCGTCCGCCGCGTCCTCCGTGATCCGGACGGCGCCAAGGTGGACGACACCTGGCTCGTCGATGTCGACGATCGGGAGCCAGCCCTCGGCGCCGATCGGCCCTGTCGCGCCGACGATGGGACTCGGAAGCATGCTCGCCTGCCAGCGACCGGCCGGGTACTTGAGATGCAGCACCGCGGCGCTCAACGAGCGCACGCCACCCACGCGCGCGGTCACGAGGAGGCCGCCGTTTGCCGTCGCGATCGGCGGATCGAACCGCACGCTGAGTCGCTCATCCGCCTGCACGCTGTCGCGCGGCAGCGGCGGTCCGCGCAGGATGTGGCGGGCGCAACACAGCAGGTCCGCGAACGTGAACGTGCTGTCGCCGTTGCAGTCGCGGCAGATACGCGCGCTGTCAGGCGGGCTCAGCACGTGGCGGAAGCAGCGCGACATCAACACCAGGTCGCGCACGTCGCCGCGGCCGTCGCCGTTCGCATCGCAGTTCGCGTCGTCGCCGGTGACGCAGAGTTGGATGGGCAGTGGGCGCACCGCGCGTACGTCGCACAGCGCGACGCTGTCGCCATTCACATCCGACGCCAGCGTGATCACCGGGAACAGGACTCCGTGGCTGCCGGGGAGTGCGCCCGCATCGGCGGCGATCTCGAGCTGCATGGCCGGCCCCGGCACGGCCGGGAAGGGCTGGCGCAGGTCGGTGATCACGAGGTAGCGGATACCGCGGCCCTCGGGGGTCGAGAACACGTGCGCCTGGTCCATCCCCGGGACCGCGCCCGCACGCACGATGCGGAACGGCGGCGAGCAGTCGATCCTGCCCTCGAATCCCCCGAGCGGCACGGGGGGAATGAACGAGAGCAGCATCGTGCCGGCCTGTCCCGGATCGACCGTGAGCGCGCAGGCCTCAGGTGTGCGCAGCCCTCCGGCCCGCAGGAACGGCGACAGGCACGGCGCGGCCGTGGTGTCGCACGCCAGCGGTACGTCGAACTCGGTCTGCGCGACGAACGTGATCGTGGAATCGGGCGCCGGCGTCCCGAGCACGTGCACGTCGACCTGGGTGTTGACCACGAAGTGTCCGGGCGCGAACACGCCGAGTGGCGTCGTCAGCGTTTCCGGGAAGCACGCGAACTCGAAGCAGTTCGGCTGCCAGTCGAGCGTGGCGTGGCCTGGATCGAGGCTCGTGAGGTCGACGCACGGCGGGCAGCCGTTCTTCGCCATGACCAGCGACACGCTGTCCCCTGCGCACGGATGAGGGGGCGACACCGAGAAGTTCACCAGGGAACGCGCCACCGAGTCGCTGGGTACGCACGGGTACGTGACCACGTACGAGATCATCCGCGACCGCGTCGAGATGACGGCCATGCTGTCCGGACAGCCGCGCACCTGTTCGACCAGCAGGAACGAGTGCGTTCCCGGCGACAGCGGGGCCGGCAGCTCGGCGCTGCCCGCAAACGGCGTCGCCACGTCGGGACAGCCGCCGCTGCAGTCCTCCTGGACGATGTCGGCCTGGAGAACGGGGAACGGCGACGCGACCGGCAGCTCGCGCAGTCCGCGGAACGAATAGCAGGCGTTCGGGAACGCGCCGCGCACGGTCACGGGCACCGGCTTCTCGACGCAGACACGCGGCTCGCAGCCTGGGCACGGGATGGTGCCGACGATCACGTCGCGGATGAACAGCAGGCTGTCGCTCGTCGTGTCCGCGACCGCGGACCGTGGAACGGCCGCCCCCGCGACGGAAGCGGTGAGCGCGAGCACGAGCACCACAAGGCCGAGCCGCTGTGCGATGCGCATCACGGCCGCGTGCCCTTGAGCATCGCCACGCGCGACGACAACACCTGGCCGTTCACGCTGAGCCGCACGAAGTAGAGCCCGTCGTGAGCGCCAGCGCCGTCCCAGGTGAACGGATGCACGCCCGCCGCGTACGTCGCGTGCGCAATCGTCGCGATGCGACGGCCCGCGAGGTCGTGCACGGCGAGGTCCACCGGCGCGCGCTCGGGCAGCTGGACGACGAACGTCGTGCTGGTGTTGAACGGGTTCGGCCGTGCCGGCGAGAGCTGGAGCGCGGGGCCGCCGGGCGAGTCGCCGATCTCGAGCTCGACCGAGGGCAGCGCGGCCTGCGGCGTGATGATCGCGCCGTTGCGCGCGGCGAGGTCCGCGCCCAGCGTCACCAGCCGGTTGTCCCCCGGCGCGTCGCGCGCAGGGAAAGCCTTCGGTGTCATCGCCAGCTCGAACGTGAACTCGTCCGGCCCCGAGTCGCCGAGGCGCACGCCGCCGAGGTGGATGCGCCCGGGGATGGAGACGTCCACCATCGGGTACCAGTCCACGTCGACGGGCATCGGGCCGCCGGGCAGGCTGCCGCGCAGCCTCGGCTGCCACTGGCTGCCCGGGTACTCGAGGCGGAGCACCGCGGCGCCGAGTGCGCGCGCGCCGTGCACACGCACGCGCACGATGAGGTCGGAGCCGTCCCACTCGAGGGGATCGAAGCTCACGCTCACCGCGGGATCGACGACGACGCTGTCGGGCCGCGGCAGCGGTCCGCGCAGGATGTCGCGCGCGCAGCAGAAGATGTCGGCGAGGTCGAAGTCGTTGTCCGCATCGCAGTCCACGCACGGACTCGTGCCGGCGCTGTCGGGTGAGTCGGACCGCATGCAGCCCACCATGCGCACGAGGTCGCGCACGTCCAGTCGGCCGTCGTCGTTGACGTCGCACACGGATGGCTCGCCGGCGACGCACAGCCGGGTCGCGATCGCCGCGAAGTCGAGCGTCTGGCGGATGCAGAGCGGCAGCGCGTGGCCGTCCTCGTCGGACGCCACGGTGATCGTCGAGAACATGAGCGCCGAGGCGCCGTCCGGAGCCCCGGGGAGGGCCGCCACCGTGGCGTCGAGCAGGCGCATGCGCGCGCCAGGTGCCAGCGTCACGCCCGGATCGCAGAAGACCAGCCAGCGGAAGCCACCGGTGTGTCGCTGCCGCACCAGGTGCACGCCGGTCAGGTGGTTCGCCAGTGTGAGGTCCGTCAGCTGGAAC
>DATNFC010000100.1:0-18958 GCA_035606545.1 Candidatus Methylomirabilota bacterium
GTACTCGATCAGCACGGCGCTGCCGCCTGGACGGAGCCAACTCGCAAGCCGCGCGAGCACATCAGAGGGCTCGCGCATGAAGTGCAGCGTGTTCGCGAGCAGCAGGCCGTCGAGCGTGCCGGGCTCGGTGCCGGGCAGCTCGAACGGGGCCTCGAGGTCCGGCGGCACGTCGCGCGGCTCGATCGCGACCGCGCGTGAGCGCGAACTCCTGACGTGCAGCCGCCCAGCCTCAGTCCCGCGGCATCTCCCACTTCGACTCGGTCACGCGCCAGTCGCCGCCTTCGACGGCCAGCGCCCCGATGTAGCCGGGTGCGGGACGCAGGGTGTGGATCGACCAGCGACCGCTCGCGGGCGATTGCAGCTCCACCGCATCCTCAGCGGCGCCGGTGGTGAACGTGAGCGGAAGCCCGTCCAATACGGCCGTCAGGCCGTCGCCACGGGCCTTCAGGAACGCCTCCTTCCGCGTCCAGCAGCGGATGAACGCCTCGGCATGCTCGGCGTACGGCACCGAGGCCAGGTACTCAGCCTCGGCGGCGGAGAAGAACCAGCGCGCGATCTCGGAGTAGTCCCGGTGCGCCCGCACGCATTCGACATCGACGCCGACGTCGGCGTCCATGGCGATGGCGATGAGTGCGAGCGCACCCGAGTGACTGAGGTTGAAGCGAAGCGGCGAGCCGAACCCGGGGTCGAGCGCCGGCTTGCCGGAGGGGTTGTGCACGTACTCGACGCGGGATGGTGTGACCTCGAGATATCGCGCAAGCACGTCACGCAACGCCCCGTGGGCGACGATGAAGCGCTGCTGGTCGCGCTCGGACGCGAGTCGTGCCAGGCGTTCGCGCTCATCCTCCGAGAGCACCGTGTACACGCGCGCCGCCATCGCGGAGGGAATGTCCATGTGGACGCGCCAGATGTGGACTTCGCCGCGCATCAGTGACCTCTGGCGCTCGAATCGGCCGCGCGCACGGGGTCCGTCATCGCGACGATGATCTCGCGCGGGCCCTCGAACGGCTCGCGGCCGTGCGCGGTGCGGATGTTGTCCACGAGCATCAGGTCGCCGACCTGCCACCGCTCGCGCGCGGTGCACGCTTCGTAGACGTCTTCAATCACGTTCACAACGAACGACTCGATGGGTTCGTCGTTGCCGAATCGGGTGTTGAACGGCAGTCCGTCCTCGCCGTAGCCCTCGACCAGGAACTCGCGCACCTCGGGGTCGATCGTCCACTCGTTGAAGAACGCGACCTGGTTGAACCAGCAGCGCTGGCCGGTGACGGGATGGGTCATCACGGCGGGCCGTCGCTGCCGAGTGCGCAGCGTGCCGTCGGGCTGCCACTCGAACTCGATGCCGTTCGCGCGGCAATAGCTCTCGACCCTGCGGCCGTCGTCGGTGCCGAACGCATCCGCGACCGAGCACCCGAACTCCTCGTTGTAGTTGCGGATGAGGAGCCAGCCCTCGCGCTCGAAGCGCTCGACCAGCGGGGTGGGCAGCGCCTGGAGCACGGTAGGCGAGTCGGCCAGCGCGGTGGCGCCCCCGCCGGTGGGTGCCACGAGGCAGGCGAACATCATGAGGCGTGGGAACTCCATCGCGTGGCTCAACTCGTGGTGCAGGCACATGCGCTGGCTGAACGACCAGTTGGAGGCCGAGTAGACGCCGGTCTCGTAGCCACGCCGCGGCGCGAACGCCTCGCGCTCCATCATCGGCTCGCCGAGCTGGCGGAAGACCTGCGCGGTCTCGGTCGTATCGCGCAGGCCGAGTCCGCGCACGAGTATCGCGCCGTGCTCGGTGACGGCGGCGCGCAGCTCCTCCCGGTACGCTGCCGCCCAGCCCACGCCATCGCCACCCCGGCCGGCCCACAGGATCGGTGGTTTCCCGGGTCGCAGGTCCAGCTTGAGCGTCGTCGTGGCGGGCTCTGACATCGTGAATACTCCCGGCCTGCCGATCCGACGTGGGGGAGTCAACATGCTGGGCCGTTCGCCGCCCCATTCCAATCGGTGAAATGGGAAGATTCCGCATCCGGTGAACGGTGGACTCGTCCTCAGGCCCCGCCCGCTCCCACCATCGCCGTCATCACCCTGCCCACGCTCATCCCGCCGACCCGCTTCTCGCGACCACCGAAGTAGCGTCGGTCGAGCGCGGGGCCGTCCATCTCGTCGAAGTGGGTGAAGCCCAGCGCGCGCAGCTCGCGGGCCAGCTCGTCGGGTGCGAAGGAAGTCTTCCACGGTTCGCCGATCGAAGCGACGCGGGCGGCGACCAGATAGAAGCCGAGCCGGCGCAGCCACGGCATGCGATTCGGCGGCAGCATGTAGTCGAACGTGATGCCGCTTCCGACTGGGCGGCGCCCGACGTAGCCGAGCGTCGCCGTCACGGCCTCGCGCGTGAGGTACATGCTCACGCCGAGCCAGGAGAAGAACGCCGGTTCGTCATCGCGGAAGCCGGCGGCGCGGAGCTGTTCGGGCAGCGACTGCCGCTCGAAGTCCACGGGCACGAATGTCAGGGAGCCGGGCTCCGCGATCCTCGTCCGTGCGAGCAGGTCGCGCTTGAACGCCTGGGTCGCCGGCATGTCGACCTCGAACACGCGCACCTGAGCGTGCGGATTCCGATAGGCGAACGTGTCGAGGCCGGCGCCCAATACGACGTACTGCCGCACGCCGCCGTCCACCGCGCGTGCGAGCGCGTCTTCGGCGCAGCGGCTGCGGGCGACGAGGAAGAGCCGCAGCGCGCGACCGAAGCCGGAGTCATAGCGTTTCGGATCCGCGCGGATCGCCTCGGCGCGCTGCGGGCCGATGATGCGGAGCGCGATCGGGTCGTCGAGCACCGGCGGTCGATCGAGCACCTGGTGCGCGGCGCGCCGCATGGCGACCCGGAACGCGGTGCGGCTGGGCTCGTCGGACCTCACGGCGGCGGCCCCGTGCCCGCCGCTTCGCGCCGGTAAGCGCGCAGCGCTGGCGTGCGCCATGCCACCCACAGCACCGAGAGCACGCAGCCGATGCCACCCGTGATCACCGAGAGCGGCGCGCCGAACGCCTGCGCCGCGAGGCCGGCCTCGAGCTCGCCCAGCTGCGGCCCGCCCATGAAAAAGATCATGTTGACGCTGGTCATCCGCCCACGCATCGAGTCGGGCGTGGCGAGCTGGCGGACGAGGTTGCGGATCACGACGCTCACCGTGTCGGCAACGCCGGTCACCGCGAGGCAGAAGAACGTGAACGCGAAGTTCCGCGACAAGCCGAACGCCACGGTGGCGGCACCGTAGACGGCGACCCAGCCGAGCAGCACGCGGCCGCGATGCTGGATGCGCTCGTTCATGGCCACCATCGCCGCGGCGGCGATCACCGCGCCCACGCTCGGCGCCGCCGAGAGCAGGCCGTAGCCCTTGGCGCCCACGTGCAGCACGTCCTGGGCGAAGATGGGCAGGAGTGCCGTCGCCGAGGCGAAGAACGTCGCGAAGAAATCGAGCAGCATGGTGGCTCGGATCAACGGCGTGCGGAACACGAAGCGCAGACCCTCGAGTGCCGCGTGCAGGCTCATGCCGCTGCCGGTGCCATCGGGCCGCGCGGCGACGTTGCGCATCATCAGCAGCGCCCCGATCACAAACAGGAACGACAACGCGTTCAGCGCGTAGGCCCAGCCGACGCCGCCCCACGCGATCACCAGCCCGCCCAGCGCCGGGCCGGCGATCGAAGCCACCTCGAACATGATCGTGTTCAGGCTGATCGCGTTCGGCAGGTGCTCGCGCGGGACGAGGTTCGGGATCAGCGACTGGCGCGACGGGCCGTCGAACGCCCAGAACGCGCTCGAAAGCCCGGCCAGCACGTAGATGGGCCACAACACGCGCACGCCGGCGAACGACAGCGCGGCGAGCGCGGCTGCGGCGAGCGCCATCAAGCTCTGCGTGACCAGCATCACCCGGCGGCGATCGAAGGTGTCGGCCACGACGCCGCTCACGATCGAGAACGCGATGATGGGCACGATGCGCACCGCGCCCGTCATGCCGAGCGCCAGCCCGCGCGACTCCGGCGGGACGAGCAGGGACACGTGCCAGAGAATGGCGGCGCTCTGCATCATGCTGCCGGCCATCGACACGAGCTGGCTCAGCCACAGGAGTCGGAAGTTGCGGTGGCGGAGCGCGGGGACGTGGTCGGCGAGCGTCACCGGCTATCGGGCCCGTGCCGGCGAGAGCCCGAGCGTGGTGTTCAACCAGCGCACGAGCGGCAGCATCACCTCATACTGGTTCTGGAGAATGGGTGTCAGGCGCGCGCTGGTGACCTCGGCGTCGCTCAGCCTGCGGCCGACGGTGAACGACTGGAACTTGAGCCAGCGCACGGCGGGATGGTCTTCGTCGTAGCCACGCGGCGCGCGCTTGAGCATCTCCTCCTCGCTCAGGCCGCCGAGGCTCTTCTTCAACTTCGGCTCCTGCACGAGCTTCTCGAACGCCTTCGGATCGCGCGCGATCGCGACCCGGAACTTGTTGAGCGCGGGGCGCGGTGGCATCCAGCAGCCGCCGCCGAGCATCGAGGCGCCGGGCTCCAGGTGGAAGTAGAAGCCGGCGCCGCCGCCGTGCGCCTCGCGGCCCACCTTGGACGAGCCCCCCATGTGGAAGAACCAGCATGCGGCGTGCGTCTTGTACGGCGACTTGTCGGACGAGAAGCGGATGTCGCGGTTCAGCCGGAACATCGAGCGCTTGGGATCGCCGACGAATTCGGGGGCGAAGTCGGCGAAGCGCGAATCCATCTCGCGGACCAGCCCGCCGAGCGGGCCGCGGACGTGCTGCTCGTAGTCCTCCCGGTGCGCTTCGAACCAAACTTTCGCGTTGTGCTTCTTGAGACCGCGGAAGAAGGCGAGAGCTTCTGAGCCAAAGTACTTCACGGTGCTGCCTCCTCGTGCACGGGCAGACCCTTCGAGAGCGGTGGCGATGGTAGCGGATTCCGAACCCGGAGCGGGGTATCCTCGCGGCGCCGCCGCACGGGGACTGTTGATCGACCGCCTGATCGAGCGCTACGGCACGACGCGCTGGAAGAACTGCAGGTCGCCGGCTTTCGCCCGATCCTGGATGAGCGCTTCGGGGTCGGGATTGTTCCCCCAGCGGACGTCCGGGGCCTTCACGGGCACGGGCGCCCAGTAGTAGCGCGAGACTTCGCGCTGGAAGACGGACCAGTGAACGAACGGCACTGTGCGGCGGATCACCGCGAACCCGGGGGGCGTCACGCGGTCGTCCTCGACTCGGAACGCCGCGATGCCGCCGCGGATCCTGTTCGGCAGGTAGTACATCATCGGCAGGTCTTCATAGTTGACGAGGATCTCATCGGTGGGCCTTGCGTTCACCTTCAGCCACTCGATCACGATGCGGTTGGGGTCCGGCCGGTGAGCGAATATGTCGCTGCCGATGAGCCTCAGCTCCGAGCGCACGAGCGTGCCGGTGCGCGCCCACCACGGCGCCTTCAAGACCAGTGTCAACGGCTTGCAGAGCCACGGCGTCAACGCCACGACCGCGATCGCGGCCCACGCGAACCTGGGCGCGTGCGCGCCGAGCCCGCGCACGCAGAGCCACGCGGTGATCATGGCCCCGACCGGCGCCGCCATGATGACGTAGCGGACGAAGTTCATCGGCGTGACCGTCGGCACCCAGAGGGCGAGCGCGGCGATGATCGCGCAGCCGAGCAGGACGATCCGTGACTCCAGCGCCGGCAGCCGGTGCCAGCGGACGATCACCAGCACCAGTGCCGCGAGCAGCACGATCAAGGGAACCACGTACTCGTTGATGTTGAGCACGGCACCCTTCAGCCGATAGGCCCAGGTGCCGAGCTGGCCCGACTGCCGCGATGCAAGCCGGTAGAAGAAGATGTACGGCGCGATCGCGGCCGCGAGCGCGAGCCCGACCACGACCGGCTTCCACGCGGAGCGCCAGTCGGCGCGGAGCGCGCGCACGATCGCGTCGGCGAACAGCACGCCGAGGACGGGCCAGACGGTGCCGTAGTCGGCCTGGAACCAGCACCAGGCCACGACGACGAACACCGCGGCACCCCAACGCGCGCCCCGCTGCCAGCTGGCGTACGCGATCAGCGTCAGCACCAGCCCCAGGCTCGAGAGCGAGTAGTAGCGCGCCTGCCGGCTGTGGAGCAGCCAGTAGACGTTGAGCGTGAGCAGCGCGCACGCGAGCGTCGCGATGAGCGAGCTGCGGAGAAACCTGTATGCCAACCAGTAGAGAGCGAGCACGGTCGCCAATCCCGCGAGCGCGAACGGCAGGCGTGCGGCCAACGTCGTCTGCCCGAGCATGGCAATGCTCAGGCCGGCGACCACGAACTGCCCCCACGGGTGGTATGTCCACGTGTGATCGCGCGTCATGGTGCCGCGCCGGATGCAGTCCTCGACGGCCTTCTCCGGGTCGCGCGCGCGCTCGTCGACCGTGCGCGGGTCCTGCGCGGCGAAGTTGTCGTCGGTCAGGAGATTCCGGCCGTCGTACGCGAGCGGCTTGCCGTACTCCATGAGCCGCACCGCGAGCACCGCGGTGTTGGCCTCGTCCTGCCAGAGGTAGGTGTCGGTGAGGTTCCAGAACAGGAGCACCGCGGCGGCGCACGCGATCGCCGCCGGCGGCACCCACCCCCGCGCGCCGGGACGGCGGACCGACGCGCTCCGGGGAGGGGTCTTTCGCGGCATCGCGGGAGACTATCGGAAACCGGCAGGGCCGCACCGGGCCTTGCGGCTCGAGCGGCGACCGCGCCGGGCGCCCGCCGGCCCGCGGTCGGGACCCCGGGCCGACCCCGCCCAACCCTGCCCGGGGGTCCGCCCGTCTCACCCTCCGTACGGCCTCTCCCCACGGGGCCGGCCCGCCCGCTCGACTGGACCCGTAAGGAGGCAAGCGATGTCGTCCCTCACCTCGCACACGCCCGGTGTCCTCGGCCCGGTGCTGGCCGGCGCGCTCGCGCTCGTTACTCTCCTGCCCACGACGGCGCGCGCCGGCGACGATCGCGCCTCGGGCCCGGACGACATCCGCGCGTGGGTCTTCGCCTACGACTACGGTCAGCATAGTCACAGCGATGGCGACGACGACGATCGCGACGAGGCCCGCGAGGCACAGCGCGGCCTGGAGAGGTCACTTTGGATCCGCCGCGGACAAGAGCGCTTCCTCATCACCGACGAGAAGGTGCTCGAGACCGCGGACAGGATGCTCGAGCCGTCGCGCGAACTGGGACGCCGGCAGGGCGAACTCGGCCGGAAGCAGGGTGACCTGGGTCGCCTGCAGGGCGAGTTGGGTCGCATGCAGGGTGAGCTTGGGCGACTCCAGGGGAGCCTCGCGACCAAGCGCGCCCGACTGGCGAGCTACGCGTACCCGGGCGGTGACGACTACGAGCACGATCGCGCCGAGGTGCGGGCGAAGGAACGGGAAGTGAGCGCGCTCCAGAGCGAGTTGGGCTCGATGCAGGGCGTGCTCGGCGCCAGGCAGGGCGACCTCGGGCGCGCGCAGGGCGAGTTGGGCCGCCAGCAGGCGCAACTCATGCGCGAGGTGCGCCGCAGCATGGGCGAGGTGCTCCGCGACGCGATCGCGAGTGGGAAGGCGAAGAAGCTCTAGCTCGCGCGGTGAAAGCGTGATGAGCGCGGGGCCGGACCCGTCAGGGCACGGCCCCGCCAAGCTCCACCTCAGTTCAGCACGACGGCCTTGCGGCTCACCTCCCTCGCACCGTGCGTCACGCGCAGCCAGTAGACGCCGGGTTGCAGCCGCGTCGCGGGGCCCACGGCGACCGCGTGCGGGCCGGGCGAGAGCGAGCCCCACGTCTCGCTGAACACGAGCCTGCCGTTCAAGTCCACGACGTCGAGCCGTGTCGGCCCCGGCGTGGCATCGACGGAGAAGCGAACCGAGCGCGGACCGACGCGCAATGGGTTCTCGGGGAAGCCCAGCAGCTCGAGCCTGGCGTCGGCGACATCGGGTGACGGCGGCGGCACGGAGACGAGGATGTCGCCCGCGCTCAAAGGCCAGAACCCGCCGGAGAGCACGAACTGCCCATCGGCGGAGAACGACTTCGCGCCCGCATCCAGCTGTCCCACGGTGCCGATCAGATCGAAGTCACCGACCACGGCGTGGGACGTGCCGCCGACGCTCAGCTTGTTCCAGCGCAGGTCGAAGTCGGGGCTGGTCTGGGCGCGGCAGGCAGCAGCGACGATCACGAGTGCCATACTCAGCGCGATCGGGAGCCGCCTCATCGGCCGCCTCCGCTCGACGCCTGCGCCCGCGAGCTCGCGACCGACTCGGGCTTCGGCTGCTCCACCTGCAGCGGGTGCTCACGCGCGAAACGATCGTGTCGCACGCCGGTCACGAGCCAGCACACGCGCGCGCCCGGCGGGCCTCCTGCGATCCGGAACCTGCCGTCACGCACCTCGTGTGCGACGTAGAGCCCGGGTGCGGGCTTCCCGATCGGCGTGAGCTGGTAGCTGAAGTCGCGATTCAGCGCCTCGAACCAGTCGGGGAAGCTGACCGTGGCGGATCCATCGGCGTCCAGCGTGACCGTGCCGCGGTAGAGGTCGAGCATCTCCGAGCTCTCGATGCTGGCGTGCGCCAGCCGCCGATGGTCGGGATCGAGCGGGTGGTCGATCAGGAAGTTCTTGGAGCCGGCGACCAGGTTGCCGGTGACCTCCACATCGCCTTCGAAGTAGCCCGCGAGCGCGCTTGCCGAGGTCGCCGTGCCGCGCACGGCGGCGCCGAACTGCGACTCGCCCGCCACACCGGTGCCGTAGGCGCTCCGGCCGCGCACGCCGATCACGCCTGGATCCGTGTTGATATTGCCGTTCAGCGAGTCGGTGGTCCCATAGACGCCCACGCCGTTCGGGCACTGCCCGATCACGCCGACCGAGTCGACGGCGTAGCCCCATGTGCCGATGTCGCCGATGGTGATGGAGCCGATCCCGGGCGGGATGAAGCCCGTGGTCGTCAGCGCGGCGCCGCCGCCGAGCACATTGGGACTCGCGGCGGCGTACGACTCGCTCATGCCGCCCGCGAACTGCTCGGGGCTGATGTCGGGAGCGCGGTCCACGGGCCGACCCAGCGTGCTTGAGGCGAAGATGCCCCTGCCGGTGCCGGTGTTGAACACCTTGAACGCGGCCTCGGGCGCGTCGCACGTGGCGCTGACCTGGAGGCCCGCGCCCGAGCCGGTGTTGAACAGCGCCACGCCCGCGGCCGGTGAGACCGCCTTCGAGGTCGTCACCAGCAGGGGACCGGCGCCGTCGTTCTTGAGCTGCAGCACGTTGCCGGGGAGGTTCACCGTCTGGTTGAGCGGCAGCGCGAGCTTGCTCGCGGTGAGCGCGGCCGGCACGGCGGCCAGCTCGGTGCGCGGGGCGAGTGCCTGTGCGGCGCCGCCGCCGCCGTTCGGCTTGACCTTGATCTCGAGCCAGTACTTCTGGCCATTCGTGAACGGGTTGCCGAGATCGATGATCGTGGTGAAGAGCCCGGCACTCACCTGCAGCGTCTGCGACACGGCGCCGCCCACCGCGGTGCCGCCGGTGACCGCGTCATAGAGCCGGAACTCGAAATCGAACTGGCCGTTCGCGGGCTGGCCCTGATGGATCAGGTGCCCCTGGTAGGTGATCGCGGTGCCCTGCGCGACGGCGCCCGCGTTCTTGGGAACAGACCAGGCGAGCGCCAGGGTGAGGGCGATCGCCACGACGCGCGACGTTCTCATGCGTCCTCCGGATCGGGATGAGGTGGCGTGGACCAACTCCGCCGGGGGCGCGGCGCGCTTCGAGGATGTCGTCAACGATGACGACGACACGGGGGGAGCGAAAGCGTACGTGCGCGCTCGCGGGCCTTCCACTACAATCGCGCCCGGGTCGGCAGTTCACCCAGGCGTCGCCGCGCGGCCTTCGTGGCCGCGAGCTGAACCTGCCGCGCAGTCTCGGCTTCGGACTCGCACCCGCTGATCCAGCGGCGCGCGCCCGGTCGGCAAGTCGGCGACCCCCGGCACCCGGTCATCCGGGCCACGAGCGCGTGTACCGCCAGCGAGGATGCGCCCATGCCTCGAGAAGCCGTTTCGTTCGTCGTCCCCGACCTCTCCGTCTTCGCCCGCTCGCTCGCGCGAGCGCTCGCCGAGCGCGAGGACGCGAAGCAGCCCGGCCACGTGGAGATGCTGAACCTGATCGCGCGCGCCGCCGGGCATCGCAACGTCCAGGCGCTACAGGCAGCGCTGAAGGCGCCGGCCGCGCCGCTCGCAGCCGAGGACCGTGAGCCGCCCACACCGCTCACGGACGGCGCCCGCCGCACGCTCAAGCAGTTCGACAGCCGCGGAAGGCTCGTCCGCCTGCCGAGCAAGTTCAGCATCCTGAAGCTCGCGCTGTGGATCCTGTGGACGCGATTCGACTCGCGGCGCGTCTACACCGAGAAGGAAGTGAACGCGGTACTAATGGAAGCGAACGCGTTCGGCGACCACGTCACGCTGCGTCGCGAGCTGGTGGAACAGCACCTGCTCACGCGCAAGAGCGACTGCTCGGAGTACAGGAAGCTCCCGGCGCGTCCGGATGCCGAGGCGCGGGCGTTGCTCGCAGCGTGGCGCGCACGGCAGCGTGCCCCTCGACGCGTACGAGCGAACGAGGAGCCACGCGAGCGCGCGTGACGATCGCCACCGGTCGGGCCTGCCGTTGGCCCGACCGGTGGGCGCGCTCAGTCGCGCGTGAGCAGCATCGCTCCGGCCATGCCGCCGGCCGCGCAGATGCTGATCAGGCCGCGACGCGCGCCACGGCGCTTCATCTCGTTCGCGACCGTGGTGATGATCCGCCCGCCGGTCGCCGACCACGGGTGACCGATCGCGACCGAGCTGCCGTTCACGTTCACCCGCGCCCAATCCACTGGACCGGTCGGCTTGCCCTTCCAGCCCTTCTCCCACGCCATCACGTTCGCGATCACCTGCGCCGCGAACGCCTCGTGGATCTCGATCAGGTCGATGTCGGCGAGGCGCACGCCGGCCCTGTCCAGCAGCTGGGGCACCGCGATCGCCGGAGCCATCAACAGGCCCTCATCGGGATGGATCGCCGCGTACTCGATGCCCGCGATGAACGCCAGCGGCGCGCGGCCCTCGCCGCGCGCGCGCGCCTCGCTCATCAGCAGCACCGCCGAGGCGCCGTCGGTGACCGGTGAGGAGTTGCCGGCCGTGAGCGTGCCGTCCGTTGCGAACGCGGGCTTGAGCGCCGCCAGCTGCTCGAGCGACGTGTCCTGCCGCGGGCCCGTGTCCTGCGCAACGCCCTCGACCGGCACGATCTCGTGCGCGAGCTTCTCCCGCGCTGCGACGGCGTTGCGGTGGCTGGCGAGCGAGATCTCGTCCTGGCGCTCGCGCGGGATCTTCAGCTCTCGGCGCGTGATCTCCATGTGCTCGCCCATCGTGAGCCCGGTCGTGGGCTCCCTGAACGTCGTCGGATCGGCGCCGGACAGCCACTCGACGCCGCCGGCGATGCCCACTTCGATGCGCCCGTTCGCGATCGCGTCCGCGATCACGGTCACGGTGCGAAGCCCGGTGATGCAGTAGGACGAGACCGTCTGCGCCTCGATCCTCGCCGGCAGCCCGGTCTCGAGCACGATCTGGCGCGCGAGGTTGGGCTTGCCGCGCTCGGGCACGACCACGCCGAACGCGAGCGCGTCGATGATGCCCGCGTCCACGGAGTGGCGTTCGATGAGCCCGCGCACCGCGTGGCCGGCGAGAGCCAGCGGACCCATGTTCGCGAACGCCTTACCTGCCCTGACGAACGGCGTTCGCGCGCCGGCGACTACAACCACCCGTTCCACACTGCCCCCCTAGGCGGCGGAGCGAAACCCACGAACAGGATCGGGCGATTCGCTCGGCCGCCGAGTTCAGCGTCATTGAGCTTTGTAGATGCGGTGGTCAGAGGCGCGGTGCGGTGTCGCTCGCGTGGTTCCGGCCACCTCACCCTGCCTCGCCACCACTTGACTCATGGCTCTCACTGCCGGCTCGCCGTTCAGGAGGGCAGCGCGGCGGGCGTGGCGTGCGTGACACCGCGCTACTTCGCCCCTCCCATCTCGATCGACTTCATCGCGTTCTCCACCGCCTTCTTCATGCTCAGGCTCTCCGCGCGCTGGCGGGGCGGGAACTCGGCCAGGCTCTTCAGGTGCTCCTGCAGGAACGGGGTCGCCGCGGTCGGCGCCCACAGCTTGGAGGCCACGAACTTGCGGCCGATGTAGCCCCACTCCTCGGAGTGCGGGTCCATCTTCTCCATCGGATCCATGAGCAGGTTGAAGACGTACGGCACGCTCGGATACATCTTCGGATCCCACCACAGCCCGTGCGTCTTGACGCCAAACGCGATCTTCCAGCCGTCGACCCGGACCGCCATCAGGTCGGTCTCGTCGTAGTAGAAGAACTCGCGGCGCGCGCTCTTCGTGGTCTGGCCGGTCCACAGCGGCAGGTTGTTGTAGCCGTCCAGGTGCTCCTTGTACGTCATCGCGCCGATCTTGACGCCCTTGAGCATCTGCTCCTTCAAATTCGGCATCCCGGCGGCGGCGGCGAGCGACACGAACAGGTCCTCGTGGCTCTGGATGCCGTTCGAGACGCTGCCGGGCTTGATCTTCCCCGGCCACTCGATGAGGCACGGCACGCGCACGCCGCCCTCCCAGGTCGTGCCCTTCTCGCCGCGGAACGGCGCATAGCCGCCGTCCGGCCAGAACAGCAGCTCGTTCCCGTTGTCGGTCGTGTAGACGACGATGGTGTTGTTGGCGACGCCCATCTGCTGGAGCTTGTCGAGGATGGCGCCGACGTGCTCGTCGTGCTCGATCATGCGCGCGCGGTAGACGTCCTCCTCGGCGCGCCCCTCGTCCACGGCCTTCTGCACGTATCGCTGCGTTGGGTGCGACCAGATGTGGTTCGCGGTGGAGTTGAACCAGAGGAAGAACGGCTTCTTCGCCTGCCCTGCCTTGTCCATCCAGTCGAGCGTGTACTTGAGCACCTCGGCGTCGAACGTCTCCATGCGCTTGCGCGTCAACATGCCGGTGTTCTCGATCCGCTGCTTGCCGACGCGGCCCCACATCGGTTCCACGGTGGGGTCGTCCTTGTCCGTGGCCCAGGCGTGGAGCACGCCACGCGGGCCCACCTTCTTCGTGTACGCGGGGTTCTTCTGCCCGGGGTAGTCGAGCTCCTCGGGCTCCTCCTCGGCGTTCAGGTGGTAGAGGTTCCCGAACCACTCGTCGAAGCCGTGCACGGTGGGCAGGAATTCGTTGCGGTCGCCGAGGTGGTTCTTGCCGAACTGCGCGGTGGCGTAGCCCTGGCCCTTCAACACCTCGGCGAGCGTGGCGTCGGCCTTCTGGATGCCGAGCGACGAGCCGGGGATGCCGACCGTGGTCATGCCGGTGCGGATCGGCAGCTCACCGGTGAGGAAAGCGACGCGCCCGGCGGTGCAGCTCGGCTGTCCGTAGTGATCGGTGAACAGCATGCCCTGCTCGGCGATGCGGTCGATGTTCGGCGTGCGTCCCATCATGCCGTGCGTGTAGACGCCGACGTTCCACGTGCCGATGTCGTCGCCGAAGATGACGACGATGTTGGGGCGCTCCTGCGCCACGGCCGCAGCCGCCATGCCGAGCACGAACATCGAGGACAGCGCGAGGAGAACCGCCGGCTTCATCGAGAGCTCCTGGGATGGGGATCGTGGGGAATCGGGTACCGATGAGAGAGCGCGCGCACTGTAGGGCGGCGGAGCTCCCGCGGCCAAGCGACGCGCGCCGGCGCGGGCTACACGGCCGCCAGCCTCGCCAGCGCCGCGGCGAGCCGCGTGGCCTCGGTCGCGGCGGCGAGGAACGCCGAGATGCTCTTCAGGTTCTCGAGCTGGTGCTTCACCTCGGCGTTCTTCTTGTCGAGGTCGTCGCGCAGCTGCTGGACGAACGTGCTGTTGTCGGCGAGCGCGTCGGCCACCGCGGCCCAGTAGGCGTCCTCCGCAGCGCTCAGCGTGTCGCGCAGCTGCTTCCGCTGCGCCGCCGTCTTGCATGCCGCGTAGGCGATGTCGAAGCCGTCATCGAGCTGCCAGTAGTTGGTCTCGATCGAGCGGAACACGTCGAGCTGAGTCTGCGGGTGCGTGGCCGGGGCCGAGGCTGTCTTGCGTGGCATCACCACTCCTTGAGGTCAGGGCTGGGTCTCGGGCGGAACGCTCCGCCCCTGGCGAAGCTCGGCCAGGATGTCGACGATCTGCCGGAACGCGGCGAGCCGCTCGCGGACCGCGGTGGCGTCGAGCGGCCGGTTCGCCTCGAACGCCTGGTGCTCCAGCTCGAGCTGGGAAAGGACTGAAGCGAAGCTCGCGACCAGAGAGCGCTCGAGCTCGAGCCGGCGCGCGATCCGGCGATGGACGATCTGCTCGATCGCCGAGTCCAGCGCCGCCGACTTCGCACCCTTCTCCAGCGCCGTGTTCGCCTGGCGCTCGTCGTACGCGAACTCGCGCGCGTCGAGCAGCTCGCGCAGCAGCGGGTGCGGCCGGCCGATGCCGCTCCGGTACATCTCGAGCGACGTGGCCACGGAGACGCGCTCCAGCTCCTCGCGCACCGACGCGTAGAGCGGGGCCTCCTGCTCGATCAGCTTGCGGATCTCGACCAGCAGGCCGCGGATCACGGCGCTCGTCTTCGCGAGCCGCCCGTTCTGGAGCGACGTCGCAGTGGCCGCAGCGAGTTTCGCTGCCAGATCGCTCAGCGGCGCACTTACGACCGCGCTGTCCCCGACCGCGACCGCGAGCGCGTTCGCGCTCGCCGAGACGTCGCCGAACGCGCGCGTCACTTCGGCGGACGCATCGTAGGCGGCGAGCGCCGCGAAGCCGTCGTAGAGCGTCGCGAGATCCCCGCACAGCCGGCGCCGCGAGCTGATCGCGGCTTGCACGCGGTCGATGTCCGCCTGTGCGCGGGCGGACGGCGCGGGCCGGCCGCTCAACGCCGACTGCAGGATTCGCCGGTCCACGAGCAGGTCGAGGTCGGCCTCGGTGCGCGCGAACGCGGCCTCGATCGTGCGCGACGCGGTGCCGCCCTGCGACGCCAGCGCCGTCGCGGCCGGGCGCGTCGAGGCGCAGCCGGTGGCGAGCACCAGCACGGCCACGACAGCGAGGAACCTGCGTGCGTCCATCGCGAGCGACCTCCCTTGCTTCGGCGCGCGGCAGTCTAGCCCCGAACGCCGGGGGCCCGCGAGTGCGGCCACAAATCGGATGAATCTCCGGGCCGATAGGTGTATCTACACCTACCATGAGACCCGATCGCGAATTCGTCGAATGCCTCGCCTGCTCGTGCTTCGCCGCCCGTCGCGCGGCGCGCTCGATCACACAGCACTACGAAGAGCACCTGAAGGCCGGCGGACTGCGCGCCACGCAGTTCACGGTGCTGGCGCTGCTCGCGGCGGCGGGGCCGCAATCGCTGTCACGCTTCGCCGAAATGCTCGGCACCGAGCGCACCACGCTCACGCGCAACCTGCGCTCGCTCCTCGACCGCGGCCTGGTCGCGGAGTCCGCGACCGGCGACAAGCGGGTGAAGCTGCTCTCCATCACGAAGCGCGGTAACGCCGCCGCGCGTGCCGCGCTCCCCCACTGGCGCAAAGCCCAGGCTTCCCTCGCGCGCCGGCTCGGCGGCGACGCGATCCGCGCACTGGCGACCGCATCCGAGGCGGTCGCGGAACTGCTCCCCAGCCGCACGTAGCACGTCTGATCGCAGGAAGGAGAATCACATGTTGGATCTCGTCGGTACCATCCTGTCGCTGGCCCTCACCGCCGTCCTGGTGATGACGCTGGCCCCCGCGCGCGAGCGTCACGGCTCGCGCCGCAGTGCGTTCGCGGTCGGTATCGCCGCGTGGTTCGTCGCCGCCGCGCTGCTCGGCCTGGCGGGAGCGTTCGCGTCCCCCGCGCTCCCGCCGACCGTCGCGGTCGGGATCGCGGTGCTCGCCCCGCTGCTCTTCGGCGCGGCCGCGGTCGCGCGCACGCAGGCATTCGGCATCCCGCTCACCACGCTCGTCGCCGTCAACATGGGACGCATGGTCGGCGCGGCGTTCCTCCTGCTCCATGCGCAGGGCCGTCTGCCGCGCACGTTCGCGATGTCGGCCGGCTGGGGCGACATCGCCACCGGCGTGCTCGCGATCCCGGTGCTGTGGGCGATCCAGCGCCGCGTCACGGGTTGGCGGAGGATGACCGCGGCGTGGAGCGCGCTCGGCATGACGGACCTGCTGGCGGCGGTCACGTTGGCCGTGGGCTCCACCCCGGGTTCACCGCTTCACTTCATCATCGAGCCGCCGGGAACGGGCACGCTCGCGGCGTTCCCGTGGGTCCTGATCCCGACGTTCTTCGTCCCGCTCTACCTGCTCATCCACATCGGCGTGTTCTCGGCGCTCGCGGCGAGCGCACGGGCGTCAGCGAGCGGGTCGCTGTCCGACGAGCACAGGGAGCTGCCGGCGGCGTAGCCACGCCAGCGTCGTGAGACAGCGGCTGCCGGAGGCTAGCGCGTGATCGCCTCCGGCGGCCGCTTCTCGATACGCACGCGGTGCTCGAGCCGCACGCCCTTCCGCGGCGGTCGCCTGCCGCGGCAGCGCGAGCAGCGCGGCCGCGACGAGGTACCGCCCACGCATCAGAGCGATTCCAGATAGTCGATCAATGTCCGCCGTTCCGCCGGCTTCAAGCGGATGAAGCGGTCACGGCTCGAGCGCGCCTCGCCGCCGTGCCAGAGGATGGCCTCGACCAGAGTGCGTGCACGGCCATCGTGGAGGAGAAAACGTTGTCCGCTGACGCGGCCGTGGAGCCCCAGCCCCCAGAGCGGTGGCGTGCGCCACTCGGCGCCGGTCACCAGGGAATCCCCCACCGACTCGGCGAGCCCCGAGCCCATGTCGTGCAGCAGCAGGTCGGTTCCGGGATCGATCCGCTGCTTCGAGAGCGCGACGAAATCGGAGGCGATCGTGGTGTAGGCACCGCCGTGGCAGCTCACGCAGCCGGTCGCGGCGAACAGTCGAGCGCCGCGAACGACGCTCGAGTCGCTGACGTTCCGGCGCGCGGGCACACCGAGCATGGCGCAGTAGTCGACGAGCGCCGACAGCAGCTTGGGGTCGATCTCCGGCTTGCCGCCCTCGCGGCGCTTCGCCGCCAGCGACTCGGCCGGGGTGAGGTCGGTCACGGGCTGCAGGTCGCTCGTGATCCCGATGTCCAGCCGGAGCGCGCGCGCGACCTGGTCCAGGACCGAGGACTGGTCCGCCTTCCAGCCGAAGCGGCCGATCTCGAACGAACCCTCGGGCCCGTCGGGAACACGCCGCGCGCGGCCGGAGACGCCATCGCCATCGAGGTCGTCGGGATCCTCGCGCGCGAGGATCTCCGAGTCGGGGATGGCCTCGAGCAGCCCCACGCCCGGGACCGCGGGCGCCAGGCGCGGGCGCAACTGCGTGTCGCGCGCGAGCGGGCCCAACGGCAGGTCGAGCACCTTCAACTCCGGCGTGCGCAGGCTCGCGAGCTCGCCGTCGGGGAAGCGGAACGATTGTTCCTGCCAGCGCACCTCGAGCCGGGCTTCGGGCGCGATGCCGGGGATCGAGCGCTCGCTCAACTGCTCGCCGTACTTCGGATCCGGAAGCAGCATGCCTTCACCTGCGCGCGCGAGGCCCACCACGAGCGCGCCGTCGTTGTCGCGCCCGCCCGAGGGCGGCACGCCGCGGCCGTCACGGATGTGGCAGCCCGAGCACGAGCGTCGGCTGTAGTAGGGACCGAGGCCGTCGAACTGCTCGACCGAGGCGGGAGCCTCCACCCACTCGGTGCTGAATACGCGATTGCCGAGTGCGAACGTGGCCAGCTGCTCGTCGGTGAGGTCGCTCACGTGTTGCGTGAACGCCGCCTTGCCGGTCTCGCGCGTGGTGGCCAACCCCGCGGGCGGTTCGGGCGTGCTGTATCCGGTAGCGGCCGCAAACCCAAGCGCCGTGCACGCAACCGATGCGAGTATCGCCCAGCGCATGGCCGCCACGACTGCGTGCGTGCCCGGTTGCGATCCGTTCATCCTCCGCCTCCGATCGTCACCGTGACGCCCGCGCGCTCGCCCGCACGGCGGAGCGCGCCCGAGAGGCCGATGAGTTCGCCGGCCAGCGCCTGGTAGCGGTGGCGGCGGGGATCGTCCAACGCCGACAGGATGACGGTATCGAATGGCTCGGGTATATCAAGCATTCGCTGCCGAACCCCGTCGAGTCTATCCCGTAGCTCGCCTGCGAGCGCCGGGTCGAGCCTGTGGAACAGCGGCAGCAACCCAGGCGCGCCGTCGTCCCCCTCGAGCACGAGTCCCAGGCCTTCGATGTTGGAACGCAAATCGCGCACCGTGTTGTCGCTGAAGCAGCTCTGCTCGCGAGCAGGACTAGAAACGCGCGGCGATCCCCGACGCGGCGACCAGGACCAGCGAGCCGGCGATCACCACGAGCGGAGAGCTGCCGCAGCGGGAGCTCTCGGCTGACGTGTTCGCGACCGTCCATAAGTAGAGCCAATTGTAGCCCATCGCGCCGACCGGGCTGTGAAGCCTGGCGCTCGGCTGTCCGGCCCCGACGGCCGCGAGCGGTGTGCCCACGGCGAGGATCGAGGCCGCTGCGACGAGCGACCAGCGCGGGTAGCCGCCACGGGCCGGGCCGCTCGTGTCGGGCGGCCCGGGCCCACGTCGCTTTAGCGCGCGACGGTCACGCGCATGAACGTCGCCGGGATCGAGATGTTGCGATCCCCGCCCTTGTTGAACGACTTCGCGAGCGCGTTCAGCTCGTCGCGGAGCTGCTGCTCCTTGCCGTTCGCGCGCGCGGCGTCGAACGCGTTCATGGTCGGGCCGTAGTAGCGGCTGAAGAGATCGATGTACTGCTCCGGCGTGCAGTCGGAGCCGTTGAAGAGGTAGGTGTCCTTCGTCATCGTGATCGAGCCGGCGGGGATGCCGACCTTGCCGAAGCGCTCGACGATGTGCGAGTCCACGCCCCAGGTCATCGGGCTCACGAAGCCCTCCGGCGGCGGCGGCGAGTACGCCATGCT
>DATNFC010000101.1:0-5174 GCA_035606545.1 Candidatus Methylomirabilota bacterium
GTAGCAGAGCGCGGAAATCGTTGGGCGGCAGAGGGATGCAGGCAAGAGGCTGGTGCGGGGCCGACCAAGCTAGTCCCGCCATATGAAATCAGTCAATCAGGCCATCTGACGAAAAATACTTCAGTTGATTCGCCGTTCCGCCGAAAGTATTATTGAGCCATGACCAGAACGCTCGTCGTCTCCCGCGAACTCGACGCCACGGACCGCCGCATCCTCGGCCTGGTGCAGAAGGACGCCTCGCTCGCCCAGGCGGAGATCGCCCGACGCGTCGGGCTCTCGACCGCTGCCGTGCACGAGCGGCTGAAGAAGCTGGAGTCGGCCCATGTCATCCGCCGATGGACAGCCGTGGTGGATCCCGCGGCGGTGGGTGCGCAGGTGTGCGCGTTCGTCGAGGTCTTCTTCGAGCACCCGCGCTTCGAGAAGGGGTTCATCGAGCGGGTGAAGAAGCTGGATGCCGTGCAGGAGTGCCACCACATCACGGGTGAGTTCTCGCTGCTGCTGAAAGTCCGCGTCGCCGACATGCCGGCGCTGCAAGCGTTGCTGCTGGAACAACTCTCGGGACACGAGGGCGTGCGCCAGACGCGCACGGTGATGGTGCTGTCCACGGTGAAGGAAGCCACGTTCGTCGACGCCACGGGGCCAGGGGCGGTCCGAGCTGGAGGTGAGGAGTCATGAAGTCGCCGAAGATCGCACCCGCCGCGGTGCACGCCACGCTCGCCCGCCACATGCTGGCGGACGGTTACGACATGGTGCTCGACCTGGAGAAGAGCCGCGGCCGCCGCATGCACGATGCGCGCACCGGCCGCGACTACCTGGACCTGTTCTCGTTCTTCGCCACGCTGCCGATCGGGTTCAACCACCCGCAGCTGAACGACCCCGATTTCCTCGCCAAGCTCACACGCGCGGCGCTCGTGAACCCCACGAACTCGGACATCTACTCCACGGAGTTCGCGGAGTTCGTCGAGGTGTTCGGCCGCGTCGCCATGCGGCCGTGGCTGCCGCATTCGTTCTTCATCGCCGGCGGCGCGCTGGGCGTGGAGAACGCGCTCAAGGCCGCGATGGACTGGAAGGTGCGGCAGAACTTCCGCAAGGGCCTGAAGACCGAGAAGGGCCACCAGATCCTCCACTTCCGCGAGGCGTTCCACGGCCGCTCGGGCTACACCGTGTCGATGACGAACACCGCGGACCCGCGGAAGTACCAGTTCTTCGCGAAATTCGACTGGCCGCGCGTGTCGAATCCGCACCTCGTGTTCCCGGTGGACGGCGCCGAGTTGGCGCGGGTGAAGAAGGCGGAGGCCGACACGCTCGCCGAGATCCGCAGGGCGTTCGCCGAGCGCAAGGACGACATCGCCGCCATCTGCATCGAGCCGATCCAGGCCGAAGGCGGCGACCATCACTTCCGCACCGAGTTTCTCGCGGCGTTGAAGAGCGTCGCCCACGAGCACGACGCACTGCTGATCTTCGACGAGGTGCAGACCGGCGTCGGCCTCACCGGTCGGTTCTGGGCACACGAGGGCCTGGGCGTGCAGCCCGATCTCGTGGCGTTCGGCAAGAAGATGCAGGTCTGCGGCTTCCTGGCCGGCGGGCGCATCGACGAGGAGCCGGACAACGTGTTCAAGGTGAGCTCGCGCATCAACTCCACCTGGGGCGGAAACCTGGTCGACATGGTGCGCTGCCAGCGCTACCTCGAGATCATCGAGGAGGAAAAGCTGGTGGAGAACGCCGCCGCCGTGGGCGCCCACCTGCTCGACGGGCTGCACTCGCTCCAGGCCGAGCGTCCCGACGTGGTCTCGAACGCCCGCGGCCGCGGCCTCATGTGCGCCGTGGACCTGCCCGACACCGAGACGCGCGATCGCCTGATGGACAAGGCCTACGATCTGGGGTTGATGATCCTCGGCTGCGGCAAGCGCTCGATTCGCTTCCGCCCGGTGCTCGACATCACGCGCCCCGAGGTGGACGAGGCGCTCGACCTCGTGCGCAAGGCGCTCAAGATGGCGTACGCGGCGTCGGCCTAAACGCGGCGACGAGCCGGGGCGCGGCTCAGTGGGCTGACGCTGTGCTCACGTTCGCCGACTGCGCCTGCACGTAGATGTAGAGATCGCTGAACACCCTCCGGCTCCGCCACACCTCAGGGTCATAGCGCGGGCCCGTGCGGCGAAGCATCTCGTGCGCGGTGGGGAAGTCACCCGCAAGCGTGGCGTTGAAAGCGAACTCCTGCAGCAGCGCCTGGGACTTGGGATGCCGCTGAAGTGAGAGCAGGAGGCCGCGACGGATGCGCGGCCACGAGACGTTCGCCTCCCGGTAGAGAACGCGGTGGAAGTGGCTCATATCCACGCACACCGCCGAGTAGACGCGGTCGGCGTCGTCGGGCGGGAGCGGGCGAACCGCGCGCTCGAGCCAGGCCTCCCACTCTCCGGGTTCGCCATACCAGCGTGGGAGCAGGTAGTCGGCGCGCTGCCAGTAGGCGTAGGCGCAGGTGGAGTCGCACGCGATCGCATCCTCGAATAGCTTCTGGCTCTCCTCGCTGCTGCGGCCCTGTCCGAGCGCGACGCGTTGCGAGACGAGGTGCCACTCGATCCCCATCGGACGCTTGGTCGCCGCCGTGTCGAGCACGTCGCGCGCCCGCTTGAGCGCCGATTCGAAGCCTGCCCAGCCCGTGTCTCGAACGGTGAACGCGTAGCCCCCGCCGCGGGCCTTCCACGCCAGGTTCACGAACGTCTCGGCCAGGGCCACGTCCGGCAGCGGCGATGCGGGTGCCGCGAGGCGCCACCGCTCCAGGTCACGGATCGAGGCGAGCCAGGCCTCGCTCTCCTTCTCCTGCGGCGTGTCCGTCGGGCTGAACGCGGAGAAGAACTCCAACAGACCGTAGTTCCCATCGCCGAACTCCGCGCGTGTGCGCCGCAGACTGTCGGCGATGCTGGCGAGCCGCTCGTGGCGCCCGTGCGCGAGCAGGTCGCGCATCTCGGCACGGAACGCCAGCCGCTCCGCGCGCTCGACCGGCACGATCTCGTGCACCATCGATGCGATCTGGGCGCGGGCCGCCTCGTTCCGGTTCGCACACCCGGCGGCGAGCAGCGCCAGCGCCAGGAGGGTTCGCGAGTGCATGGGGTTCCTCGGGTTGGGGGTGGTGGCGTCCACCGGGTGGATCGGCCTGGCCAGCGCCCGGCTTGAGGGGGGCGGGAACGTGCGAAGCGGGTACAATAAGCGACTCGGTGTCTCTTCCCGCCATGGGCGCAAGCTCAGAGGAGCCTGACCATGAAGTCCAAGGCCAAGACCGTCGCCGCGTACATCGCCGAGGTGCCCGAGGAGCGGCGCGCCGCGATCAAGGCCGTGCGCGCCGTGCTGAAGAAGCAGGTCCCGAAGGGTTACGTCGAGAGCATGGGCTACGGGATGATCACGTGGACCGTGCCGCTCGCAACCTACCCGGACACATACAACGGCCAGCCACTCTGCTACGCGGCGCTCTCGAGCCAGAAGCAGTACATGGCGGTCTACCTCATGACCGCGTACTCCGGCGAACTGCTCAAGAAGCTCCAGGCCGGCTTCAAGGCGCGCGGCAAGAAGCTCGACATGGGCAAGTCGTGCATCCGGTTCAAGAAGCTGGAAGACCTGCCGCTCGACGTGATCGGCGACATCGCGGCGGCCGTCCCGGTGAAGAAGTACATCGAGATCGTCCAGGCGGCGCACCCAAAGAAGAAGTGACCCCTCCCAAGACGTTCCGCGATGCGGCGTGCGTGGTGCTCGTGCGCGGGCACGGGCGCGAGCTCGAGGTGTTCTGGGTGCGGCGCGGTGACGCGGTGCCGTCCCAGCCCGGGTTCATGGCGTTCCCGGGCGGCAAGGTGGATGCCGCCGACGCCGACTTCCCGGTGGCGGCTGTGAAAGACGACTTCGAGCGTGCGGCGCGCGTCTGTGCGGTGCGCGAGGCGCTGGAAGAGACGGGCGTGCTGGTCGGCGTCGAAGGAAGCGTGGATCCCGCCGCGCTCGCCATGGCGCGCGAGGCGCTGCTCGCGGGCCGCGCGACGCTGGTCGACGTGACGCGCGAGCACGGCTGGAAGCTGCACCCCGAGTCGCTCACGTTTGCGGGCCGCTGGCAGACCCCGGTGTTCGCGATGTTGCGCTTCGACACCTTGTTCTTCCTGAGTCGCGTCCCCGAGGGCCAGGCCGCGAGCGTGATCCCCGGCGAGCTGGCGCTCGGCGAGTGGGTGAAGCCGCTCGAGGCGCTCGACCGCTTCCGCCACGGCGAGCTGACGTTCGTCGCGCCGATCCTGTGGACGCTGATCGCACTCGCCGAGGGGGAAGAGGGCCTGGTCGCGCGCATCGCGCAGGGCCCCGAGCGCGCGGCGACGCCGGTGCGCCGGATCGAGATGCAGTGGGGCGTCGTGCTCCATGCCATGCCGACGAAGCCGCTGCCGCCCGCGCGCTACACGAACGCGTACTTGATCGGCGAGACCGAGATGGCGCTCGTGGATCCGGGGAGCGGCGAGCCCGAGCACCTTCAGGAGCTGTTCGCGCTCACCGACCACCTGGCGAGCGAGGGGCGGAAGGTGACGATGATCGTGGTCACGCACCACCATCCCGACCACACGGGCGGCGTCGCCGCATGCCGCGAGCGGCTGGGCGCGCGCGTCGTGGGCCATCGCCTGCTCGCCGAGCACATGAAGCTCGACGTGGTGGTCAAAGACGGCGACGTGCTGCCCTTGGCGCCCGGGCTCAACGACTGGACGCTGCGTGTGCTCGAGACCCCTGGGCACACGCGCGACTCGATCTCGCTGTGGCAGCCGAAGCGGAAGGCGCTGTTCTGTGGCGATCTCCTCCCGGGCGGGCCCGGCAGCGTGGTGATCGACCCGCCGGACGGCGACATGCGCGCGTACCTCTCGTCCCTCGAGCGCTGTGCAGCGCTCGAGCCGGTGACGTTGTTCCCCGCGCACGGCTCGCCTTCGGGTGCCGCGGTGCGGCGCATCCGCGCGTTGATCGCGCACCGGCTGGAGCGCGAGAACAAAGTGCTCGCCGCGCTCGACGTGGGCCCGCGCCCGCTCGAGGACCTGGTGCCGCGCGTCTACGACGACACGCCGCGCGAGCTGTGGGGATGGGCGGAGCGCTCGCTGCTCGCGCACCTGGAGAAGCTCGAGCGCGAGGGCCGCGCCCAACGCGCGGGCGAGGGCTGGCGCGCGACG
>DATNFC010000102.1:0-4381 GCA_035606545.1 Candidatus Methylomirabilota bacterium
TCCACCGAAGGCCTGCTCGACGTGGACGACGCGGGCGAGATGCGCGGCTGGTCGTTCCGGTTGGCCGATCGCATCGCCCGTATCCAGGGCCGGCTCCACTACGCGAACCTCGCCGCCCGTGGCGCCACGACGCGCGAGATCGTCACGCACCAGCTCGGGCGCGCGATCGTGATGCGGCCGGACCTCGCCACGATCTTCTCCGGCACGAACGACGTGCTCAGGCGCCGGTTCGACGTGCGCGAGTTCGCTGCGGACGTGCTCCGCATCCACGAAGCGTTGCGCGGCGCGGGCGCCACCGTGCTCACGTTCACGCTCCCCGACCTGACGCCGCTGCTGCCGATCGCGCGCGCGATCTCGCCGCGCATCCGCGCCATGAACGACGTCGTGCGCGGGGCGTGCGCCAAGTCCGGCGTGCGGCTCCTGGACTTCGCCGAGCTGCCGCTCGCCACCGACCCGCGGCTCTGGAACGAGGACCGCATCCACGCCAACCCGGCGGGCCACGAGCGTATCGCCGACGCGCTGGCCGAAGCACTCGCCCTGCCCGGCGCGGACGGTCGTTGGCGCGAGCCGCTTCCAGAGGTCCGGGCTCCCGGCATCGCCACGCTCGCATGGCGCGAGATCCGCTGGTCGGCGCGCCATCTCCTGCCGTGGACGCTGGCCGCGATGTTCGCTCGACGCGCCCGCGCGTTCGCAGGGCGACGCCCGAACCTCGAGCCACTTCGCTAGGCCCTGGCCGCCTCCATGGCGGCGGCGCCCCTCACGGTCACGTGGCCACGTCACGTCTCCGCTGATCGCTCGACAGATCACGCGACGTGGTGATCCCGACTCTCAAGGCCCACGACGAACTGGAGGAGGTGTGGCATGTCTGGAACCCGATGGCAGTCCCGCGCGTTCCCCATGGTCATCGCGGTGGCCGTGGCGCTGGGGCCGGCGTTAGCCGGCCCCACTCTTTCTCGAGCGGAACCCGTGGCCGGGTCCGGGTGCAGCGCGAGCGATCGGATCCAGGACGCCATGCATGCGTGGGTCTGCTCGCAGGACTTTGCCGGCGATTGGACCGACGCGAACGGCGTCACCTACACCGAGACCATCCACTTCGATCGTAATGGCACGGTTCGCGTTTCCGTCGTCCGCAAGGACAACCAGCGTGCCGTCGGCGGCGTCACGTACCGCTACGCGACCTCGGATTACATGATCCCGCGGATGGACGCTGGAGCCGGTTCGATCTGCCTGCTCCTGCTGGCGACCGTGGATACTCCGCAGCGCGACGGCAGTCCACGAGCGGTGGAGACGGCGCGCGGCTTTCACCTCGAGGCCAACTGGAGCGGGCTCGAAACGGCGTACACCGATGCGGACGATTTCCTCAACTTCGCGTTCGTGGTGGAGGAGCAGGGGAATCTGGCGCCGCTCCCGCTGGACATCGTCGGTGGACGGCTGTGCGGAAAGGTTGCGGCGTCCAGCGCGATGAAGGCGAGCCTGGATTCCCTGCTCGCCGCCAGGGATCAGTGCTTCCTGGAGCAGGTCACCGCGAGCGAGGAGTTCGGCAGGTTCTGCACGGGCCGGTATGCAGACGTGAAGCAGCCGATGCTGGGCATCACCACCGACGTCCTTCTCACCCTGGACGACCATGGCGCCGCACAGCTCGACGTCGCCGGGAGCGGGAGGGAGCTTCCGGGGCTTCACTTCGAGGGTCGTCTGAGCGGTGTTCGGCGCTTCGCGGGATATGGCAGCTCGCGTCCGCCAGAGAACGCCTACATGCTTCTCGACGCGCGGGCCGGAGACCGTTTCTTCCAGGCGTCGCGCACGCTCCTGCTGGACTTCGTGGACGCATCTCGAGAGCACTGGCTGCAGGTCGCCTGCCACTACGACGAGAAGGCGAACGTGCGCTTCGCACGCTACGTGATGAACCACGTCGAGGAAGGGAAGTGGGTTTCCGACCGGTTCTGGTGGCAGGACCGGGTCGACTGCACGGGGTTGGTCGAAGCGCGCTGACGGTCGGCGCGCGTTCTGCCTAGTCCGCGAGCAGAACTTTCCGCGTGACCGACGACACGCCGTCGCTCAGGCGCACGAAGTAGACACCCGGCGCGCGCCTGGATCCGCGCGCGTCGGTGCCGTCCCAGCCCGCGACGTGTTCGCCCGCGGGCAGCACACCGCGTTCGAGCGTGCGGATGCTCCGCCCCGCGAGGTCGATCACTTCGACGGTGACGTCGCTCTCGCGCGGCAGCCGGTAGCGCAGCGCCGTTCCAGAGGTGAACGGGTTCGGCCGCGCGGGGCCCAGCTCGAGCACGCTCGGCGGGGCCGGCGGCGGCGTGCCCACGTTGCTCGCGCCCACCGCGAACAGCGTCGCGTTGTTGATCGCGTACACCTGGCCGTCGGGACCGGCCACGGTCGGCGTGTACGCCTCGCCCAGGCCCGGCGTGAGCACGATCTGCTCGCTGAACGTGTTCGTCGCCAGGTCCCAGCGGTAGAGCTTCCCGTCCTCGGCGCCGGCGAGCACCGAGCCCGAGTACGTGTCGACGACCGCGGTGTTGATGCACCACTCTTTCACCGCCGTGGGGAATGTCGGGAACTGGTCCGGGTCCGGCGTCGCGCCCAGGATCTTCACGACCTCCTTCATCACGGTGGCGCCCGAGAACAGGTCGATCTGCGTCGCGAACGGATCCAGGATCGCGATCTTGTTCTCGCCGTTCCCGCCGATGCCCGCGTAGAAGTTGTATTTGCTCATGAGCAGGTACGGTCCCGCGGCGGTGTAGCTCGGCACGGCTGACGTTGGCACCAGCGACGTCGTCTGGTCCCAGCCAAAGGCGCCCGGCGCGCCGGTGGGGTTCAGGTCCGCGTCGAACGGGAGCAGCCAGCCGCGCACCGCGTTCGAGCCGAACGGGTTCTCGAGCACGCCGTAGTAGACCTTGTCGTCGGACGCGATCATCGGCGAGGCGGTGCCGTTGCCCGACACGTTCGCGCCCATCGTCGAAACCGGGTCCACGAGGAATCGCACGTGCCGCGTGCTCAGGTCGGAGGTGGCGAGCGCCAGCAGGTGTCCGGGCGACGAGCTGCCGGTGCGGGCGCCGATGTAGAGCGTCTGCTCGTCACGCGACAGCGCCGGCGCGCAGTTGGTCGCGATCTGCGTGGCGAGGCCGCCGCTCGCGGTCGCCACGGACACGAACCGCCCGGCGCCCGACTCGTCCACCGCGGCGATGCCGTTCTGGATCCCGAGCGGGTTCGCGACCGTGGCGACGAAGCCGAAATACACCGTGCCCTTGGAATCGGCGGTGAGCGGCGTGCAGATCTTGAGGCTGGCGTTGAAGGCGGCGGGGTTCGCGGCGTACGCCGCGTTGCCGAAGAACGCGACGCGCGTCGCCCCGTGCGGGCCCGGCGTGTCGAGCGCGCTCGTCCACAGCAGCGTGCCGCCCGCACCCGGGACGTAGACGCGGCCTGCGTGCGCGAGCGTCAGTCCCACGCTCGGCACCCAGCTGTGCGGCGGGAGCTGATAGTCGGTCGCGAGCTGCCAGAGCGGGAGCCCGTCGCGGCCGCGGCGCGCCTCGACGCGGAACGTGTCGGCCACGCCCACCTTCACCGGCACGATGACGGTGTTGCCCTCGGTGACGAGCGGCGAGCCATAGTGGATCAGGAGCGACGTGCCCGAGTACTGCGGGTTCAGGTCCACCGGCATCTGCCAGTGGATCTGCTGGAGCGGCTGCGTGGGCACGGGGGCCTGCGCCGTGTGCTGCGGGTTGCCGCCGTGCATCGACCACGCGGCATGCGCGCGCGGCGCAGCGCTCAGCAGGAGGCTCGTCGCCAGCAGCCATGGGAGCCGGTGGGTGGCGCGGTGCGGTCGCGAGGTCATGCGAGCGAGATCTCCATCGGGGTGCGTTCGTCCAGGCAAAGTTGTGGCAGGCGAAGATGGTCGCTGCGGCCGTTCGCGGCGGCGACAGCGTATCACGCGCAACGCGCTTTCCAGCGTGGCGAACGCACCAGCGGGGTCACCGCGCCTGCGCTATCCTCGGTGCTCCAACGTCATCCACACCCACCCCCGCCCGGCCCGACCTGGACCCCATGCCCGCCCCCAGCACCGAGCTCCGCACCGTCCGCTTCGGTCACAGCCCCGACGCCGACGACGCCTACATGTTCTACGGCTTCCACACCGGTCAGGCGGTGATCGACGGTTGCCGCGTCGAGCACGTGCTGCAGGACATCCAGAGCCTCAACGTCCGCGCGATCGCCCACGCCGACCTGGAGATCACCGCGGTCTCCGCCCACGCCTACGCCTTCCTCGCCGATCGCTACGCCGTGATGCGCTGCGGCGCGTCGATGGGCATGGGCTACGGGCCGATCGTGGTGTCGCGCGCCGCGCGCAGCCTGGACTCGCTGCGCGGCAAGCGCGTCG
>DATNFC010000103.1:0-3266 GCA_035606545.1 Candidatus Methylomirabilota bacterium
CGAGCACGATCGCCGCGAAGTCCTGGTCGAGCAGGGCCAGCAGCGCCTCGTCCGCCGAGCGCGCGAGGACGAACCGGCAGCCGGTGGATGCGAGCGTGGCCTCGAGCGCGTCGAGGTTCGCCGGCTGATCGTCCACGAGCAGAATCTGCACCGCCTCGTCGGAGGGCAGCGTGGGAGGAACGATCGGCCCCGACGTCGTGGGGGAGCGTGTCGCGGCGGCCATCTAGCGGTGCAACCAGACGCGCAGCAGCGACAGCAGCTGGTGCGCATCGACCGGTTTCGCGATGTAATCCGAGGCGCCCGCGTGCAGGCAGCGCTCGCGATCACCCTTCATGGCCTTGGCGGTCAGCGCGATGATCGGCAGGCTCCGGAAGCGATGATCGTTCCGAATCTGCCGCATCGTTTCGTAGCCGTCCATGTCGGGCATCATGATGTCCATGAGCACCGCGCTGAGGCCGGGCGTGTGGCGGATCAGCTCGATCGCCTGGCGCCCGTTCGTCGCGCTGATCACCGTCATGCCCTCGTTTTCGAGCAGGGTCGTCAGCGCGAAGATGTTGCGCGCGTCGTCGTCCACGACGAGCACGCGGTGATCGCGCAACATCTCGGTGGATTCGTACAGGCTGTCGAGCAGCTTGCGCTTGGATTCGGGGAGATCGCCGATCACACGGTGCAGGAACAGCGCCGTTTCATCGAACAGGCGCTCCGGTGAGCGCACGTCCTTCAGCACGACGCTGCTCGAGAGCGACTTGAGCCGGTCTTCTTCGTCCGGGTTCAGCTCTTTGCCGGTGAACACCACCATCGGCACGTCGCGCAGCCGCTGATCCGCCTGGACGCGCTCGAGCAGATCGAGGCCGCTCATGTCGGGCAGCTTCAGATCGACCACGCAGCAGTCGAAGCTCGACTCGAACAGCATGTGCAGCGCTTCGCCGCCCGTCCCGACCGCGGTGATCTCGATGTCGTCGTGCGCCAGCAGCTCGACGATCCCCTGACGCTCGATCTCGTTGTCCTCGACCACGAGCAGCCGCTTGGTGTGCGGCTTGACGTAGGTCTTTAGGCGCTCGAGCGCATTCTCGAGGTCGTCCGTGGTCGCCGGCTTCACGAGGTAGGAGAACGCGCCCTGCGACAGCCCGTGCTGGCGGTCTTCGACCACCGAGATCATCTGTACCGGGATGTGCCGCGTCGCCGGATCGAGCTTCAGGTTGCTCAGCACCGCCCAGCCCAGCGTGTCGGGCAGGAACAGATCGAGCGTGATCGCCGTCGGCTGGTATTCCTTGGCGAGCGTCAACGCCGTCTGGCCGCGGTTGGCGACGATGCCTTTGAACCCCTTGTCGCGCGCGAGGCCCAGCAGCACCCGCGCGTAGTGCGGGTCGTCATCCACGATCAGCAGGACATTGTCGTCACCGCCCGGCTGAATGCTGTCGCGGTCGTCCGGCACGATTTCTTCGGAGCGGGCGACGCTGAGCACCGGCGCATTGGCGAATGCGCCGCTCGCCGCGGGATCGCGCGAGGGGGCCGGGGCGCGGGACGGGCCGGCGTACTCGAGCGGGAGAAACAGCGTGAACGTGCTGCCGTGACCGGGCGCGCTGACCAGACGGATGTCGCCGCCCAGGAGGCCGGCGAGCTCGCGGCTGATGGCCAGACCGAGGCCCGTGCCGCCGTACTTGCGGCTCGTGCCGGCGTCAGCCTGATGGAACGCCTCGAAGATCAGCTTCTGCTTGTCGGCGGGAATGCCGATGCCGGTGTCCCGCACCGAGAACGCGACGACGCCGCCCGGCTGCGCGCCGCTGAGCACCGGGTGGCCTGGCGCCCACCCTTCCGACACGCGCTTCACCGTCATCGAGACTTCGCCGCGCTCGGTGAACTTGAACGCGTTCGAGAGCAGGTTCTTGAGGATCTGCTGCAGGCGCTTCGAGTCGGTGCTGAACGACAAGGGCAGGTCCTCGGCCATGTCGAGCCGCAGGATGACGCCCTTCGATTCGGCGACGTGGTGGAACGTACGCTGCACGCTCTCCCTGACCGAGGTGAACGAGACCTGGTCCACTTCGACCGTCACCGTCCCCGACTCGATCTTGGACAGGTCGAGGATGTCGGTGATCAGGGTGAGCAGGTCCGTTCCCGCCGAGTGAATGTTGCGCGCGAACTCGACCTGCTTGGCCGACAGATGCCCGCCCGGGTTATCCGCGAGCTGCTGGCCGAGCAGCAGAATCGCGTTGAGCGGCGTGCGCAGCTCGTGCGACATGTTGGCCAGGAACTCGGACTTGTACTTCGAGGTGAGCGCGAGCTCGGCCGCTTTCTCTTCCAGCGCCCGCCGCGCCTGCTCCACTTCGGTGTTCTTGCGCTCGACCTCGGCGTTCTGCTCGGCGAGCTGCTTCGCCTTGCTGGCGAGCTCTTCGTTGGTGTTCTGCAGCTCCGACTGGCGGGTCTGCAGCTCGGTGGTGAGCTGCTGCGACTGCACCAGCAGGCTCTCCGTGCGCATCGTCGCCTCGATCGTATTCAGCACGACGCCGATCGATTGTGTGAGCTGCTCGAGGAAGCTCAAGTGCGTGGGGGTGAACGGATACAGCGATGCGAGCTCGATGACCGCCTTCGTCTCGCCCTCGAACAACACCGGGAGCACGACGACATTGGTCGGCAGCGAGCTGCCGAGGCCCGAGCCGATGCGGACATAGTTCTTCGGCACGTCCTGCAGCACGATGCGCTGCTGCTCGACGGCGCACTGGCCGACCAGGCCTTCGCCGAGCGAGATCGGCCGCAGCCGGCTGGCGGCGCGCGCGTACGTGGCGAGCGGCAGGAGCTCCTGGACCGAGCCGTCGCCCGCGTCCGCGATGCGCATCTGATAGATCGCGCCCTGTTGCGCCTTGACCAGGGGCACGAGCTCGGAGAGCAGCGTCTTGCCCACGGTGACGAGGTCGCGCTGGCCCTGCAGCATGCGCGTGAACTTCGCGAGGTTCGTCTTGAGCCAGTCCTGCTCCTGGTTGGACTCGGTCGTCCCGCGCAGGTTGCGAATCATCGTGTTGATGTTGTCCTTCAGGTCTGACACTTCGCCACGGGTCTCGACCTGAATCGACCGCGTCAGGTCGCCCTTGGTGACGGCCGTCGCCACTTCGGCGATGGCGCGCACCTGCGTCGTCAGGTTGGCCGCGAGCAGGTTCACGTTGCCGGTGAGGTCTTTCCACGTCCCGGCCGCGCCGGGCACGTTGGCCTGGCCGCCCAGTCGCCCTTCGACGCCCACCTCGCGCGCCACGTTCGTCACCTGCTCGGCGAAC
>DATNFC010000104.1:0-8700 GCA_035606545.1 Candidatus Methylomirabilota bacterium
CTCGCTCACCGAGTCCAGCATGGAGACGCGCGGCCACGGTGGCGTGAAGTCGAGCGGGTGCCCGTCGAAGCGCAGCACCAGCGTTCCGCACGCGTGCTGGAGCACGTCGGCGATCAGCGCCTCGGTGAGCGCCATCATGTCGTGCACGTCGGCGAACGCCTGGTAGTACTCGAGGATCGTGAACTCGGGATTGTGCGAGCGGTCCATGCCCTCATTGCGGAAGTCGCGCGAGAACTCGTAGACGCGCTCCAGGCCGCCGACGATCAAACGCTTCAGGTAGAGCTCGTTCGAGACGCGCAGGTAGAGGTCCACGTCGAGCGCGTTGTGGCGGGTCACGAACGGCCGCGCGAACGCGCCGCCGTAGAGCGGCTGCAGTACCGGTGTCTCCACCTCGAGGTAGCCGCGGGCGTCCAGGAACGCGCGCAATTGCTTGACGATCGCGGCGCGCCGGCGGAACACCTCGCGCACTTCGAGGTTCACGAACAGGTCGGCGTAGCGCTGGCGGAAGCGCGTCTCGGGATCGGTGAGCCCGTGCCACTTCTCGGGCAGCGGCCGGATCGACTTGGCGAGCAGATCCACGCCTTCGGCGCGGATCGTGATCTCGCCCGTACGGGTGCGGAACAGCCGGCCCGAGATGCCGACCCAGTCCCCGACCTCGAGCAGCTCGTAGCGCGCGAACGCGTCCGCGAGCGCATCGCTGCGGAAGTACACTTGGATCTTGCCCGAGCCGTCGAGCACGTGGCCGAAGCCGGCCTTCCCGTGCCCGCGCCGTGCCACCAGCCGGCCGGCGACACGCACGTGCTCGCCCGGCTCCTCGGTGACGCGGTCGCCGCGCGCGAGCAGCTCGACCGCGTGGTGCGTGGGCTCGAACCGGTAGGCGTAGGGCTCGCAGCCGAGCTCGCGCCACGCCTCGATCTTGGCCCGTCGCTGGGCCATCAATTGTCGCAGGGACATCCGCGCCTCCGTGCCGTCGTCGATGGAACACGCGACTGTATTGAGGCGCGGAAACCCCTGTCAAACGCGGGCGCGGCTGTCGCTCGACGCCGTCGGCCTGGATCCCCGGTGCGTCGAGCGCCGGTTCGCGCGCTCGTCCGACGCGGTCAAGCCCCGGGTACGGCCGCGCTCAGCGCCGTACGGCGGTGCCTCTGGGCAGCGACTCCAGCGCCAGCTTGCTCGCGCCCGGGTCGACCGGGACCGGGTAGTTCCCGGTGAAGCACGCGCGGCAGAAGCGGCGAGGCTCGCGCTCCGACGCGAGCAGTCCGTCGAGCGACAGGTAGCCCAACGTGTCCACGCCCAGGTACTCGCGGATCTCGTCCACGGTCTTCAACGCCCCGATCAGCTCGCGACGGCTCGGCGTATCGATGCCGTAGAAGCACGGGTGCGTGACCGGCGGCGAGCCGACGCGGAAGTGGACCGCGGTCGCGCCGGCGCGGCGGACGAGGCGCACGAGCTTGCGGCTCGTGGTGCCGCGCACGATCGAGTCGTCCACGATCGCCACGCGCTTCCCCTCCAGCACCTCGCGCACGGGGTTGAACTTCACGCGCACGCCGAAGTCGCGCCCGCTCTGCACCGGCTGGATGAACGTGCGCCCGACGTAGTGGTTGCGGATCAGGCCCAGCTCGTACGGGATGCCCGAGGCCTCGGCGAAGCCCAGCGCGATCGAGTTGCTCGAGTCGGGCACGGCGATCACCACGTCGGCCTCGGCCGGGTGCTCGGCCGCGAGCTGGCGGCCGATCCGGCGCCGCACGCGGTCCACCGTGTCGCCGAACACGCGGCTGTCCGGCCGCGAGAAGTAGATGTGCTCGAAAATGCAGTGCTGGGGCGGGTCGGCCGCGGCGAGCGCGCGCCGCGAGCGCACGCCCTTCGGGTCCACGGTGAGCATCTCGCCCGGCTCGATCTCTCTCACGAGCTCAGCCCCGACGAGGTCGAGCGCGCACGTCTCGCTGGCGACGACGTAGCCGTCGGTGAGCCGGCCGAGGCAGAGCGGGCGGAACCCGTGCGGGTCACGCAGCGCGATCACGCTCTGCTCCGTGAGCACGAGCAGCGAGTAAGCGCCGGTCACCTGGCGCGCGGCCTCGATCAGCCCCTCCTCCACGTGCTCGGCGCCGGAGAGCGCCATCAGGTGGAGGAACACCTCGGTGTCGAGCGTGGTCTGGAAGATCGAACCCGATTCCTCCAGCCCGGCACGCAGCTCGCGCGCGTTCGTGAGGTTGCCGTTGTGGGCGAGCGCCAGCGAGCCGCCGCGATAGACCACGCGCAGCGGCTGCGTGTTCTCGAGCGTGAGCCCGCCCGACGTCGAGTAGCGGTTGTGCCCGATCGCGAGCACGCCCGGAACCTGCTCGAGCTGCGCGTCGCGGTAGACGTCGTGCACGAGCCCGATGCCCTTGACGACGTGGAATCGCTCGCCGTCGCTGGCGACCACACCGGTCGCCTCCTGGCCGCGGTGCTGGAGCGCGTGGAGCCCGAGTGCGGTGATCGCCGCGGCCTGCGGGACGCCGACGGCCGCAAAGACCCCACACTCCTCACCGAAGCGTGTTTCCGTCATGGCCGGTCCTCCTTCGCTCGCTTGCGCGGGCGTTCGATCCACGGCCACGGAGGCGAGGCGCCCTCGCCGGGGCGCCAGTCCTGGAAGTGCGGGTTCGCGAGCAGACCGTGGTGGCGGTTCCGCACCTCGGCCAGTTCGCCGGCGCGGGCGGCGGCATCCTCGCCCGGCTCGAACGCGAGCGCCCACACCGTGCCCTCGCGCACCTCCACCTTCTCACCGGTCTCATGCTTCCACCAGCGCTCGCCGGCGGGCCGGCGCTCGAGGCCGCGATCGAGCACCAGCACGAGTGCCTCCTCGGGCCGGAACGGCGCCGGGTCGCGCTCGGCGGTGCGCACCGTGCAGCGCTCCTTCGCCGGGTTGTAGAACCGCGTCGAGCGGTGGAGCAGCGCCTCGAGCTGGGCCCGCGACGGCAGCACGCCCGCGAGTTCGAACACGCGAACGCGTCGGAGCGACTTGAGCCGCCGCCCCGCCCCGAGGCGCGCCCGCGCGATCGCGAGCGCGCTCGTGGCCTCGGGATCCTCGGCGACCAGCTCGACATAGGCCTGCGCCAATGGCTTGCCCGCTGCACTCATACGTGCCCCTCGAAGAACCGCGCGAGCGCGTGGAAGATCGCCATGCCCGGGCCGTCGCCGAACGCGGAGCCGTCGCCGGCGGCCAGCGCGCGATCGCGCCGCTCGCCCCAGGCGCCGCCGATCGCGCGCGAGACCTGGCCCAACGTCGCCGCGCGCTCCGGGTGCGGCATCAGCGCCAGCACGTTCCCGCGCGCGTTGCACAGCGCTGCCGCCGACGCGTCAGAGCCGTTCGGGTTCTCGGGGAACGCCTCGGCCAGCGCGCCGTCGGCGTGCGCATAGCGAAGCGGCGCCTGCCCGGCCTCGGCGAGCGCGGCGACGCGCCCCTTCTTCGCCGACGCGAACCGGCCCTCCCCGTGTGCGACCGGCAGCGGCAGCAGCGCGCCCGGCTCGAGCGCGCGCGTGAACACGCATTGCGTCTCCTCGACCCGGCACCACACCCAGCGCGTGTAATAGCCGGTGCGCTCCGGCATGCGGTTGCGCGCCAGCGCCACGCGCACCTCGTCTCGTGATTCAGCGCCGGGTTCGTCATTCCCGCTCCCCGGCACCAGGCCCGCCTCCACGAGCACCTGCGCCCCGTTGCAGATGCCCAGCACGGGCGCGCCGGCGTCGGCACGCGCGGCCAGCTCGTCGAGCATCGGGTCTTTGGCCGCGAGTGCACCCGCGCGCACGCGGTCCTGCCACGAGAAGCCACCGGGCAGGACATAGGCGTCGAACGCGGCGAGGTCGCGCGCCGGGCGCGTCCAGCGGACGAGTTCGGTCTCGAGCCCGGCGCGAGCCAGCGCGCGCGCGGTCTCCGCCTCGCAGTTGACGCCGGGGAACTGCACGATCGCGACGCGCGCGGCGCTCACACGCCCTCCTCATTCCATAGCTTCCGCAGGCCCGCCTCGCGGGCCTGCTCCAGCTCCACGCGGCTCCAGGTGAGTGTTTCTCCGCCGGGCATGCGCACGCGCAGCTGCGGCTGCGCGCTCACGGTGCCGATCGGCCAGGCGACGAAGCCCTGGTCACGGGCCGCCTGCGACAGCCGCGCCAGCCGCTCGAACGGCACCTCGTAGACGATCGCCGGCCGCTCGCAGTAGAGCGACACCGCGGGCTCGACCTCGAACGGCTCCAGATCGAGCTCGGCGCCGAGCGTCGCATCGTCCGCCGCGCCCGCCATCATCTCCACCAGCGCCACCGCGAGGCCGCCGTCGCCGACGTCGTGCGCGGCGCGCGCCCAGCCGCCCTCGGCGATCGCCACGGCCAGCTCCTCGAGCCGCGCCTCGCGCTCCAAGTCGAGCGGCGGCGGCGGGCCGCCGCGCTCGCGCAGCACCTCACGCGCGTACGTCGAGCCCTCGAGCCCGTCGCGCGGCTCGCCCACCAGCACGAGCACGTGCCCCGCGCCGCGCAGCCCGATGCCCAACGCGCGGGTGACGTCGTGGATGACGCCGGCGCACATCACGATCGGCGACGGCGGGATGGCATGCGGACCGACCTGGTTATAGAGGCTCACATTGCCACTCACGAACGGCAGCGGCTGGCCGACAGCCGCGAGCCCACCGAGCGCGCGGGCGGCGGACGCGAGCCCCGCCAGCGTCTGCTCGAGGTCGCCCATCACCTCGGCGTCTTCTGGATGACCAAAGTTCAAGCAGTCCGTCAGCGCCCATGGCCGCGCGCCGGTCACGGCCACGTTGCGCGCCGCCTCCGCGACCGCGTGCGCGGCGCCCAGCTCGGGGTCGCCGTCGCACCAGAACGGGTTCCCGCCGACCGCGAACGCCACGCCGGTCGGGCGCTCCGCATGGAGCCGCAGCACGCTGGCGTCGCCCTCGCCGGCGCGCAGCCAGGTGCGCCCCTGGACGTCGCCGTCGTAGTGACGGTAGAGGTACGCGCGCGAGCCCACGTGCAGCCCGCCGAGCATCGTGAGCAGTGCCCGGCGCGGGTCCGGTGCGCGGCGGCGCGCGCGCGGCGGCTGCCGGCGCGTGCGCGGCTTCGCCTCGCGCTCTTCGCGCCGGCCGGCGGTGATGGCGCGCACCTCGCAGTCGACGAGCGTCTCGCCGTGCCAGGTCACGGTGTAGCGCGGCTCCTCCACGGCGCGGCCGATGACCCGTGCACCCGCGCCCGGGTGCACGTCGCCCAGCGCGAACGCGCGCTCGTAGATCGCGCACAGCTCGTCGGCGAAGCTCTCGGGGACCACCCAGCAGTAGCGCTCCTGCGTCTCGGCGCAGAGGATGATCTCGGGTGACAGCTCGCGGTTCACACGGTGTGCCGATTCGAGCGTGATCACGGCGCCGCAGCCGCCGGCGGCCGCCAGCTCCGACGTGGCGCACGCGATACCGCCGGCACCCAGGTCCTTGAAGCCGCACGCGAGCTGGCGCTCGCGTGTGACCCGGAACGCTTCGTACGTGGCGGCGTTCAGTACGCGCTTCAGGAACGGGTCCGGCAGCTGCACGGCGCCGCGCGGGTCGGCGCCGCCGGGATCACCCAGTTCGCCCGAGGCGAACGCCGCGCCGCCGAAGCCGCTCTCGTCGGTGGGCTTGCCGACGAGCACGAACGCCCAGGGCCCGGGGCCTTCCGGGACGCGGCTGCGGAGGACGCCGTCGGCGGGTGCCAACCCCACGGCCATGGCGTTCACCAGGCAGTTCGTGTCGAAGCCGGCGTCGAACACGGCGTCGCCGCCGAGGTTCGGCACACCGAGCGCGTTGCCGTAACCGGCGATCCCCTCGACCACACCGCGGACGACGTCACGGGCATGCACGCCCGAGCGCGGGTCGCCGAAGCGCAGCGCGTCCAGCACGCCCACCACCTCGGCGCCCATGCACACGATGTCGCGCACGATGCCGCCGACGCCCGTGGCCGCGCCCTCCACCGGCAGCACCTGGCTCGGGTGGTTGTGGCTCTCGTGGCCCAGCACGAGCACCAGGTCGTCGCACGGCGCGGGCAGCGCCACCACGCCCGCGTCCTCGCCGGGCCCGATCACGACCTGCGGCGCCTGCGTGGGCAGGCGCTTCAAGAGGTGGCGCGTGCTCTTGTACGAGCAGTGCTCGCTCCACAGGATCCCGAACAGCACCGCTTCGGCCCAGCGCGGGCCGCGGCCCAGGAGTTCGGTCAGGAGCCGCACCTCGTCGGGCTCGAGCACGACGCCGCGCGCGCGCAGCCGCGCCGAGACCGCGGCCGGGTCGCGCGCATCGGCCGGCGTCCACGCCTCGCGGCCCGCGGCGGCGGCGCGCGACGCGCTCACGCGCGCGGCTCCTCGGCGCGGGCGAAGATGGCATCGACCGAGCGCAGGTGGTGATCGAGCAGGAAGCACGCCGCGAGCCGCTCCGCGCCCAAGCGCTCGCGCACCACGGGATCGGCCGCGAGCGCATCGCGGAACGGCGTGCCACCGTCGGCGGCCGCGAGCGCGTGGCGCTGGACGATCGCATAGGCCTCGTCGCGCGCGAGCCCCGCCTCGACGAGCGCCAGCAGCACGCGCTGCGAGTGCACGAGGCCGCCGCCGGCGTCGAGGTTCGCGCGCATGCGCCCCTCGTTCACGCGCAGTCCCTCCAGCACCTCGCCCAGCTCGTGCGCCATGAAGTCCGCGGCGAGGAACGCGTCGGGCAGCGCCACGCGTTCGACCGAGGAGTGGCTGATGTCGCGTTCGTGCCACAGCGGCTGGTCCTCGAGCAGCGCCTGGGCGTAACCGCGCAGCAGCCGCGCGAGCCCCGAGACACGCTCGCAGCGCACCGGGTTGCGCTTGTGCGGCATCGCCGAGGAGCCCTTCTGGCGCTCGCGAAACGGCTCCTCGGCCTCGCGCACTTCGGTGCGCATCAGGTGCCGGATCTCGACCGCGATCTTGTCCATCGTGCCGCCCGCGACCGCGATGGCGCAGCCCAGAGCGGCGTGGCGGTCGCGCTGCACGACCTGGTTCGCCACCGGCTCGGGCTCGAGGCCGAGTCGCGCCAGCGCGCGCGTCTCCACCTCCGGGTCCAGGTGCGCGAGCGTGCCCATGGCGCCGCTGAACTTTCCATACGCACAGTCGGCGAGTGCCGCCTGCAGCCGGTCGATCCCGCGGCCCAACTCCTCGGACCACACCAGGCACTTCAGGCCGAACGTGATCGGCTCGGCGTGCACGCCATGCGAGCGCCCCACCATCGGCGTGCGCTTGTGGCGCTGGGCGAGCGTCCACGCTGCGCGGCGCAGGCGCGCGAGCGAGCCCGCGAGCAGCGCGCCCGCATCCTGGATCTGGCAGGCGAGCGCGGTGTCCACGAGGTCGGACGAGGTGAGGCCCACGTGCAGGTGGCGGGCGTCGTCCCCCGCGGACTCGGCGATCATCGACAGGAACGCGATCACGTCGTGGTGGACCTCGGCCTCGATCGCCAGCATGCGCGCGGCGTTGATGCGGGCGCTGCGGCGGACGCGCTCGCTGGTGCCCTTCGGCACTTCGCCGCGATCTTCGCGCGTCGCCGTCACGGCCAGCTCGACGTCGAGCCAGCGCACGAGCCGGCGCGCGTCGCTCCACACCTCCTGCATCTCCGGGCGGCAGTAGCGGTCGATCATGCGGATGCGGGGCGCTCAGCGCCCCGGGGCCTCCTCGAGCGTGATCACGATCGTGCGCGGCTTGCCGTCGCGTTCCACGTCCAGCGTCAGCCGGTCGCCGACCTGTGCGCCGTAGATTCCCGCCTGCGCGTCCTCGACGTCGTTCGTGACCCGGCCGTTCACCTTGCGGATGCGGTCCAGCGGCTTCAGGCCCGCGCGCTCGGCCGGCCCGCCGCGATCGACCGCCGAGACCACGAGGCCCCCCGTGCCCTCCCAGCCGAGGCGCCTCGCGAGCAGATCGCTCACGGGCTGCACGTTCATCCCCGGCCACGCCACGCGCACGCGGCCGTAGCGGCGCACCTCGTTCAGCACCCGCTTCGCCAGGTTGATGGGGATGGCGAAGCCCAGCCCGATCGAGCCGCCGCTGTTCGTGAAGATGAACGTGTTGATGCCGATCACCTCGCCGTCGGCGTCCACGAGCGCGCCGCCGCTGTTGCCGGGATTGATCGCGGCATCGGTCTGGATCATGTTCTTGTACATGCCCGAGGACGTGGCCTCGGCCTTGATGTCGCGCCGGGTCGCGCTCACCACGCCCGCGGTCACGGTCGGCTGCGGATCGTCCAGGAGAAACCCGAACGGGTTGCCGATCGCGATCGCCCACTCGCCCACGACCAGCGAGTCGCTGTCGCCCATCGTCGCCACCGGCAGCTTGTCGGACGGGATCTTGAGCACGGCGAGGTCGTAGACCGGCGAGTCGCCGAGCAGCTTGGCGTCGAAGTGCCGGCCGTCGGGGAGGTTCACCTTCAGCTCCTCGGCGTCGCGGACGACGTGCGAGTTCGTGAGCACGATGCCGTCGGCGTCCACGATCACGCCCGAGCCCAGACCCGGCACGCGCTCGCGGTAGACGCTGGGCGGGAAGAAACGGTCGAAGAACTCGTCGCGGAACGGCAACCCGTAGGGATCGGCGCGGACGAGGCGCGTGGTCACGACGCTCACCGAGACCACGGCCGGGCTCACCTTCTGCGCCGCGTTGACAATCGCCGTGCGCCGCGAGCGCGAGATCGAGGACGGGTCGACGCGATCGGGCGCGGG
>DATNFC010000105.1:0-14260 GCA_035606545.1 Candidatus Methylomirabilota bacterium
TCGACACCGGTGGGACGCACGGGCGACGCATCGCCCTGCTTGCGCATGAGCACCGGCTTGCGATGGCTCGCGACCCAGCCGGCGACGCCTTCGCCGAGCGGCAGCTTCACGCGGCCGGCGACACCGGGATCCATGCCGCGATGCGCGGAGATCTTGAGGCTCTGGTCGTCGACGCGCATGAGGCTGCAGCGGTCCACCTCGAACGCGTCGCAGAAACGCTGGACGAGCGCGCGCGACATGAGCGACTCGTCGTAAGCCTCCTGCGAAGCCTCGAACACCTCGCGCAGGAACTCCATCGTCTCGTGCTGCTCATTCAACCGGTGCTGCGCGGCCGCGAGCTGCGAGTACGAATCCTGGAGATGTTGCGCGGCCACCGAACTCTGCTCCTCGAGCGAGTGCACCTGCTGACGGAGCTGGTCCAGCTCCAGGCGCTCGCGGTGCGCGGTCATCTGCGTGCTCTCGAGCTCGCGCGCGACCAGCTCCAGCCGCTCGGCCTTGAGCCGGTTGTCCTGCGACAGCGCCGTGGACTCGCTCTCGAGCTGGCGCAGGCGCTCCTGGAACATGCCCTGCGAGCGGCGCGACTGCTCCTCGGCGATGCGCACCTCGGGAGTGACCCGCCCGTCGGCGTGCAGCCGGCGCGCGAGCGCGAGCGCCGCCATGCTGCGCATGGTGAGCACTTCCTCCACCGCCGCGGCCGGGAACGCGTTCTTGCGCGGCGAGACGAGCAGCAGCAGCGCGAGCAGGTCGTCCTGGTCGGCGAGCGGCAGCACGATGCACGAGTGCCAGGGCACCGGGGCCACGAGCGGCTGGATCTGGGGCGCCTCGAAACGGTCCGGTTCGTAGACCGGAGTGACCCGGAACACCTTGGTCAGCAGCGAGCGGCGCTCCCCGGCGTTGAAGAATGCACTGGGGCGGAAGAACTTTCGCACGAGTCGCGCGGGCAGATGGTCCACCGGGACGACGACGTCGCGGTGGTCGAGCCGGCCGCGCTCACGCTGGAAGATGCGTGTGACGCAATCGTGCTGGCCGTCGACCAGCGCCAGCGTCGGATGCCAATCGCCTTGATAGGCGCGGAGATAAGCGAGCAGCGCGTCGACGATCCCTTCGACCTCGGCGGCGGCGGACAGGTGTTCACAGATGTCCCGCAGTTGGATCTTCGCCATGATGCAGTCCCCCGATGCTGGTCCTCAGCGAGCGTGAATCCCCACCGGCATGGCAATGCCCGTGCCCGGAGCACGCGTTGCGCAATGCCGACGTCCCCCAGAACGCCCGGGCGGCTTCATGGGGCACTCGGAATCGCCTACATTGAACGGGCCCGATGCCCTTCCTTTTCCCCTGGAGCCCGCCATGCCCCGACTGATCGCCGATCGCCCGGTGCTGCACACGACGTCCGAGCTGGGTCGCATCATGGCCGCCGCGCGCCAGCGCGAGCAGGCCGGCGAGCGCGTCATTCATCTGGAAAGAGGCGAGCCCGACTTCGACACGCCGGCGCACATCGTCGAAGCACTCGCGAAGGCCGCGCGCGACGGCTACACGCATTACCCCGACGCAGCGGGCGAGCGCTCGCTGCGCGAGGCGCTGGTGGAGAAGCTCGCGCGCGAGAACAAGATCACGGCGCACGTCGACGACATCGTCGTCACCGCGGGCGGCACGCACGCGCTCTACCTCGCGATCCAATGCCTGATGAGCGCCGGTGACGAGCTGCTGCTGCTGTCGCCGCACTGGATGGCGCTGCCCAAGCTCGTGGGCTTCGCCCCCGGCGCCCGCTACCGCACGCTGCCTGTCTACATGGAGCTGCTCGCGGGGGCGTGGTCGCCGGCCGAGTTCGGCGATCGCCTGCGCGCGGCGTTGAGGCCGGAGACGAAGGGCATCTACCTGAACACGCCGAACAACCCCTCCGGCGCCGTGCTCTCCCGTGAGTACCTGGAAGCGCTGGCGAAGGTGGCGATCGAGCGCGACCTGTGGATGCTCTCCGACGAGGCCTACGAGCACATCCTGTTCGACGGCACGAAGCACGTCTCGCTCGCCTCGCTTCCGGGCATGGCCGAGCGCACCGTGTCCGTGTACACGATGAGCAAGAGCTACGCGATGACCGGCTGGCGCGTGGGCTACGCCGTGTGCCCGCCGGGCATGCGGCCGGCGATGGCGCCGCTGCTCGCGTTCTACACCACGCACGGCGTGTTCCCCGCGGCCCAGATCGCGGCGCGCGCGGCGGTGACCGGCCCGCAGGCGGCCGTGGAGCAGATGCGCGCCGCGTACGAAGAGCGGCGCGGGCTGCTGCTCGGCGGGCTCGCGGGCACGAAGCTCGTGAACGGGCCCACGCCGAAGGGCGCGTTCTACGTCTTCGCCGATGTGAAGGCCGCGCGCGGCGAGCGCGACCTGTGGGCGCTCGCGGAGGAATGGCTGGGCTTCGGCGTGGCCGTGCTTCCGGGCACGGCGTTCGGGCCCGAACACGCCGACCGCGTACGGCTCTCGCTGGCCACGCGCGCCGAGGACGTGGCCGAGGGCGGGCGGCGCATCGCGGCGGGCGCGGGCGGCTCCCGCGTCGCGCGGACCACCGAGAGAACCACCGCTTGAGCCCGGAGCCAGTGACCCGCTGGTGCCCGGAGTGCGGTGCGGGCTACGGCGAGGCCACGGTGGCGTGTCCGCGCTGTCGCGTGGTGCTCACCGACGAGCCACCGGTCGAGCAGGGCGCCCCGGTCGTGGTGCACCGCGTGCCCGATGCGGCCGCGGGCGCACTGCTCGCGGGCGTGCTCGAGCACCACGGTGTGCACGCGTTTCTTCGCAGCACCACGCTTCCCGGGTACGGGGAAGTACGGCGGGATTGGGTGACGACCGCCTGGGGCGAGCTGCTGGTGGCGCCGGCCGAGGCCGCTGAAGCGCGCGAGATCATCGCCGAGTACCTGGCGGCGCTCGAGCGCGGCGGCAGTGTGCGCGACGAGGACGTCGAGGAAGAGGGCGAACGTTGAAATCACCGTAATTCAAGGATGGATTACTCGGCATTCGCACCCGCGCGGGCGGTCGGTGGGTTAAGATTCCTCTTCAAGGACTCCGACGAACTCCCCGCGCCTGACCCTTCACCCCGCCCCTGCGCCGCCCGGCGAGGAGTCTGCCTTGCGCCATGGAAGCGCCCCGGCCGCACCCGCCGCGCGTGCGGGCATCGCATTCACACTCGCGGTCATCACCTCCCTCGCCGCGCCGGCGAACGCGGCACCGCTCAATCAGACCGGACGCTGGGTGGCCTCGCCGAGCCTCGGTTTCTCCTCGACGCACACGGTGGTGCTGCGCGAGCCCGACACCGACGCCACCAAGGTGTTCATGTTCGGCGAGTCGGGCACGAGCCAGACGATGCGCTTCTGGCGATTCTTCCCCGGCGACACGAACCTGATCACGCCCACCACGGTGAGCCCGCGCTCGTCGTTCATCGCGCTGCCGCATCCGAACAACCTGCAGACGGATCTGTTCTGCACCGGGCACGCGACGCTGCCCGACGGCCGCATGCTCATGGTGGGCGGCGGCTGGATCCCGCTTTCGCCGTGCCGCGAGGTGTACACGCTCGACCCGGCGTGGCGCCCCGGCGTGATCGTTCCGACGACGCCGTGGACCGCGAGCGCGCAAATGGCGGTGCAACGCTGGTACGCCACCGCGACGCCGCTCCCTGACGGCGGCGTGCTCGCCTCCGCGGGGACGATGTCGAGCGGCATGATCGGCTTCGGCGGCTCGATGCGCGTGCGCGGCGCGGACACCACGTGGCGCGTGCTGCAGCCGCTCAATCTTGCGACGCGCTACTCCTGGGGTGATACGACCGCGGCGCCCGGCGACACGTGCACCGTGGGCTGCAAGCCCGCGCGTTACCGCGGGCTGCGCTGGACCGACGGCTACACGCGCGGGCGCTATCCGCCGGGGCGCGACGGCCACGTGTTCGTGGGCGACTACTCCGGCCGCTGCATCGTCTTCGGCGGTCGGCGCAAGCTCGCGAACGGCAGCTACGAGGTGCTGGGCGACGCGTGGCATCTCTACACCTCGCTCGCCGAGGACGACACCACGCACGGCTGGAGCCTGATGGAGCAGGTGGGCGACCCGTCGCTGCCGAGCGGCGCGAACACGCCGGGCCCGCGCTGGGGATGCGCCGCGACCTGGGCGGGCGTCGAGAATCGCTACGACACGCAGCTGCCGGAGACGAGCGGCGCGCTCATCTGCTACATCCACGGCGGACGCGACGCGTCGGGCCAGGTGCTGGGCGACCTGTGGCGCGGTGAGCGCCGGCTCGTCGCCGGGCCGAAATACCAGTGGGCGTGGACGCGAATCTTCGCCGGCGACGCGAGCACGCGGCGCTTCGGGCACACGATGATGTTCGATCCGGGCGCTCCTGGCATCAGCGGCGCGCCGCGCGCGAAGCTCGTCATCTTCGGCGGCTGGACGGGGACGACGTCGCTCGCCGACCCGCGCAAGCTCGACCTGGTCGGCGTGGGCCCGATGAGCGTGAGCCCCGGCGTGTGGCGCGAGATCACGGTCTCCGGGACCACGCCGGTCGCGCGAGCCTGGCACGGCATGACGCCGCGCTGGCGCGACGCGCACGACGGCGAGCGCGAGTACTACATGTTCGGCGGCGAGAGCGGGGGCAGTGAAACCTCCGCGCGGCCGGTCCCGGGCGAGTTGTGGGTGCTCGAGCGCCCTGACGAGTCGTCGGCGACGGAGGAGAACTTCCACTGGACGCCGTACCTGCCGTTCGGGCAGGGGCCCACGGGCCGGAGCCGTCCGGCGCTCGGCTACAACGTCGACGGCGGCGTGCTGGTGGTGGCCGGCGGTGACACCACGGGCAGCGCCGTGGCCGGCGGGCAGACGGATGCGATCTGGACCGTGACCGGCGAGACCTACGGCGGCACGATCACCTGGCACTCGCCGATCGTGCGCGGCTTCCATCCGCCGCCACCGCCGTTCGCCGGCATGGGCCTCGTGGCGTTGGGCGCGGGGCACGCACGGATCACGCGCAGCCTCGAGCGCTTCAGCCCGCTCGCCAACTCGGGTGGGGATGCCGACTGCGGGCCGCTGTTCGGACAGTGGCGCACGATCACCACGCCCGACTCGGCGAGCGAGCGCCCGATCTCGGACTACGCGAACATGTTCGTGCTCCCGGACGGGCGGTTGTTCAATGCCGGCCCGGCGCTCTCGCTCGACCCCGTGCGCCCGGGCGGCCGATACAAGCGCTTCTTCGACCTGCGCACCGCGCGCTGGGTGGAAGGTCCGGCCGGCGACCAGCACGACGCGCTCCAGTTCGGCTCGTCGGTGATGTACCGTCCCGGCCGGTTGCTGCGCGCGGGAAGCACCAGCACGGAGGGCACGACCGCCACGCAGACGATCGACATCGGCACTGGGCAGTTCTCGCCGTGGGTGCCGTACGTGGCGAACGGAACGACGCGGCCGGCGTTGATCGGGCGCACGCACCACAACCTCACGCTGCTGCCGACCGGCGACGTGCTCGCGACCGGTGGTGTCTACGACGACGACGACGTCGTGGGCAGCGCGATCCGTACGCCGCAGATCTGGAGCGTGGCGCGCGGGCGCTGGAGCAACCCGGTGACCAGCTCCACCGAGGCGCTCGCACCCGATCCGTGGATCCGGAACTACCACTCCACGGCGGTGCTCCTGCCCGACGCGCGCGTGCTCACAGCCGGCGGAGAAAAGCCGAGTCCCGACGAGGCGCAGACCAGCGCGAGCATCTACGAGCCGCCGTACCTGTTCCGTGCGAACGGCGCGTATGCCACGCGACCGCGCGTGGTGAGCGCGCCGGCGCGCGTGGGCTACGGCGGCGACTTCACGCTGCTGCTCGAGGACCCCGCGCGCACGGCCGGCATCCGCGCCGTGGCGCTCATGCGCCCGGGAGCTTCGACGCACGGCTTCGACCAGGGCCAGCGCTACGTGCCACTGGACTTCGTGGCGCTGGCGTCGCCGGCGCGACTCCTCGTGCACTCGCCCGCGGACGCGAACCTGGCGCCGCCGGGGGACTACCTGTTGTTCGTGATCGACAGCCTCGCGACCGATGCGCCTGCCGTGCCCTCGGTCGCACGCTGGGTGCGCGTGGACGGGTCCGCGGTGGCGCCGGTCGACAGCGCCGACGTGGTGGCGCCGCGCGGCGGCGATTACCTGGCGCTCCGCGACGAGAGCCAGTGCGCCGACGCGCAGGTGGGGGCGAGCGTGACCGTGCACTGGACCGCGCCGGCCGACGACGACACGACCGCGTTCAGCGGGCCGGCTTCGGCCTACGAGCTGCGCTACACGCCGAATGCGAACGCCGCGGCGCCGTTCAGCGCGTGGACGCGCCTGTTCACGTCCACGCCCGGTCGCGTGGGCAGCACGGAGGGCCGCATCCTCCCCGGCCTCAAGACGAGCGAGTGGTACGTGTTCGCTCTGCGGGCGATGGGCGACGGCGGCGACACGTCCACGCTGAGCCGGGCGCTGCTCACGAAGCCGCTCCAGTGCGCGGGCGGCGCGGGTTTCGGGAGCCTCGTCGCGGGCAATCAATCCACGCTGCCGACGAACGGACTCGGTGAGCCGGGTGACGTGGGGGCCGGCGAGAACAGCCTGTTCCCCGGCGTGCCGCCGGGCATCGTGTGGCCGGACCTGATGCCGCTCTCCGGCGCCCCGCAGCTCGTGGACGGCACGCGGCGGCTCTACATCCGCGAAGGGCTTGCGCGCGGCATGGTGATCGACCGGCTGATCCTCGCCTATGCGGATCACGCGCCCGGCGCCGAGGCGGTCACCATACCGGGCGGATCCATACTCGTCGGCCAGCGCCGCGCCGCGCTGCGCGTGCTCGATGCCGTGGGCAGGGACCTGACCGCGCAGGCGATCGGGACCGGGCTCGAACCGATCCGCGTTGATTCTGCCGCGACGCTGTTCGTGACGCTGGCACCGCCCGCGGCCGGCTCCGAGGACGTGCTGGTCGTCGAGTCGTCGTGGGGCTCGACCGATCGCAACGGCATCTCGGTGGATGCCGCGATGACGGGCGGCCTGTGGCGGCCGGTGGGCACGATCCACCCGCGGCGCGGCTGGAGCACGCAGGCGCTGCTGCTGCGCGGCGCCCGCTCGCTGCGCTTCCGCCTCAACGACGCGCTCGCACTCCGCTTCATCGGCCGGCTCGATGCGAGCGCCTACGTGAGCGCGCGCGGCGCCTCGCCTGTGCTCGCGCGCAAGCCGGACGGCACCTCACGGCTCGCGGAGGTCATGGCGACGGACGACCGCTCGGCGATCGTCGTCCCAGGCGACACGCTCCTGCTCGGCTTCACCGACTACGTGATCCCGGCCGGCAGCGAGCGCTCGTGGTTTCTGGTCGTGGACGGCAAGCCGGTCACGTCCGAGATGGCGCGCGAGTTGGCCGATCCGCGGCTCGATGCGCCGGGCCCGGCTCCGGTCGCGTTCCGGCTCCACCCGAACGTGCCGAACCCGTTCTCGCGCGCGACCCGGTTCGATTTCGACCTGCCGCACGCCGCCGACGTGGAGCTGGAGGTGTTCGACCTTCAGGGCCGGCTCGTACGGCGCTTCGCGAGTCACGAGGGAGCGGGGCGGCGGTCGTACCACTGGGACCTGCTCGATGGCGACGGCCACCGCGTGGCACCGGGCGTCTACGCCTACCGGCTGCGCGCGGGCCCGTTCACGGCGGAGCGGAAGCTGGTGGTGATGTAGCGGCTGGGTACCACTACTCCTCGTCGTCGCCCGCGACCTCTTCGCCGTCGTCTTCGACCGGCTCCTCGGCCAGCGCGACGTCGTCGATCGTGAACGCGCCGTTCATGTTCTGCGGCAGGATCACCCGCGACAGCGCGCACGCGAACACTTCGTCCATGGTCTCGACCGCGATCAGCTCGAGCTTGTCGCGCACGTCGAGCGGGATGTCGTCCACGTCCTTGAGGTTCGCGGCGGGGAACAGCAGCGCCCGGAAGCCGGCGCGATAGGCGGCGAGCGACTTCTCGCGCATGCCGCCCACAGCCAGCACCTTGCCGCGCAGGCTCACCTCGCCGGTCATGGCGATGTCGTGGTGGATCGCGCGGTCGGAGAGCACCGAGGCGATGACCAGGCCCACGGTGATACCGGCGGAGGGACCGTCCTTGGGCACGCCGGCGGCGGGGAAGTGGACGTGGATGTCCCAGGGGCCGAACGCGTCGGGCGGGATGTCGAGCGCCTGGGCGCGCGAGCGCACGTACGAGTGCGCCGCCTGCACCGATTCCTTCATCACCTCGCCGAGCTGGCCCGTCAACACGACGCGGCCGGCGCCCGGCATCTTGATCGCCTCGACGATCAGCACCTCGCCGCCGGCCGCGGTCCACGCCAGGCCCATGGCGGCGCCGACCTCGTCCTCCTTGCCTGCCATCTCCGGCTGGTAGACGCGGTGGCCCAGGTAGCCCTCGAGCTGCGCCGGCTGCACGGCGTGCCGCCGCGGGTCGCCGGTGGCGCGCGCGCGGGCCACCTTGCGGCAGATCGTCGCGATCTGGCGCGACAGCGCACGCACGCCGGCCTCGAGCGTGTAGTGGCGCACGATCGCGCGCACGGTCTCGTCGCCCAACGCCAGGTCGCGGCCGTTCAAGCCGTGTTCGCTCAGCTGGCGCGGCAGCAGGAAGCGGCGTGCGATCTCCAGCTTCTCGTCCTCGGAATACCCCGGGACCTCGATGACCTCGACGCGCTCCTGGAGCGCATCGGGCACCAGCTCGAGTTGGTTCGCGCACATGAGCACCACCGCGTGCGAGAGGTCGATGGGCACGCCCAGGTAGTGATCGGTGAACTGCGACGCGCTCTCCGGATCGAGCAGCTCGAGCAGCACCTCGACGACGCCATGGCCGCCCTCACCCACCAGGCGGTCGACGCCGTCGATCATGAGCACGGGATTGCGAACGCCGGCCGTGCGCAGGGCACGGAGGATCTTCCCGGGCTGCGCGCCGGGCGCGCTGCGCGTCTCGCCCACCAGTTCGGCGGCATCGCTCGTGCCCGAGACGTTCACGCGCGCGAACGGGCGGCGGAGCGCGCGCGCCACCTCGGAGCCCAGCGACGTCTTGCCGGTGCCGTGCGGTCCCACGACGCAGATCGCCGGCCCCGGCAGGTCGTGCTTCAACTGGCGCACGGCGAGGTATTCGAGGATGCGCTCCTTCGCCTTGCCCAGGCCGAGATGCTCCTGCTCCAGCTCGGCCTGAACGTGGCGGAGGTCCGCATCCTCGCCCGCGAGAGTCTCCCACGGCGTGCTCCACAGCCACTGGAGGTACGCGCGCACCTGTGCCGCCTCGGGCGAGCCCGTGGGCAGCCGGCGCAGACGGTCCATCTCGCGCTGCGCGCGGCGCGACACCTCGGCCGGCAGCGTGCCCGAGTAGGCGGGACGCGGGCCCGCGGGCGTGTCGCTGGGAGAGTGCAGCGACGGCGAATCGAGCGCGCTCGTCGCGCGGAGCGCGCGGCGGTTCTGCGACGGGCGATTCCGGGACGGCCGGGCCATGCGCGCTCCTCGACGGTTGGGGTGCGGAACGCGAATCGGGCCCGCCGGTCGGCAGGTCCCACGGCAGGGATATGCAAGGGAGCGGCCGCGGCGTGGGACGCTGTCCGGCGGTCGCAGGCGACCGCGGAAGCGCTTGTCGTGCTGGCGCTTCACGCCTCCATACGCGCGCGCAGGTCGCGGTTGGCGGGGGCCTTGGCCAAGAACTCCGTGCCACCTCATGGGTTGGCGCGCGAACGCGAAGGGTGGTCGCGCCCAGCGCCGTGCGCGGTGCAATGCCGCGCGTGCGGGATGGCATTCCCTTACAAACGCACGACCCCGGGCTCTCTCGAGCCCGGGGTCATGTCGCGAGCGAAGCGGTGCTGCGGGTACAGCGCTACAACTAGCGGTAGATCGACTTCACGGCGCCCCACGTGGTCTTCGACGTCGGCGTCGGACGGGCGCAGGCATCGTCGAACGTCGTGCCGACGCCGAGGTTGTCCACGGTGAAGTTCCAGTCGGCCGTTCCCGCGAACTCCGCCGGGAGCGTGGACGCCGCGTTGCTCTGGCGCAGACCGAATCCGGACACCGCGAGCGGGGTGGCCGTCGCGTTCACGTCCGTGACGCTCGGGCTCAGCTCGTTCGCCGGGTTCACCCACAGTGTCGAGCCGGGGCCGCCAGCGCGGCCGCCGTCGTAGCTGATGACGACCGTGTAGTCCTGGCCGCTATTGAGCGGGGCCGTCCAACGCGTGAGGCCCACCGTGGCGCTGGTGCTGGTGTTCGAGATACCGAACGTCCAGCCGCCACCCGGGAAGTTCACCACGTACAGGCGCGAAACCAGGTTCGCGGCACCGGCATCCTTCAGCTCCGCGAAGTAGATCGCCTTGGGCGCGCCCGAGAACGACCCGATGTTCACGATGAGACAGGCGTAGGTCTTGCCGTTGGTCGGCTGGGCCGCGAACAGGCGGTGATCGTCGTTCTGCGGGTTGCCGATGGCGCCGCCGGTGGCGCGGCCGGCGACGACCTGCACGTCGACGTTGGCGCCGCTGTAGTTCGCCCAGCCGCCGTTCGGGACCAGGTTGCCATTCAGATACGCGAAGCCGTCCGAGAACAGGTTCACGGCAAACGCGGGCGTGGCAGCCGTCGCGGCAAGCGCGAGCAGACCCAGCGTCGTAGCCAGTCGCTTCATGAGGGAACTCCTTTCAGCGGGTGGATAGCGTGGTGCGTGCCCGTTGCGGGCCGAAGCGAGCGTTGTCTCCACCACTCCACGGGGGGATGGTCCCGGGGATGAGGCCCGAGGCGATGCTTGGAGGTAGCGGAATCCATAAACCATGCGTCAATGCACCCACCCGGGGCAAGACAAGAATCACTCGCGCGGCGTTTGTTTCGCGAGCGAACGTGCTGTGGAAAACTTCGTCACGTCCGGGCGTGGTGGACGTCGTCGAGCGCACGAAAGCGAACGCGATGGCACCACTGTGAGCTCGCGCATGCGGACCACTTCGCGGCTCGCATCCACGAGCCGGGCACGCGCGCGGCGCTCGCGCTGTGGGTAACTTCAGGGCCGGGTCTTGGCCGCGGCCTGCGTCCTCGCCGCCCACATCATGCGTAGCGCGTTGGCGACCAAGAAGATGCCGAATCCGCGCGCCAGCGTGGCCTGCGGCAGCCTTTGCGCCGCCCACGACGCGAGCGGCGCACCGAGCAGCGCGCCGAGCATGAGGCCGGGCAGGATCCGGCGGTCGACGTTCCCGAGCCGCGCGTGCTCCACGGCCCCGAACGGCGCGCTGCCGAGGATCAGCGCCAGGCTCGTCCCCTGTGCGGTCTGCTGGCTCATGCCGAACAGCAGCGTGAGCGCGGGCACGGCGATCACGCCGCCGCCCACGCCCATGTAGCCCGCGAGCAGCCCGACCGCCGCCCCCACGGCAAGCGCGGCGGCGATGCCGACGGGCCCGGAGAACGGGCCGCCGGAGAACGCCGCATGGTCGCTCGTCACCGGCACGCGCCACAGGATGCGCACGCCCATGACGAGGACGAACAGCGCGAACGCCAGCGCCAGTCGCTCGCGGCCGGTGCGCGCGGCCAGCCTCGCTCCGAGCCGCGCCGTGAAGGCGCCCGAGACGGCCATGAGCGCCGCCGGCAGCCAGGCGACGTGGCCGGAGAGCCCGTAGACCACGAGCCCCGCGATCGCGGTCGCGGCCACGGCCGCGAGCGACGTGCCGTGCGCCTGGTGCTGCGTGAGCCCGAAGAACGCCGTCAGCACCGGCACCATCACGATGCCGCCGCCGACGCCGAACAGCCCGCCCGCGAGCCCGGCGCCGAAGCCGGCGAGCGCCGCGACGAGCCAGCTCGTGCGCGCCGCGGTGCTCAAGCCACGGGTGCGGCGCCTACGGCGCCGACGTCGTGGTCGCGCTCGTGGTCGGCGCCGGCGGCACCTTCTGGATCAGCCGCACGGCGTCGGCGAAGCGCGTGGCGTTCGTGGGTGCGCCCAACACGACCGCGATCAGGTCGCGGCCCTGCGCGCGCACCCAGGTCGCGAAGCAGTAGCCGGCCTCGCGGATGAAACCGGTCTTGCCGCCCAGCACTTCGTAGCGGCCGTAGAGCAGCCGGTTCGTGTTGCCGATCGTGTGCCACCGCCGCGTGGTGTGGAACTCGTACGAGCGCGTGGTGGTGATCTCCGCGATCAGCGGCTCGTTCGCGGCCGCGTGCAGCAGCCGCGCCACGTCGGCCGCGGTGGAGACGTTGTGCTCGTTCAGGCCGGTGAACTCCACGAACCGCGTGCCGGTCAGGCCCAGCTCGATCGACTTGCGGTTCATGCGCGCGATGAACTCGTCCGGCGTCAGGCCCGACGAGTGCGCGATGACGCGCGTGGCACAGTTGTCCGAGCACATGAGGCTCATGCGCAGCAGCTCGCCGAGCGGCACCACCTCGCCGCGGCGGAGCTGGGTGTGGCCGGCGCCGGCGATCTCGTCGGCGCGCACCGTGGCCTCCTTCTCGAGGTCCGGGTTCTGCTCCAGGAAGACGAGCGCGGTCATGAGCTTGGACAGCGACGCGATCGGCACCGAGCGCGAGGCGTTCTTCTCGAACAGAACCTCGCCCGTGAGCGGATCGAGCAGGATGGCGTTGCGCGCGTAGACGCCGCCCTCGGGCGGCACGCGGTGGCGATAGGCACGCCGGCGGGTGCGCCGCGTCGTGGCCGCCGGGGCCGTGGCCCCCGAGCGGACGGTCAGCACGGTGGGGGTCGGCGCGGGCACGGTGGCGGGGGCAGCCCCGGCCTCGAGGGCCGTGGCGGCCAGCAGTGCGGTCGTGAGCAGGGCTCCCGTCACGCGGAACGACATCCTCGTCCTCCTCAATGAGTTGTGCCGGATTCTCCACCGGCGCCGGGCCCCTCCATGGGACCGGACAGATTGCTGCAATGGAAGTCTACCGTCCGTGAGCTTGCAGGGTCAACGCGTGTGATGCATCGCGCACTGCAAAACGATATGGGTGCGGCTACTCACCCGGCGCGAGCGAACGGCGGAACTCCTGCAGCGACGCGGCGGCCAGCGTATCGGCCTCCACGAACTCGGCCAGGCGCCGGCCATCCTTGCAAGCATCGGTCCGCGCCGGGAGGTCGCTCCTGAGGAAGAACTCGAATCGTGCAATCCGCTGCACGAACAATGCGGATTCCGGCAGCGGCGCATTGCGCAGGAGTACGGAGGCCCCGCGCAGCGCCTCGGGGAATGTCCGTAGCCGCACTTCGATCTTGCGCGTTTCGTCGCAGTCGACGATCGGCTTGCCGGCGAGCGGCGCCATGACCGCGGCCTGGAGGATGTCCAGCCACACCATCGGGTCGCGGCGGATCGCGCCGTCGGGTCCGTACTGCGCCAGCTCGCGCCGGAGTCGCATGCGCAGCGAGTCGGCGCGCAGGCTCGGCGGCACCCGGTCGAGGTCGGCGAGCATGAGGTTCAGGTCCTCGACGTGCGAGGGCAGGTCGCTCTCGGAGAGCGGCTCGAACGTCTCGTTCTTGGGCGGCAGGCCGTAGCTCGCGGCCAGGTCGGGGCGGCGGACGGCGAGCAGCTGCGAGTAGAACGTCTCCACGTGCGTGAGCGTCGCCTCGCTCTGCCTGGTGCTCTTGGGAACGGGGGGGGCCGAGGGGCTCGACGGCTTGCGTGCGGCGCACGCGCCGAGGAGCGCGAGCGCCGAGAGCATGAACAGGAGGCCAGCCTTCGCTGCAATGCGGTTCGTCATGGTCGCGGGGTCACCTTCTCCACCAGTTGGAATGGGTCGTCGATGTTGAGCGGCGAGGTGGCGATGAATGCCTGGGCGTGTCTCACCCCGATCTGCCAGCCCCAGTAGCGCGCGTACGTCTCGAACGCCTCGCGGGGATGGGGCAGGTGGTTCGGCCGCGGCCGGTCCGGATGATAGAACTGCGAGCGGTGACAGTCGATGGCGGCCAGCCAGTCGTCGACGTAGTCGGAGATATCGACGACGAACGTGGGCCGCGTGCCCGGCGGGACGAAGTAGAAGTACATGGCCCGGGCCTGGTGGGGCTCGCCCTCGCACGGCGCCTTGGCGAGGTGCGCGAGGTTGAACGCGTTCGCGACGATCTGGCCGGACTTGTAGTGGTCGTTGTGCCCGAGCCCGCGGCCGATCGGCAGGTCGTAGTAGGGGGCGAGCAGGATCTGGGGCTTGTGGCGGCGGATGACGCTTGCGACCTTGACCCGGTTCTCGAACGTGTCCTCGACGCGACAGTCACCGAGGTCGAGGCACTCGCGCACGTCGAGCTTCAACTTCTTCGCCGCCTCGCGCGCCTCGTCGGTGCGCTGCTCGGGCGTG
>DATNFC010000106.1:0-8537 GCA_035606545.1 Candidatus Methylomirabilota bacterium
CGAGGCGGTGGACACGCTGGCCGTGCGCGGCGCCACCGACCGCGAGGTCCGCGGCCTGTCGCTGGACTCGCGGCACGTGTCGCCGGGCGAGGCGTTCTTCGCGCTCCCGGGCGTGCACGCGGATGGCGCGCGCTTCGCCGCCGCCGCGGTCGAGGCCGGCGCGATCGCGGTGTTCGGCGGCGCCGGGCTCGAGGCGCTCCCCGGCACCGTGGTCGAGGTGGCCGAGCCGCGGCTGGCGCTCGCGCAGGCCGCGGTGCGCTTCAACGGTCACCCCTCGCGGGAGCTCGGGGTGGTCGCGGTGACCGGCACGAACGGCAAGACCACGACGACGTGGCTCGTGGAGGCGATGTTCACCGCGTGGGGCCGGCGCGCGGGGCTGATCGGCACCACCGGCGTGCGCGTGGCAGGCGAGCTCTCCCCCTCGCCGTTCACGACGCCCGAGTCGCCCGAGCTCCAGGGGCTGATCGCGGGCATGCGCACGGCGGGCGTCACGCTCGTGGCGCTCGAGGCCAGCAGCCACGCGCGGGTGCAGCGGCGCACGTGGGGCCTCGCCTGCGACGCGTGCGTGTTCACGAACCTGACGCAGGATCACCTCGACTACCACGGCACGATGGACGCCTATCTCGACGCGAAGCTGATGCTGTTCGACGGCCGCAACGGCGGGCGCGAGAAGCCGTGCGTGGCGGTGGTGAACGCCGACGACCGGCACGCCGCACGCGTCGCCGAGGCCGCGGCCGAGGGCGGCATGCGCACGGCGTTCTTCGGCTCGCCCGAGGCGGTGGGCGAGCGCGATGGCGTCGCGATCGCGCGCCTCGAGCCGCGGCGCGACGGGTTGGCGCTCGCGCTCGTGGAGCGCACCGGCGCGAACGTCACCGAGCGGCCGTGCACGCTGCCCATGCTCGGGCGCTACAACGCCTGGAACGCGGCCGCCGCGCTCGCCGCGGCGCGCGCGCTGGGCGTGGACGGCGGCAGCGCCGTGCGCGCGCTCGAACGCTTTGCCGGCGTGCCCGGCCGCCTGGAGCGCGTGGATGCGGGTCAGCGTTTCGCCGTCGCGGTGGACTACGCGCACACCCCCGATGCGCTCGAGCGCGCGCTCGCCGCCTGCCGCGAGCACGCGGAAGCGCGCGTGCTGCTCGTCTTCGGCTGCGGCGGCGATCGCGACCGCGGCAAGCGGCCGCTGATGGGCGCGGCCGCCGCGCGCGCCGCCGACCGCGCCTGGGTGACGAACGACAACCCGCGGAGCGAGGACCCGAAAACAATCGCGGACGCGATCCTCGCGGGCGTGCCGCAAGGCACGACCGCGAGTTTCGAAGTCGTGCTCGACCGCCGCGCCGCGATCGCCGCGGCGTTGGGCGCGGCGGGGCCGGGGGACCTGGTGCTGATCGCGGGCAAGGGGCACGAGACCACGCAGACCACGGCCGGCGTCGTGACGCCGTTCGACGACCGCCAGGTGGCGCGCGAGCTGCTGCGCGCTGCGGCGGGCGGAGGCCGGCCCACGCGCGCGGGGGTGCGATGAGCGGGGCCCCCGTGCCCGGCACGGGCCGGGAGCGCACGACCGCGCTGACGCTCGTCGAGCTCGCGCAGTGGGCGGGCGGCGACCTCGTGGTGCGCGAGGTCGCGGGCGATGCCAGCGCGCGCGAGGCGCTGCTGCGCACCCGCGTGCAAGGCGCCACGCTCGACACGCGCGCGTTGAAGCCGGGCATGCTGTTCGTGCCGCTGGCCGGGAGCCGCACCGACGGTCACGCGTACATGGACGAGGCGTTCGAGCGCGGCGCGGCCGCGGCGCTGTGCGCGCGCGCGATCCACGCGCGCGTCCAGCACCTGCCGCTCGGCCCGCTCGTGGTCGTGGACGACGTCACCGCCGCGCTCCAGAAGCTGGCCACGCGCGTGCGCGACCGCTGGGCGGGCTGGGCGATCGCGGTCACCGGCAGCGCGGGCAAGACCACGACGAAGGAACTGGTCGCGGCCGTGCTCGCCACGGCGGGGCCGGTGCTCAAGACGACCGGGAACCTGAACAACCACTGGGGCCTGCCGCTGACGATGCTGGGGCTCCTGCCCGAGCATCGCGCGGCCGTGCTCGAGATGGGCATGAACCACGCGGGCGAGATCGCGGCGCTGGCGGCGATCGCGCACCCGAACGGCTGCGTCATCACGAACGCGGGCTCCGCGCACCTCGAGCACCTGGGCTCGCTGGAGGCGATCGCGCAGGAGAAGGCGTCGCTGGCATTCGCGTTGAAGCCCGGCGAGCCGGCGTTCGTGGGCGCGGACTCGCCGCGGCTGCTCGCGGCGGTGAAGGGCGCGCCGGCGCGCGTGATCCCGTACGGGTTGGCGCGCACCGCCGAGGTGCGGCCTGAGAAGGTCGATGACCTGGGGCCCGACGGCGCGCGGTTCACGGTCGCCGGCTTTCCGAGCATCCACTTGAAGCTGATCGGCATGCACCAGGTGGCGAACGCGCTCGCCGCGATCGCGGTGGCGCGCCACCTCCAGCTGGATCCCGCGGCGGTGGCGGCGGCGCTCGAGTCCTACCGGCCGCTCAAGGGTCGCATGGAGATCCAGCACGCGGGCGGCGCCACGCTGCTCGTGGATCACTACAACGCGAACCCCGACTCGATGCGGGCCGCACTTGCCACGCTCGCCGGCTGGCCGGGAGCGAAGCGCCGCATCGCCCTGCTCGGCGACATGCGCGAGCTGGGCGAGACCGCGGCGCGCCTGCACGAGCAGGTCGGCGCGGAAGTCCGCGCCGCGGAGCTGTGGGTGGTGGGCGAGCACGCGGGCGACTACGCCGCCGGCGCGCGCCGGGCCGGCATCGAGGCGCGACGCTTCCCCGACAAGGCCGCGGTCGCCGCGGCGCTGCGCGAGCAGCTCGCCCCCGGGACCGTGGTGCTGCTCAAGGCCTCGCGCGGCGCGGCGCTCGAAGACGTGCTGTCCGGACTCCCCGTCGAGACCCAGGAGGCCTGACGCGTGCTCTACGAATGGCTCTACCCGCTGCACACGGTGCACGGGCTGTCGTTCCTGAACCTGTTCAAGTACATCACCGTGCGTTCGGCGCTCGCGGCGGTGCTGGCGCTGCTCATCAGCTTCCTGCTCGGGCCGCCGATGATCGGGTGGCTGCGCCGCGTCAAGCTGGGGCAGAAGGTGCGCGAGGAGGGGCCGCAGAGCCACTACGTGAAGGCCGGCACGCCGACGATGGGCGGGCTGCTGATGCTCACCGCGATCGGCGTCCCGGTGCTGCTGTGCGGGAACTTCCACAACAAGCAGGTGTGGCTGGCGCTCGCGACCACGCTGTGGCTCGGCGGCCTCGGCTTCCTCGACGACTGGCTGCGCGTGGTGAAGAAGCTGCCGAAGGGGCTGCTCGGCCGCTACAAGCTCGTCGGGCAGTTCTCGATCGGCGCCATCGTCGCCGCATGCGTGCTGCTGTGGCGCGAGCCCGCCGCCGGCCCCACGCTCACCCACGTGCCGTTCCTCAAGTCCTACTACTTCGACCTCGGGCTGCTGTTCATCCCGTTCGTGATGCTGGTGATCACCGGCGCCTCGAACGCCGTGAACCTCACCGACGGGCTCGACGGGTTGGCGTCGGGCCTGGTGGCGATCGCCGCGATCGCGTTCGCCGGCATGTGCTACCTCACCGGACACGCCAAGTTCAGCGAGTACCTGAACACCGGCTACCTGCCGTTCGCGGGCGAGCTCACCGTGTTCTGTGCCGCCGTGCTGGGCGCGGCGCTGGGCTTCCTCTGGTACAACTGCCACCCCGCCGACGTGTTCATGGGCGACACCGGCTCGCTGGCGCTGGGCGGCGCGCTCGGCGTGGTCGCGGTGCTCATCAAGCGCGAGTTCTGGCTCGTGCTCGTGGGCGGCGTGTTCGTGGCCGAGGCGCTGTCGGTGATGCTGCAGGTGGCGTCGTTCAAGCTCACCGGCAAGCGCATCCTCAGGATGTCGCCGTTGCACCATCACTTCGAGTTGATCGGCTGGCCGGAATCGCGCGTCGTGCTGCGCTTCTACATCGCGGGCGCGCTGCTCGCCCTGCTTTCCATCTCCACGTTCAAGCTCCAGTGAGCCCGAAGTGAGCCTCGACCTCCGCCATCCGCTCCCCGGAAGCCGCGCGCTGGTGGTGGGCGCCGCGCGCAGCGGGGTCGCCGCGGCGAGGCTGCTGCGCCGGCACGGCCTCGACGTCAGCGTGTGCGACCGCCGCCCGGAGGCCGAGGTCGGCGAGGCCGCGCGCGCGCTGGCCGCGGACGGTGTGAGCTGCGCCTGGGGCCGCGACGACGCGGGCCTGCTCGCGGACCACGAGTTCCTGGTGTGGAGCCCGGGCATCCCGATCGAGCACCCGCTCGCGGTCGCGGCACGCGCGGCGCGGCGACCGGTGTTGGGCGAGCTGGAGCTGGGTTACCGCGCCTCGCGCGCGCCGTTCGTGTGCATCACCGGCACGAACGGCAAGAGCACCACCACCGATCTCGTGGGCGCGCTGCTGCGCGGCGCCGGCCGCGAGGTCGAGGTCTGCGGCAACATCGGCCGCGCGCTGTGCGAGGTGGCCGAGCAGGTGAGCCCCACCGGGCTGCTCGTGGTCGAGGTGTCGAGCTTCCAGCTCGAAACGGTGGACCGGCTGCGGCCCTCGATCGCGACGTGGCTGAACCTCACGCCCGACCACCTCGACCGCCACCGCACGCTGGACGCGTACGGCGCGATGAAGCAGCGGCTGTTCGCGCGCCAGACCGAGGAGGACTGGGCGATCCTCAACGCCGACGACCCCGAGGTGACGTCACGGCGCACCGGCGACGGCGCGCCGTCCGAGTTCTCGGTCTCGCACCCGGTGGACGAGGGCGCGTTCTGCGAGGACGGAGCCCTGTTGCTCGCGCACCGCGGAGGTCGCGAGCGGCTGATGCGCCGCGAGGACATCCTGCTGCCGGGGCCGCACAACCTGGCGAACGTGCTCGCCGCGCTCGCCACCGTGCTGCCGCTCGAACCCGGCGCCGACGTGCTGCGCCGCGTGCTGCGCGAGTACCGCGGCCTCGAGCACCGGCTCGAGCCGGCCGGCGAGCTGGCCGGCGTGCGCTTCGTCAACGATTCCAAGGCCACGAACACCGACTCGCTGCGCGTTGCACTGCAGAGCTTTCCCGAACCCGTGGTGCTGATCGCCGGCGGGCGCGACAAGGGACAGGACTTCCGGCCGCTGGCGCCGCTGGTGAAGCGCGCGGTGCGCCACCTCGTGCTGATCGGCGAGGGCGCCGAGACGCTGGCGAAGGCCTGGCCCGACGTGCGGCAGGAGCGGGCTCAGAGCCTTTCCGCGGCGGTCCGGGCGGCGTTCGTGGCGGCGCGTGACGGGGGTTCCCCCGCGAGCGGGTCCGCCACCGTGCTGCTGTCGCCAGGATGCGCCTCATTCGATATGTTCAGGGACTACGAGGACCGTGGGCGCCGCTTCAAAGAAGAGGTGGCGCGATTGGCGGCCAAAGGAGTGACCGCGTGAGGCGTGGCGATCGTTGGCTCTTGGGACTGGCCCTGCTGCTCTCGGCCGTGGGACTGGTCATGGTGTATTCGGCGGGGTCGTTCCACGCGTTCGTGCGCTACGGCGACTCCAACCACTTCCTCCGCCAGCAGCTCGTGCGCACCGTCCTCGGCGTCGGGGCGCTGTTCGCGTGCTCGCGGCTGAGCCTGCGCCGGCTGGAGATGCTGGCGCCGTGGCTGCTCGCCGGCTCGTGCGTGCTGCTGGCGATGGTGGTGGTGATCGGCCACATGTCGAACGGCGCCACGCGCTGGCTGCGGATCGGGTTCATGTCGCTCCAGCCCACCGACCTCGGGCGCCTGGCCGCGGTGGTGTTCCTCGCCTGGTGGCTCAAGCGCCGGCCGGTGGCCGAGCTGGGCTTCGTGCGCGGCATGTTGCCGCCGTTGCTGATGCTGGGCGCGGTCGCGGCGCTGATCCTGAAGCAGCCAAACCTGAGCTCGGCCGGACTGCTGCTCATGACCGGGTTCGTGATGCTGTTCATGGCCGGCGCGCCGCGCAAGTTCCTGCTCGCGCCGATCGCCGCCGGCGCAGCGATCGTGGCGCTCGCGCTCGCCACGCACCCGTACATGATGACGCGCGTCGACACGTTCCTCGGCTTCGTCACCGGCGGACAGCTCGACCACCGCGGCGCGGGCTGGCAGTTGGACCAGTCGTTGATCGCGATCGGCTCCGGCGGCATCCTCGGCCGCGGACTCGGCGGCGGGCTGCAGAAGCTGCTCTACCTGCCCGAGGCGCACACCGACTTCATCTTCTCCATCCTCGCCGAGGAGCTGGGCCTGATCGGCGTGACGCTGCTGTTCGTGCTGCTCGGACTGTTCCTGTGGCGCGGGCTGCGCGCGGCCGCGCGCGCCTCGGAGCCGTTCGCGTGCCTGCTCGCGGGCGGGCTCACGGTGCAGATCGGGCTCTACGCGATCGCGAACCTGGCGGTGGCGACGGGACTGGCGCCCACGACGGGACTGCCGCTGCCGTTCGTCTCCTACGGCGGCTCGGCGCTGCTCGTGAACCTCGCGGCCGCCGGCCTGCTCTATCGTGTGAGCGCCATGAACGGTGACGAAGACGCGCTCGTGCGCCAGCGCTGGTCGCGGGCGGGCGCGTGAAGATCCTGATCGCCGGCGGCGGCACCGGGGGCCACGTGTTCCCCGGCATCGCCGTGGCCGAGGAGCTGCGCGACCACCATCCCGGCGTCGAGGTCGTGTTCGTGGGCGGCAAGCGCGGGCTCGAGGCGCAGGCCGTGCCCGAGGCGGGCTTCCGGCTGCGCACGCTCGCCACGTCGGGGTTCGCGCGGCGGCGGCCGTGGCGCTGGCCGTGGGCCGCGCTCGTCAACACGTTCGGCTTCTTCCAGGCGCTGTGGATCGTGATGAGCGAGCGCCCGAAGGCCGTGCTGGGCACCGGCGGCTACGTGAGCGGCCCGGTCTCGGTGGCGGCGCGGCTGCTCGGCACGCCGCTGCTGCTCCAGGAGCAGAACAGCATCCCCGGGCTCACGAACCGCTGGCTCGCGCGCATCGCGAGCGAGGTGCACCTGTCGTTCCTCGAAGCGCGGAGCCACTTCCCGAAGCGCGATCACCTGAAGGTTACGGGCAATCCCGTGCGCGGCTACATCCTCTCCGGCGAACGCGAGCAGGCGCGGCGCGAGTTCAAGCTCGACGGCACCCGCCCGACGCTGTTCATCTTCGGCGGCAGCCTCGGCGCCAAGCGCATCAACGCGGCGGCTCTGGACGCGCTGCGCCGGTTGAAGGGACGCTTCGAGGTGCAGTGCATCCTGCAGACCGGCCGCGAGGACCACGACGCCGTCGCCGCGGCGGTGGCGAGCGAGCAGCTGCCCGCGACCGTGCTGCCGTTCGTGAAGAAGATGCACCTTGCGTACGCCGCGGCCGACCTCGTCGTCTGCCGCGCGGGCGCGATGACGCTGGCGGAGATCGCGGTGTGCGGCCGGCCGAGCATCCTGATCCCGTACCCGTACGCCGCGCACGACCACCAGCGTGTGAACGCCGCGAACCTCGCCGACCGCGGCGCCGCGGTGATGATCGACGAGAGCGAGCTCACCGGCGAGCGGCTGGCGCAGGAGATCGCGCACTTGCTATCCGACCGCCAGCTGCTGTCGCGCATGAGCACGAACGCCCGCCTGTTCGCCCGCCCCGCCGCCGCCGCCCGCCTCGCGCGCTCGCTCGTGAGCTGGGCCGAAGGCCACCACGGACGCGAGGCCGCGGACGAACCCGTCGAAGAAGGACACGTCTAGATGTACGGCCGCACGCACAGGATCCATTTCATCGGCGTCGGCGGAGCCGGCATGTCCGGCCTCGCCGAGGTGCTGCTCAACATGGGCTACCAGGTGAGCGGCAGCGACCTGAAGGCCACCGATGTCACCGACCGCATCGTCGCGCTCGGCGGCCGCGTCTTCCTCGGCCACGCCGGATCGAACGTCGAGGGCGCGCAGGTCGTCGTCTACTCCTCGGCCGTGCGCCCGGACAATCCCGAGCTGGTGCGCGCGCGCGCGAACGGCATCCCGGTGATCCCGCGCGCGGACATGCTCGCGGAGCTGATGCGCATGAAGTACGGCGTCGCCGTGGGCGGCTCGCACGGCAAGACCACGACCACGAGCATGGTCGCCACGGTGCTCCAGCGCGGCGGCCTCGATCCCACGATCGTCGTCGGCGGCCGCCTGAAGACGCTGGGCACGAACGCGCAGTTGGGCCATGGTCGCTTCCTGGTCGCCGAGGCCGACGAGAGCGATGGCTCGTTCCTGCGCCTCGCCCCGGCCGTGACCGTGATCACGAACATCGATCGCGAGCACATGGACCATTACAAGGACCTGGACGACGTCCGCCAGGCGTTCGTCTACTTCGCGAACCGCGTGCCGTTCTACGGCGTCGCCGTACTGTGCGTGGATGACGACAATGTGCGCTCCATCCTGCCCAAGGTGACGAAGCGCAGCATCCTCTACGGCACCCGACCGGAGGCCGAGATCCGCGGCACCGGGTTGGAGCTGCTCGCGCACGGATCGCGCTTCCGCGTCGAGGCCGCGGGCGAGCGCATCGGCGCG
>DATNFC010000107.1:0-2724 GCA_035606545.1 Candidatus Methylomirabilota bacterium
CCGGGTCCACCTGCCAGAGCACGGCGTCGTAGTGGCGCAGGCCGGCGGACGAGTTGCCCACGAGCGGCGGGTCGATGGCCGCGCCCATGAGCACGTCGGCGTTCCACCCGAGCGCGGCCAGCGCGTTGCTCCAGGTCGCGAGCACGTTGGGGTCCGGGTCGTCCATGACGAGCGCGATGGAGCCGCCCGCCGGCGTGGTGAACGTCCGATGAGCGCCGCCCAAGCTGTCGCGGCTCGTCTCGCCGCGCGGCGTGGAGGATTCGACGTCGTAGCGATAGAGCGTCCCCGGCGCGAGCCCGTTCAGGATCACGCTGTGCCGGGTCGTGAACCCGCTGGAATCCGCCCCCGACTTGAGTGCGCCCGAGGCGCCGTAGCGCACGAGCGAGCTGGCCCCCAGGTCCGTGGTCCAGCTCACCAGCGCCCGCGTGGCGCTGAGTGCCGTCGCGTGCACGTCGCTGATCGTGGGTGTCTGCACGTTGATGCGCGCGGTGGCCACCACCTGCGCGGCCGTGGGAGCGTCCGTGTAGCGAGCGGTGACGACGTCGCCCGTGGTGACCGCCAGGGTCCCGTCGCCGGGATTCGCGGGGACCGGGGCGATGACGATCGAGCCGCGGAGCACGCCGTGGCTGCCGGTGAGCGTCACCACCTCACCCGCGGGCTCGGTGCTGGACGTCACCCGCGCCGTGACCGGGCCCGACGCGTTCGTGTCGATCACCTCGACGTCGAGCCGGTCGCCGAGGCCGTACTCGAAGCGATCCAGTGCGATCGCGCCGGCGGGACCGCCGACGCCGCCGGTGATGCAGAGCGCGAAGTGCTGCGGGCCCTGGAGCACGCGGCGGGCCTCGACGCGCACCGTCCACGTGCCGGTCGCCGGCGCGGGCAGGCGCACGAGCTCCTCGACGTTCAGCGAATCGCGCACGCCGCCGTCCACCGAGGCGTAGTTGAGCAGGTAGTTGCCGCGGTACGTGGCGCCGTCGTGCAGCACCAGCAGGTCGAGGTCGTTGACGATCTGGATCTGCGAGGCCGGGTTCCCCGGCGCGTCGGTCCAGCACAGTGCCACCTTGAGGGGCCGGCCGGGATCCGTGACCTGCACCTGGTACTCGACGTAGCGGCCATCCGCGAGCCCGTCCGCCGGATCCACGAGCAGCGTCCGGCTCGAGTCGCCGGGGAAGTACAGCACGTCGTCGATGGCGAGCCTGCCGTAGCCGATGGTGTTGTCGGGCACGCGGAACCCGGCCACGTCGTTGCGCCCGGCGGCGACGGCCATGGCTCGCAGCAGCGCCGCGGACGGCGTGAACGCGTTCGCGGCCACGGGCGCGCCCGTCGGGTACCAGCCGTCGGTGAGGTACTGGCGGACGAGCGCCATGGCGCCCGCGGCGGCCGGCGTGGCCATCGACGTGCCCGAGTAGGCGGCGTACGTGTAGCGCGTGGAGCCGATCGACGAGGTGACGCCATCGCCCGGCCCCATCACGGTGGGCTTGCGGCGGCCGTCCTTCGTCGGGCCGCGGCTCGAGAACGACGCCAGCTTGTTCTGCAGCGTGCCGTTCCCGGTCGCGCCCACCGTGAGGCAGTTCTTCGCCGTCGCCGGCGCGTTGACCGATGCGAACACGCCGATGTTCCCGCTCGCGTACGCGATCAGGTAGTCCGGGTGGTCCCACACGAACTGGTCGACCTGCATCGCGTTGAGGGTGTAGGCGCTCTGCGCGTTCGCTCCCCAGGAATTGGAGGAGATGCGCGCCGCGCCGGCGGCGTTGCCCACGTACGAGGGCTGGAACAGGTCGTTCAGGTCATCGGGCACGTGGAGCGAGGGATCGCCGCTCCCGCCGAGGTCGATGAAGTAGAGGCGCGCATCCTTCGCCAGGCCGGACCACGGCGCGCCCGAGTAGGGATCGGGATTCCCGGCCAGCGTTCCCGACGTGTGCGTCCCGTGGTAGTCGTGGCCGACGTCGTCGCCGAACGTGATCTGCGGAGAATCCATGCCCGGCTTGTACGCGACGATCTTCCGGTGCTTGGGGTAGTCGCCCCACGTGTCGATGGCCTTGGTCGAGTCGAAGAACATCTCGTGGTTCGTGCGCAGGCCGCTGTCGCTGATCATCAGGATCTGGTCCTGCCCGCGAAGGCCTTTGTCCGTGACCGGGCGGGAGTTCTCGACGCCGGACTGGAGGACCCACTGCGCCTTGTCGTTGTTGAACGCGTAGACCGGCGTGGGCTCGAGCCAGGCGATGCCGGCGAGCGCGGCCGCATCCGCGAGCCGCGTGCGATCGAGCGTGAAGCGCGCGAGGTGGTTGCGCGCGCCCTTCCGTGACGCGAGGCGCGTGGCGCCGAGTGCGCGCAGCGCGGCGGCCGTGGCGTCGTCGTCGCCGTCCTCGAACAGCAGTGCGGTGACGTCGACGGCGCCGGACGCCGAGCGATCGAGCAGCGGGCTCAGCTTGTAGGCGGGCTCGAAAGGCGCCACCCACGGCTCGCCGCTCTCCGTCGCGAGGTTCGCCGCGGCGGCCGCGTCCATGCGCACGAGGTAGCCCTCGCCGGAGAGAGGCCACGCGATCGAGCCGGAGGCGCGCGCGATGCGCGCGCGCGCCGAGTCCGGCGAGTCATCGCCGAACTGGACGATGTAGGCCTCACGCCCCGGCGCTTCCCCGAGCGTGACCGCGCCACGCCGGCGCTTGAGCTCCGCGGGGAGCTGCGGATCGCCGCCGCCCGGCGTGAGCGTGTAGCCCGCGGTCA
>DATNFC010000108.1:0-19893 GCA_035606545.1 Candidatus Methylomirabilota bacterium
GTCAGCGGGCCGCTCTACGCGATGGTCATGATGCGCGAGCGGGTCACCGTGCTGGGCGCCGACGGCGACTGCCCGGCGTGCGGCGCGGCGCAGCATCCGCGGCTCAAGGCCGGCGCGAGCGAGCGCATGGAGTTCCGCTGCCAAGCCTGCCGGCGGGCGCTCCGGCTGCAACTCCCGCCTGAGCTGCTGACGAAGGCCTAGAACGCGGCGAGGTCGCGGAGTGCGGCGACCAGCGTGTCCTTCTGCGGCAGGATCACGTCCTCGAGCTTCGGCGCGTATGCAACCGGCGTGTCCAGCGCGCCGACGCGGCGCACCGGCGCGTCGAGGTCCATGAAGCACTCGCTCGCCACGAGCGCCGCGACCTCGGCGCCGAAGCCGCAGAACAGCGTGTCCTCGTGCGCGACCAGCACCCGTCCGGTCTTCTTCACCGAGCGCGCGATCGCGTCGAAGTCGAGCGGCTGCATCGTCCTCAAGTCGAGGATCTCGACGTCGATCCCCTCCTCCGCCAGGTCCATCGCCGCCAGGTAGCCGCGCTGGACGAGCGCGCCGTAGGTGACGAGCGTCAGGTCCACGCCCGGCCGCACCACGCGCGCGCGCCCGAACGGCACCGTGTAGTCCGGGCCCGGGTACGGCTCCTTCGCGTACGGCTGGCGGTAGAGGTGCTTGTGCTCGAGGAACAGCACCGGGTCGTCGGCGCGCAGCGCCGTGCGCATGAGCCCGGCGGCGTCGCTGGCGCAGCTCGGCAGCACCACGCGCAGGCCGGGACAGTGGGCGAAGATGCTCTCGCCGCACTGGCTGTGGTACGGCGCCCCGCCGCCCAGGTAGCCGCCGTACGCGGTGCGGATGACGACCGGGCACGACCAGGCATTGTTCGAGCGATAGCGCATGTAACCCAGCTCGTTCCGCATCTGCATCATCGCCGGCCAGATGTAGTCGAAGAACTGGATCTCCACGACGGGCTTGAAGCCCAGCGTGGCCAGGCCGATCGCCCGGCCGACGATGTTCGCCTCGGCCAGCGGCGAGTTGTAGACGCGCTTGCCGCCGAACAGCTTCTGCAGGCCCCAGGTGACGCCGAAGACACCGCCCTTCCCCTTCAGGTCGCCGAGCACCTCCTCGTGCGAGGCGTCGGCCACGTCCTCGCCGAACTGGATGATGCGCGGGTTGCGCTTCATTTCGTCGCGCATCGCGTAGTTGATGCTCTGCAGGATGGTCTCGGGTTGAGCACCCGCCTCGGACTTCGCCGCGACCGCGAAGCGGTCCGACGCCGGATCCACGTCCGGGGAGAACACGTACGCCGTGGCGGTGTGCAGCGCCGGCTGCGGCGAGCCCTGCGCCTCCTCGGAGGCGCTGCGGATCGCGGTCGCGACGTCGGCGTGGAGCTTCTCCAGCTCGGCCTCGGTGAGCACGCCGTCGCGCACGAGCCGGCGAGCGAACGTGCGCAGGCAGTCGCTCTCGGCCTCGGCGTCGCGCTTGGCCTTGGGCTTGTACTTGCTCTCGTCGTCCGACATCGAGTGCGAGTACGGCCGTGTCACTTTCGCGCGCACGAACGCCGGGCCCTTCCGCGAACGGCACCAAGACACGGCCTCGCTCAGCACGCGGTAGGACGCGATCGGATCGTTGCCGTCCACCTCCTCCACCCAGAACAGGTTCGGGAAGTTCTTCACCAGCCGCGCCACGTTGCCGCCCGCCGTCTGCACGTCCACCGGCACCGAGATCGCGTAGCCGTTGTCCTCGATCAGGAACAGCACCGGGAGCTTCAAGTTGCAGGCGGAGTTCATCGCCTCCCAGAACTCGCCCTCGCTCGTGGTGCCGTCACCGGCCGAGCAGTAGACGACCTCGTCGCCCTTGACCCGGCCTTTCAGCTCCTTGTGCTCGCCCTCGAGGTCCTTGTACTTCACCAGGGCTTCGGCAGCGCCCACGGCCTGCAGGAACTGCGTCCCGGTGGGGCTCGACTGCGACACGATGCGCAGCTTCTTGTGCCCCCAGTGGCTCGGCATCTGGCGGCCGCCGGAGTTCGGGTCCTCGGCCGCGCCGACCGACGACAGCAGCATCTCCTTCACCGTCATGCCCAGCTGCAGGCACAGCGCGCGGTCGCGGTAGTAGGGATAGAAGTAGTCGTACCCGGGCTTGAGCGCCCGTCCCGCCGCGGCCAGCACGCCCTCGTGGCCGGCGCCCGAGATCTGGAAAAACACCAAGTTCAGCTTCTTGAGCCGGATCTCCTCGTCGTCGGTCCGCCGCGACGTGAACATGGTGCGGTAGAGCCCGACCAGGTCCTCCGGCGTGAGCCCGCCCCAGCGGGACGCGGCAGCGGCGGCGGCGGGCTTGACGGTGGCCATGCAGAGGGTCTCCCGGTGGGATGACAACGAGACCATTGAATGTAACGGACCCGCGCCGGGCGCGGCAACGTCAGCGTTTCCGGGCGCGCAGGAGCGAGAGGTTCGTATCCAGCCACTTCCGGTCCTCGGCGCTCATCGCCGCGCGGTCCATGGCCTCGAAGATGGCGATCGCCTCGGCCACCTGGCCCTGGCGGGCGAGTGTGAACGCGCGCTCGCCGTCCTGGTGCTGGTGCATGCGCGTGGCGAGCCGGCGCGCCTTCACCTGGAACTCCGGAAGCGCCGAGAGCGCGGCCGCACGCCGGAACGCGGCCTCGGCCTCGGCGTAGCGGCCGGCGTTGCCGGCGGTCACGCCCTTGTTGTACTCGGCGATGGCCTTGTTCTGCTGATCGACCTCGGCGACGCGACGCGTCCCCACGTGCAGTGAATCCAGGTAGGTCTGCGCCTGGCGCGCGAGCGCCGGATCGTCCGCGACCTGCGCGCGCACGGCGTCGAGCAGCGCCTCGGCCGTGACGACGTCTCCGCTCTGCACACTGCGGCTCGCCCGGTGGACGGCGCCCGCGAGCAGCGCCTGGCGCGCGACATGGCGCGCCTCCGCCGACGCGCCGTCGCCGAAACGCTGCGCGAAGATCTTCCGCGCCTCGACATCGCGCCCGGTGAGCGCGCACAGCGCCAGCAGGTCGAGCTGCACGTCTGTCCGGCCGGGCAGCGCACGGGCGGCGCGCACGGCGGGCTCGTAGCCGGGCTCCGGGTCATCGCCGTAGGAGACCGCCCACGAGCGCGCGAGCAACGCCACCAGCTCGGGGTCGCCGGGGGTCGCGGCCAGCGCGCGCTCGAGCGCCCGACGCACATAGGCGCCGACCACGCCGCGCTCGTCCAGCTCCTGCCGGTTCACGACGTCGAGCAGCAGCTGCGAGGCGAGCACGCGCACCGCCGTGCCCGACGTGGGCTCGACCTGGAGCACGCGGTCGAACCAGCCGCGGGCTTCGGTCCGGCGCGCGCGCATCAGCTCCAGCCATCCCATTCCGGCGAGCGCATCGGGCGCCCGTGCGTCCAACAGGAGCGCCTGTGAAAGATGCGCCTCGGCGTCCTCGCGCTGCGCCGTCTGCCGGGACAGGAACTCGAGCGCGAGCGAGCCCAGCACCTCTGCGGCCGGGGTGCGGGCGCGCGTGCGCGGCGACGCCCCCGAGGACGAGGGCAGCTGCCAGGTGCGCTGGAGCCAGCGGCCCTGCTCGAGCTGCGCGTGCAGCCGCTCGCGCAGGCTCTGCTCGCTGCCGAACTCGCGCGTGAACACGGTCTCGAACCGCGCGCCGTCGCGGCAGGCGACCAGCACGCGCGCGAGCCGTTCGAGGTCGCTCTCGGGCCCGGAGAGCAGCAGGTGCGTGAGCGCCCACGACTGGGCGTAGAACGTGCCGCGGCGATCGCCCTCGTGGTAGTCGGACGAGGCCTGGTCGATCGTGAACAGCTGCTGGAGCGGCATGAGGTCGTGTGCGTCCAGCCACTCGACGTGCCCGGGCACGGGCGCGCCGGCGTGGGCGCGGCCATCGTCGGCGGTGAACGTGCTGAAGTACTCGGCGAGTCCCTCGTTGAGCCACAGCGGCGAGTCCGACCACGCCACGTCGAGCAGGCTGTGGACGTATTCGTGCTGCGCCACGCTCGGCATCCGCCCCTGGTCGTCCACGATGAGCACGCGGCGCCGGTCGGGGCCGGCGTGGGAGAAGCCGGCGACCTCGTCCTGGAGCCCGCGCCACGTGGGCGCGTACGCGCGCGCCAGCGACTCGTCGCGAAACACGATCACCTGCACCGGCGAGGCGTCCACGACCAGCGGCGGCAGCAGCAGGGCGAGCGCCTCGCGCAGGCTCTCGAGCCGGAGCGCGATGCGCATGGCGACCGGGCTCGTGGCGTCGGTGACCACCTCGACGTGCGCGGTGCGCACCGACGACCACGCGTGCGCCGCCACCGTGCCGGCCGCACTCGCGTGCGCGACCGGCGCGAGCAGGGCGAGCAGCGCGCCCGCTGACACGAGCGCGGCCGCGCGCCGCTTCACCGGCGCCGGCCGGGGCTCAGTAGCCGAGCGCGCAGCCGTCTTTGCGCCGTTCCGTGGCGCCCGAGTACACGCCCGACTTTGGATCTCGCCAGATCGCCTGGTAGCCGCCATAGGCGCCAACCGCCTCGCTCTTCATCACGTGACCGCGGCGCTTCAGCTCGGCGATCACCGTGTCGGGGAGCCCGTCCTCGATGTGCAGGTCGCCGCCATCGGTCATCACCGTGCCGGTGGGCTCCGAGGAGCCGGTATGGTGGAAGCGGATGACGTCGCCCGCCTCCTGGAGGTTCATGCCGAAGTCGACGAGGTTCACCACGACCTGCGCGTGGCCCTGCGGCTGCATGTCGCCGCCCATCAACCCGAACGCCATCACCGGCGCGCCGTCCTTCGTCATGAACGCGGGGATGATGGTGTGGAACGGCCGCTTGCCGGGCGCGTACGAGTTCGGCCGGCCCTGCTTCAGGTCGAACAGGTTGCCGCGGTCCTGGATGCCGAAGCCCAGCGCCGGGATCGCGTAGCCGCTGCCGAAGCCGGTGTAGTTGCTCTGGATCATCGACACCATCATGCCGTTGGCGTCGGCGGTGCAGAAGTACGTGGTCTCGCGGCGGTTCAGCGCCGCCGGCTCGCCGGGCAGGTCGGTGAGCGCCGCACGCTTCATGTCCACGAGCGCCGCGCGCTCCTTCGCGTAGTCCTTGGACAGGAGCTGCGCCACGGGCACCTTCGCGAAGTCGGGATCGGCGTAGTAGCGCGCGCGATCGGCGAACACGACCTTCTTCGCCTCGGTCATGACGTGCCAGAAGTCGGCCGAGTTCCGGCCCATGCCCTTCAAGTCGAAGTTCTCGAGCACGTTCAGGAGCTGGAGCGCCGCGATCCCCTGTCCCGGCGGCGGCAGCTCCCACACAGTGTAGCCGTGGTAGTCGACGCTCACCGGGTCGACCCACTCCGACTTGTGCTTCGCGAAGTCCTCGAGCGTGAAGAAGCCGCCCACGGAGCTCGAGTACTTCACGAACTCCTGCGCGATCGCGCCCTTGTAGTAGGCATCGCGGCCCTTCTGCGCGATCAGGCGCAGCGTCTGGGCGAGCGCCGGGTTCTTGAAGATCTCGCCCTCGGCGGGCGCGTGACCGCCGGGCATGAACACCGCGGCGAAGCCGGGCTTGTCCTTGTTCCGCTCCGCGCCGCGCGCCCAGTCGGACGCGATCACGGGCGACAACGGAAAGCCTTCGTCTGCAAAAGAGATCGCCGGCGCGAGGTCGCGCGAGAACGGCAGCTTGCCGAACTTCGCGTGCAGTTCCGCCCAGCCGTCGACGGTGCCCGGCACGCTCCATGAGTACGGCGAGTAGAGCGGGATCGTGCCGTCGGTGTCGGGCGGGATCTGCTCGAGCTTCAGGTTGAGCGGCGAGCGGCCGCAGGCGTTCAGGCCATGGAGCTTCTTCGTCTTCGGGTCCCAGACGATCGCGAACATGTCGCCGCCGATGCCGTTCGACGTGGGCTCCATGAGGCCGAGGCACGCGTTCACCGCGATCGCCGCGTCCACGGCGCTGCCGCCAGCCTTCAACACCTCGAGTCCCGCCTGGGCCGCGAGCGGCTGCGCGCACGCCACCATGCCGTGGTTCGCATACACCACCGATCGCGTGGCGCCGGCGCGGCCGGTCCCGGGCGTGCCGGCGAACGCGTCGAAGCCGTCGGCGGAGAACGTCACGAGCAGCAGGCCGGCCACCACGCCGGCGCGGAGGAGCGGTCGATGGACCATGGGCGGATCCTCGGTTGGGGGCTGAACGCGGACCACATGGACATCGACCCTACGCCGCGCCGCGGCGCCCCCGCAATGCGCGGATCGCGCGGTTGTGGGCCCGCGGAACGCCTCCTATACTCCGCCGCGCTCTCACGCATCGGCACCCGTCGCGGCCCCACCGCGCCATGCCGCCGCCGGTGCCCTCCCGCGCCCCGCGCGCCAGTCCCTCGGAGCCGCCATGCCCCGCTTCACCGGAGTGGATTTCTACGACATCGACTCGCTCCTCCAGGAGGACGAGATCCAGATCCGCGACCACGTCCGCGACTGGGTCGAGGAGCGCTACCTGCCGCTCGTCGAGGAGGCCTACGAAAAGGCCTACTTCCCCGTCGAGGTGATCCCCGAGGTCGCCGAGATGGGCCTGCTCGGCGCCTCGCTGCCGGAGAAGTACGGCTGCGCCGGCGTGTCGCCCACCGCCTACGGGCTGGCGATGCAGGAGCTGGAGCGCGGCGACTCGGGACTGCGCTCGTTCGCCTCCGTGCAGGGCTCGCTCGTCATGTACCCGATCTTCGCCTACGGCTCGGAAGAGCAGCGGCAGAAATACCTGCCGAAGATGGCGAAGGGCGAACTGATCGGCTGCTTCGGGCTCACCGAGCCGGACCACGGCAGCGATCCGGCCGGCATGATCACGCGCGCGAAGAAGGTGGCGGACGGCTACGTGCTGAACGGCACCAAGATGTGGATCACAAACGGCACCATGGCACACGTCGCGATCGTGTGGGCGAAGTTGAAGGACGAGAAGGCCGGCAAGGAAGTGATCCGCGGCTTCATCGTGGACACGAAGGCGAAGGGCTTCTCCGCGCCCGAGCAGAAGCGCAAGCACTCGCTGCGCGCGTCGGTGACGAGCGAGCTCATTCTCCAGGACGTGCATGTGCCGGAAGACGCGCTGCTGCCGAACGTCGAAGGCTTGAAGGGCCCGCTCGGCTGTCTCACCCAGGCACGGTTCGGGATCGCGTTCGGCGTCGTGGGCTCGGCGATGGCGTGCTTCCACTCGGCGGCCGAGTACTCGAAGAGCCGGATCATGTTCGGCAAGCCGATCGGCCAGTACCAGCTCGTGCAGGCGAAGCTCGCTGTAATGCTCACCGAGATCACGAAGGCGCAGCTGCTGTGCGTGCAGCTCGGCCGGCTCAAGGAACGCGGCACGGCGACGCCGGCGCAGGTGTCGCTCGCCAAGCGCAACAACTGCGAGATCGCGCTCTCGATCGCACGCGAAGCGCGCGACATCCTCGGCGCGAACGGCATCACCGCCGAGTACCCGGTGATGCGGCACATGTGCAACCTCGAGTCCGTGTACACGTACGAGGGCACTCACAACATCCACACGCTGGTGCTGGGAGAAGCGGTGACGGGGCTCTCCGCCTACCGCTGATTCGGCTCGCAGGAGAACGAAGGGCCCGGGCTAACTGGCTCGGGCCTTTTGCTTTGGCGATCACCACTCTCCCGCCCGCGCGGCACGGGTCGCGCCGCAGCGCAGCCTCCAGCGGGGCGCGGGAACGGTCGATAACCCCCGGGAATCAGCCCGCAGCCCGTTCACCGCCTCAGGGAAGATGCGATGCCCGATGCGAAGCAAGTTGCGATGCGCCCATCGCTCACGCTCGCGCTGCTGCTCACGTTCGCCGCGACGTCGCACGCCGGCGAACTTCGCGGTCGCGTGACGGTGCCGCCCGCGCCCGCCGTCGACGTGCACTTCAAGCCCTACGCGGGCCGCGCGTCGAGCCTGCCCGCGCCCGAGCGGCCGGCCCGCGGGCTCGTGACCGACGCGGTGATCTACGTGGAGTCGCCCATGAGCGGAGCCTCCGCGCCCACGCCGGCGGACCACCCGCGGCTCGCCCAGCGCGGGCAGGCGTTCGAACCGCGCGTCGTGGTCGTACCGGTGGGCGGCGTCGTGGACTTCCCGAACCTCGACCCGATCTACCACAACGTGTTCAGCGTCTCGCCGCCCCGACGTTTCGACCTCGGCAAGTACCCGCGCGGCCAGTCGCGCTCGATCCAGTTCTCGAGGGCCGGCCAGGTGAACGTGTTCTGCGACATCCACAGCGACATGGCCGGGTTCGTGCTCGTGGTGCCGAACGCGCACTGGGCGCGGCCCGCGGCCGACGGCGGCTTCGCGCTCACGGGCCTGTCGCCGGGCCGCTGCCGCGTCCGCGCCTGGCACCCGGACTTCCCCGCGCGCGAGTTCGACGTCGACGTGCCGCCCTCGGGCGACGTGACGCTGGACGTGGGCTTCTGATGCTCCGCGTCGGCCTGCGCTGGAAGATCCTGCTCCTCACCGCGCTGCCGCTGCTCGCGCTGGCCGCCGCCACGCTGTGGTTCGTGGACCGGGGCGTCTCCGCGCGCAGCCAGGAGGACCTGACCGGCGACCTGCGACGGGCCGCGGACCTGTTCGAGAACATGCTGTCGGCGAGCGCCGCGGAGCTCTCGGTGACCGGCGCGGTGATCGTGCGCGACCCACGTTTCTTCTCGGTGCTGGCGCTGCCGCACGGACGTCACGACCGCGAGTTCCTCGCCACGGTGGCGGGCGTGGCGCAGGACTTCCAGCAGCTCGCACATCCCGACGTCTTCGAGATCGTGGACAGCCGCGGCGACGTCATGGCGTCGGTGGGCCGGATGACCATGGTCGCGATCGGCCGCGACACGCTGGTGACGTCGGCGCTCGCCGGCCGCGCGGAGAAGCGCGCCGTGTCGCAGCGCGGCGCGCAGGTGCTGCTCGTGGGCACGCCGGTGGTGGCGGACAATCGCGTCGTCGGCGCGCTGCTGTTGGGGCGCGAGGTGAGCGGCGCGCTCGCCGCGCAGCTGCGCGAGCTGACGCGCAGCGAAGTCACGTTCCTCTCCGACGAGCGCATCACGCGCACCACGCTCGAGGATCCCGAGGATCGCGAGGTGGCGCGCCGCGCGGCGACCCAGCCCGCGGTCTCTGGCTCCGATCCGCTCCAGGCGTCGGGCTGGGTGTCCCTCGTGCGGCCGCTGCCGATGGCGGCGAATCCGGCGCGGCAGGTGTACGTGCTGCAGCGCTCGCTCGAGGCCGAGACCGCGTTCCTGCGCTCGGTGCGCGGCCACCTGGTGGAGCTGGGGCTGCTGCTGCTCGCGGCCGTGGCCGCGGCGTCGCTGTTCATCGCCGGCCACATCACCCACCCTATCCGCCAGTTGGTCGTCGCCGCCTCGGCGATGGAGCGCGGCGAATGGGAGGTGCCGATCGACCGCGGCCGCGAGGACGAGATGGGCTACCTCGCGCGCCGCTTCGACGACATGCGGCGACGCCAGCGCACCTATGTGCGCAGCCTGCAGGAGGTGGCGCGCGCGAAGAGCGAGTTCATCGCCGTGGCCTCGCACGAACTCAGGACGCCGATCAGCATCATCCGCGGCTGGGAGGACCTGCTGCGCGGGGAGTTCGTGAAGTCCGGCACGCAGGCATTCGCCGACGGGCTGGACGCGATCGGTCGCGCCTGCCAGTCGCTGGAGAAGATCGCGGTCTCGGCAACGCGGATGGCGCAGAGCGACGGCAGCGAGGGCCCGCCGGCGCCGGCACTCTGCGGCGTGGAGCCGCTGCTCGCCGACGCGCTGCGCGAAGCCACGACGGTGGCGCCCGACCGGCAGGTGACGCTGCAGGTCGAGGTGGAGCCGGACGCGCGCCACGCGATCCTCGATCGCAACCAGGTGCTGCACGCGCTGGATGCGCTCGTCAGGAACGGCATCCGCTTCACGCCGGATGGCGGCTCCGTGACCGTGCGCGCGTCCGCGTCGGGTCAGGACTTCTCGATCGAGGTGCGCGACACCGGCATCGGGCTCTCGGACGAGGCGAGGGCCCGGCTTCTCGACGACACGTACGTACCGCACGACTCGCGCCACCACCACACCGCGACCGGTCTCGAGTTCAACGTCGCCGGCATGGGCTTCGGCCTGGCGCTCGTGCGCCGGGTGGTCGAGGCGCACGGCGGGCGGCTGCTCGTGGACGGCCACGAGGGCCGCGGCAGCACGTTCACCATGGTGTTCCCCGGCGCACGGGCGACCGGCGAAGAGCGCGGCCAGGTCGCCGCGTGAGACGGACGATCGCGCGCGGGCTCCTGTGCCTGGCGCTGCTCCCGGGCATCGCGGCCGCGGCACCGGCGATGAAGGTGCGCGGCCTGCTGGACCTGGGGCTCGTGTCGTCGGTGGAGGGCACCGCGCTCAACCGGCTCACGTTCGGCGACTCGAACTTCGATCCCTACCGCTTCCGGCTGTTCCTCGACGCCCAGCTGTCGCCGAACCTCGAGCTGCACGTGCAGACCATCCTGCACGAGGGCCTCCACGAGGTCATCCGCGCCGATGGCGCGTACGCGCTGTGGACGCCGTGGCTGGATCGCGACCTGTCGCTCGAGGCGGGCAAGATCCCGTGGCCGATCGGCACGTACGCGCCGCGCACGTACTCGGACCAGAACGCGTTCGTGGGCACGCCGCTCATCTATCAGTACCGTACGAGTCTCCGCTGGGACGTGCCGGCACTCTCCGTCGACCAGCAGGTGGCGAAGGCGGGCACGGGGCAGTTCGCGAACGACGCAGACCATCCGTACCTGCCGGTCGTGGACGAGCGCTGGTGGGACGTGGGCGCCGTCATCGTCGGCTCGCAACGGCCGCTCGAGTTCTCGCTCGGCGTCATGCAGGGCTCGCCGAGCTGGCCCTCGCCGGGCCCGGACAACACGCCCGGGGCGACGTATCTCGGCCGGCTCGGCGTCGTACCCGTGCCCGGCGTGCGGTTCGGCGTCTCAGGTGCGGACGGGACGTGGATGCCGGCCTGGTACTCGTTCGTTCTCCCCACCGGGAAGGACGTGCGCGACTACCACGAGACCACGGTCATGGCCGACGCCGAGTTCATGCGCGGCCCGTTCGAGCTGCGTGGCGAGGGCGTGCACCGGCGTTGGGAGACCGCGCTCACCGGCACGCTCGACGTGGACGGCGGCTACGCCGAGGCGCGCTGGTCGCTCCCGAACGGCGCCTGGCTCGCGGCGCGCGGCGAGGCGCTGCGCTACTCGGACGTCACCACGAGCACCGCGGTGACGCGGGCGTGGGACGATGACGTCGACCGCTACGAGGCCGTGGTCGGGTATCGCGTGACCGAGAGTGCTCGCGTGAAGCTGGCGTGCCAGCGCACGCGGCGCTACCCGTTCGCCGCCGAGCGGCTGCAGGACGATCTGGTCGCGGGGAGCCTGAGCATTCGGTTCTAGGTTCGCCCCCCTCTCCGGTTGCACGCGCGTACGCGCGCGCTCGCGCGCGAGCACTTGTAACGCTACGCTCGCGCCATGCCCCTTGCCCGCGTGCGCCGCGAGTACCGCGGCCCGGTGCTGCTCGAGTCGCGCGCCCCGGCCTCGCCGCTGCCGCTGCTCAACCGCTGGTTCCTCGACGCGATGCGCCACGGCTTCCTCGAGCCCAACGCGATGACGCTCGCGACCGTGGACGCTCGCGGCCGGCCGCGAGCGCGAATGGTGCTCCTCAAGCAGGCCGACGCGAGCGGGTTCACGTTCTACACGAATCTCGAGAGCGCCAAGGCCCGGGAGCTGGCGAAGCGGCCGCACGCGGCGGTGGTGATGTGGTGGCCGGAGCTGCATCGGCAGCTGCGCGTCGAAGGACGAGTCGTGCGCCTCACCGCCGCCGAATCCAACCGCTATTTCGCCACGCGGCCGCGCGGCGCGCAGCTGGGCGCGTGGGCCTCGCCGCAGAGCCGCGTGCTGCCCTCGCGTGCGGCGCTCGAGCGCCGGCTGGAGGCGATGCGCGCCCGCTTCGCGCGCGGCGACGTGCCGCGGCCGCCGCACTGGGGCGGGCTCCGGCTCGTGCCGCGCGCGATCGAGTTCTGGCAGGGCCGCCCCGACCGCATGCACGATCGCCTGCGCTACGAGCGCGCCGGCGCGCGCTGGAAGCGCGTCCGGCTCGCGCCGTGAGCCCTGGTCCGCGGCCGGCCGCCGGTCACCGTTCGTCGGCTCCACCCGACCGTTCATCGGGTGCGGCGTGGCGCGCGCGCGCGCGATGCGGTGGGATGGGCACATGACGGACCCGACGGCACTCCCCGCCCCCTATCGCTCGAACGTGCTCGTGTCGCTGGTCCTGGCGCCGGCGCTGTGGGCGGTGCCGTTCGCGCTGTTCTTCGGCACGCTCTACGGCACCGACCTGCACGGCTATGGCTGGGCGTACGTGGTGTCGCTCGTGTTCGCGCTGGTGATCCGCAGCGCCACGGTGCTGGCCGAGCGCCTGCTCATCCCCATCCTGCGCGCACGCGAGCCGGAGCGGGCGCGGCGCTGGCTGCCCGAGGCGGCGACGTACCTCGTGGTGTCGGTGAGCGCCTCGTTCCTCGCGGCCGGGATCGTGAACCGCTTCCTCGTCCCCGGGTTCCTCGGCTCGCCGCGCGCGTGGCTCATGTCGGGCATGTTCGCGGTCGCGTTCTCGTTCCTGGTCGGCGGCATCATCTACGCGCGCGTCTTCTACCGTGCTGCGGTGGCGCGCGCGGTGGCGCTGGAGCGCATGCGCTCCGAGTTGGAGCGCGCCGAGCTGCGCGCGCTGCGCGCCCAGGTGAATCCCCATTTCCTGTTCAACACGCTCAACTCGATCGCGGCGTTGATCCACGAGAACCCCGCCGCCGCCGAGGACGTGGTGACGCGGCTCGCCGAAGTGTTCCGGCACGCGCTCACCGCAAGCGGGCGCGAGCACACACGGCTCGCGGATGAGCTGGAGTTCCTGCGCTCGTGGCTCGCGATCGAGCGCGTGCGCTTCGGCGACCGCCTGCGCGTGATCGAGGACGTGGAGCCGGGGCTGGACGACGTGCCCGTGCCGGGGCTGCTGTTCCAGCCGCTGGTGGAGAATGCCGTGCGCTACGCCGTGGCGCCGCGCGCAGAGGGCGGTACGATCACGCTGCGCGTGCGGCGCGATGCTTCCGGTGACACGCTTACCGCCGAGATCGCCGACGACGGCCCCGGCTTCTCGCTGGGGACGAGGCCTCGGGGCAACGGCGTCGGGCTGGAGTCGGTGCGCGAGCGGCTGCGGTTGGGCGGCGAGAAGCACGGGTTCGCGTTGGAGAGCGCGCCGGGCCGGGGCACGCGCGCGCGCATCACGCTGCCGCTCGCACCCGCGCCCCTGCCCCGGCTCGAACGCGCGATCACGCCGGTGGAATGCGGGCCCCCGCTGCCCAGCGAGGGGCAGGCATGACGACGCCGCTGCGCGTGATGCTCGTGGACGACGAGCCGCTCGCCCGCGCGCGGCTCCGCCGGCTGCTCGGCGGGATCGAGCGCGTGGACGTGGTCGGCGAGGCGGGTTCCGTGCCCGAGGCCGCCCCGCTCGTGGACTCGCTGCGGCCGGACCTCGTGCTGCTCGACGTGCAGATGCCGGGCGAGGACGGCTTCGCGCTGCTGTCGCGCATCGCCCACCGGCCGGCGGTGGTGTTCGTGACCGCGTTCGACCATTACGCGGTCCGAGCGTTCGAGGAGCACGCCGTCGACTACCTGTTGAAGCCATTCCGCCCCGAGCGGCTCGCGGCGGCGATCGACCGCGTGCGTGCCGCACTCGCACGCCCGGACGAGCTGGCGCGACAGCTGCAGCAGATCCTGGCGAGCGTCGGGCCGGCGCGGGTGGACCGCGCCGAGACGCTCGAACGCTTCACCGTGCGCATCGGCCAGAAGCAGCTCATCGTGAAGGCGGACGACGTGCTGTGGTTCGGCGCCGAGGACAAGCTGGTGTTCGCGGCCACAGTGGCCGACCGTCACTACGTGAACTTCACGCTCGACGAGCTGGAGCGAAAGCTCGACCCGGCGCGATTCGTGCGCGTGCATCGCTCGGCGATCGCGAACCTGGACCACGCCGCGGCGCTGCGGCCGGGCTTCGCCGGCACGTGGCGGCTCCAGCTCGACGATGCGGCGCGCACCGAGGTGCCCGTGTCGCGGTCGCGGGCACGCGCGGTGAAGGAGCGGCTGGGGGCGTAGCGGGCGGGCGGGTGGCGCAGGGGTCTCTTGCGGGCGCTGCCGAGGTCGGGCGCGATCCACGCTCGAGACGAGCGGCGACCACACCACCGATCGGCGGCTCATCGCCGGCTGAGGCTGCGCTTCGCTCCACGGGTTTGCATCGATTTGTATTGACGCGTTTCGCGATGTGAGCGCTCGCGAGTTCGCGGTGACGTTGCGGATGTGCGCCTGAATTCCGTGCGCGGGCGCTGAGCACGAATGAGCGCGTCGCGCTCGAAAACTCCATCCGCCGGCTGATCTCGCGCTGTACAGGCATCTGTGGGCGTCGATTTCGCCACTGCTAGAATTCCGGCGTCGGCCCTCGACCACCCGCCCCCGTCGAAGGTCATCGTGCACTACTACTCGCTGACGCACCTGTCCGACGAGTCGCTCCGTCGGGAGCTGTCCGCTGCCGCCGCGAAGGAATCCGTCTCCACCGCGGAACTGGTGGTCCACATCGCGGAGTTCGATCACCGCAAGCTGTACCTGCCGGCGGCGTATCCCTCGATGTTCGCGTACTGCGTCGGGGAGCTGAAGCTCTCGGACCAGGCGGCCAAGAAACGGATCCGAGTCGCGCGGGCGGGTCATCGCTGCCCCGCCGTGTTCGCGGCGCTGGCCGAGGGGCGGGTGCATTTGAGCGGGCTCGTCGCGCTCGCCGCCCATCTCACACCCGAGAACGCCGACGAGTTGTTGCTCGCCGCCACCGGCAAGCGCAGCGAGGATGTCGAGTTGCTGCTCGCCGAGCGGTTTCCGAGGGATCAGGGTTCCCCGGGGAACGCTACGTGCGGCGGAATGACGGGGTCTCTCAGCGCTGAGGTGTCCCCAAGGACACCTGACGGTCACGGCATCGCAGCGACTTGCCCGACCGAGTGTTCCCCGGGGAACCCTCCTGTGCGTGCCCGAGTGTCCCCACTGTCAGCCGAGTCCTTCGCCGTCCAGTTCACTCGCAGCCTCGCACACGACAAGCAGTTCCGTTATCTCCAGACCCTGCTTGGCCATCAGGTGTCGCGCGGCGACATCGCAGAGGTCTACGCACTGGCCGTGAACGCGCTGATCGCCAGGATGGAGCGTGTCCGGTACGGCGCCTGCGACAAGCCACGGAAGGCCGGGAACAACCTGAGTTCCGACCCTCGCTACATCTCCACCGAGACGAAGCGCTCCGTCTGGATCCGCGATGGTGGCCGGTGCACGTTCGTCAGCGAGACGGGCCGTCGCTGCGAGGCCTGCGGCGACGTCCAGTACGACCACATCATCGCGGTCGCGAAGGGTGGACAGTCGACCGTGGAGAACCTGCGTCTCCGCTGCCACGGACACAACCAACACGCCGCCGAGCAGACGTTCGGCGCCGGCTTCATGGCGCGGAAGCGAAAGGAGGCGGCGCAAGCCCGCGCGGCAGCGAAGGCAGCGAGGGCAGCCGCGAAAGCTGAGCGCGCGCGGATCCGAGAGCAGAAGGCGGAAGAGGAACGCCTCCAGCCCCACGAGGAAGAAGTCGTGCCCTGGATCTGCGCGCTGGGCATGCACGAGAAGGAGGCACGCATCGCGGCCAGGCGCTGCCACGACATGGCGGGCGCCCGGCTCGAGGACCGGGTGAAGCGCGCGCTCTCGTTCTTCGGCGCGAGGATCAGCCGGACGGTGAAGCCGGAGCTGTGCGCTGGGCCAGGCGCGTCGCCGACGCAGGCCGTCAGCCCCGTGCCTTGACCGCCGCTCCCGCGCGGGCTTTCCTACGCTCGTCGCTCTCGACCCGCCCGGCCGCCGGGCGGGCCAGCCCCTCGCGATGGAGGCCGCATGCCGCTGTGGGTGCAGAAACTCCTGCCGATCCTCGGGCTGCTGGTCGCCGTGGGCCTCGTCCTCCGCCGGCTGCCGAAGGTGGAGATCGGGCACTCGGACGAGTTCAAGCGCCGGCGCATCCTCAACTGGGTGCCCCTGGGCCTCACCTACGCGTTCCTCTACTTCGGTCGCTACAACCTGTCCGCGATCGCGGGCGAGTTGGACAAGGCCGGCCTGCTGTCGAAGTCGGCGTTCAACGAGATCGATGGGATCGGCGCCTGGGTGTACGGGTTCGGCTTCCTGATCAATGGCCCGCTCACCGACCGCTTCGGCGGCCGCTTCACGATGCTGCTGGCGACGGCGGGCTCGGCGATCGTGAACCTGTTCATGGCGCTCACGTTCCAGGGCGCCTCGTCGAGCGCCGACGCCGCGACCATCCAGCGCTCGCTGCTGCTCCTGAACGCGATCAACATGTATTTCCAGAGCTTCGGCGCGGTGAGCATCGTCAAGGTGAACGCGCCCTGGTTCCACGTTCGCGAGCGCGGCGTGCTCGGTGGGCTGTTCGGCATCCTCATCTCGCTCGGGCTCTACTTCTCCTACGACTGGTCGCTCGCGCTGCAGAAGGCGTTCGGGTACGCGATGGCGTTCTGGGTGCCGAGCGCGGTGCTCGTGACCTGCATGTTGGTGACGCTCGCGATCGTGCGCGACTCGCCGGGCCAGGCGGGGCTCCAGGACTTCGACACCGGCGACGCCACCTCGGGCCAGGTGGGCCGCATGAGCCTGGGACAGGTGCTGCGCGTGATGTTCTCGCAGCGCGTCATCTGGATCATCGTCGCCATCGAGTTCTGCTCGGGATTCCTGCGCCAGTCGGTGATGAAGCAGTACCGCCTCTACGCGAAGGCGGTCGGCCAGACGGGCTTCGTCTACGAGAACTGGGGCCTGCTGCTGTGCATCGCCGGCATCCTCGGCGGCGTGTTCGCGGGGTTCATCTCCGACCACGTCTTCGGCAGCCGGCGCGGCCCGGTCTCGGCCGTGCTCTACGCTGGGATGCTCGTGGGCACGCTGGGTGCGTTCTTCACGCTCGGACAGCCGGGGCTCGCGTGGTCGGTGATCTTCATGTCGCTGTGCGTGATCGGGGTGCACGGCATGCTCTCCGGCACGGCCTCGGCGGACTTCGGCGGTACGAAGAACGCCGGCATCGTGACCGGGATCATCGACGGCTTCGTCTACCTCGGCACCGGCGTGCAGGCGTTCTACTACGGCCGTGCGCTGCCGAAGGGACCCGAGGCCGCGCAACCCGCGAGCTGGAGCGTGTGGCCCGCCGCGATGATCCCGGTCGCCGTGATCGGGCTCGCGCTGTGCATGACGATCTGGAACGCGCGGCCGCAGGGAAGAAGCGCGCACTGAGCGTTCATCTCGCGAGCCTCCCCTCCCCCGTGTACACGTTCATCCGCCCCTCGCGCAGGAACCCTACGAGCGTCATCGCCGCGGCTTCGGCCAGCTCGACCGCGAGCGACGACGGCGCGCCGACCGCGGCCATGGCGGGGATGCCGGCGCGCGCGGCCTTCAACACCAGCTCGGCGCCGGCGCGGCCGCTCACCCAGAGCAGGCCCTCGCTCACCGGCCGCCGGCCCTGATCGAGCAGCCAGCCGCACACCTTGTCCACGGCGTTGTGCCGGCCCACGTCCTCGCGCAGCACGCGTGGCTCGAGCGCCGCATCGCACCACACGGCTGCGTGCAGGCCGCCCGTGGCCTCGAAGGTGGCCTGGTCGCCGCGGACCCGCGCCGGCAACGCGAGCAGCGTCTCGACGTCGATCGGGGGCCCGGCTGGCACCGGCACGAGGCCCGCGCGCAGCGCGTCCAGGTGCGCGCGCCCGCACAGCCCACAGGCCGCGGTCGCGGCGAAGTGACGCTCGAGCTTGGTCCAGTCCACGACCCTCCCCGGAGCGAGCGAGACGTCGAGCACGTCGGGCGCGTCGGCGCAGTCGGCGGGCGTCTCGCGCACGGCGGTGACGTCCGCCGCGGAGCGCAGCACGCCCTCGCCCGCCATGAAGCCCAGCGCCAGCTCGCGGTCGTTCCCGGGCGTTCGCAACGTCACCGCGAGCGAGCGGGCATCGACACGGATCTCGAGCGGCCGTTCAACGGCGAGCGCGTCGTCGCGCGTCTCACGCGAACGGCCGGTCACGCGCGTGACCGGCCGCCGGACGATCGAGCTGTCGTTCGCTGCGCGACTCATACCTTCACGTGGGGCGTCCGGGTGGCGAACGTGCCGTCTGCCAGCGCTTCGAGCGTGTAGTCGCCGAACAGGTTCGGGGCCTCCTGCTGCATCAGCTTCAGCACCTGCACCGCCACCTTGCGGATCTCCACCTCGGCGTGCTCGCTGCCGCGCAGCTCGATGAAGTGGCGCAGGGCCCGGGCGTTGCCCGTGAAGAAGATCTTGGTCTCGGTGGCATTCGGCAGCACCGAGCGCGCGGCCTGTCGCGCCATCTTCCGCCGCAGCGTCTTCTCGGGCACGTCGGTGAAGCGGGCCTCGAGCCCCTTCACCAGCTCGTCGTAGGCGTGACGCGCGGCGTTCACGGCCTCGGTCCAGACGCGGTGCAGCTCGGGGTCGGTCGCGATCACGTCGGGCTCGATGTAGTCCGAGTCGCTCTCGTCGACGTAGCGCTGCGACAGCTGCGAGTACGAGAAGTGCCGGTGGCGGATCAGCTCGTGCGTGAACGAGCGCGACACGCCGGTCACGAGGAAGCTCCACACGCCGTGCTCCAGCACGCTGCCGTGGCCCACCTCGATGATGTGGCCGATGAACTCCTTGTTCGTCTTCCGGCCCTTCCCGTAGCTCATGTAGCAGACGCGGCCGGCCACCTCGGCGAGCTTCTCGGCGCCCACCTCGGTGTCGGTCTGCCACGTCACGTGCTCATCGGCGAGGAACTTCGCGAGCGCGGCCTCGTCGGTGACCTGGCGGCCGACCAGGTAGACCTTGGGTTCGCGGACGATCTTGAGGGCCTTCCGCTCCGCGGTTGCCGTCTCCATGGCTGCTCCTTGGCACAGGGTGTCGTGGATTGCTGGGAATCCGCGCACATTACCGCACGCTCGCGGCGCGCGTCACCGCGACCGGCGGGCGTTCAGCGCTCGGCGTCCACCGCGCGGCGGACGCGGCGCATGACCTCGTCCACCTCGTCGTCGCGCGTGTAGTGGTGCGGCGCGAGCCGGATGCCCACGCCGGGGCGGAAGTCGAGCAGCACGTCCTCCGCGAGCAGCCGGGCGCACACCTTCTCGGCGTTCGGCACGTCCAGGCACACCGTGCCGCCGCGGCGCGCGGGCTCGCGCGGCGAACCCACCTTGAGCCCCAGGTCGTCGGCGAGGCTCAGCAGCCGGCCGGTCAGCCGCAGCGATTTCTCGCGCAGCGCCTCGCCGCCGATCTCGGCCGCGATCGTCGCGCCCGGCCGCGCCGCGCAGTAGGCGGGAATGCACGGCGTGCCGTTCCAGAACCGCCGCTCGCCGGCGTGGAGCCGCGTCGGACCGGGCTCGAACGCGAACGGCGACTCGTGCCCGAACCACCCGGTGAGCGCCGGGTGGAGCTGCGCGTGCACGCGCGGGCTCACGTACAGATAGCCCGTGCCCGGGCCGCCGCAGAGCCACTTGATGCTGCCGCCGGTGAGGAAGTCCGGCGCGAGCGCGCGCACGTCCACGTCGACGATCCCCACCGACTGGTACGCGTCCACCATCGACAGCGCGCCGACGGCGCGCGCCTTCGCCAGCACCGGGCCCAGGTCCACGAGCTGCGACGTGCGGAACAGCACGTGCGACACGGCCACCAACGCCGTTCGCTCGTCTATCGCCGCAAGAATGTCGGCCTCGTCGATGCGACGGCCGTCGCGCGCGCCGACCTTCACCAGCTCGGCGCCGCGGCGCTCGAGGCCCTCGTAGAGATAGAGCACGGAGGGGAAATCCTCCGCCGTGCACACGACACGCGTGCGCGGCGGCTGGAACTCGAGACACGAGAGC